>NZ_DERI01000022.1:4527-40704 GCF_002362375.1 Maribacter sp. UBA3344 | reverse complement strand
AATTAGCAATTAGCAAAAGTTAAATATTTCGAATTAAAAAGCCGGGTTATTTTCTTATCTCATGTAATAGAATTGCCGTTGCAGAAGCCACATTTAAGCTCTCCGTGGTTTTTTCGCCAAATTGAGGTATTGCCAATCTATCTGAACATAATTCAGCAACGGTATTTGACACTCCTTTTCCTTCATTACCCATAATCATGATTCCTTTTTTAGGTAATGTGGTAGTATTTACATTATCGCCGTCCATAAATGTTCCATAAATGGGTAATTCTGTTGCCCCTAAAAATGTACTTAACGACCTATATTGAATATAAACCCTTGTTATAGACCCCATGGTTGCCTGCAACACTTTTGGATTATAACAATCCACCGTATCTTTTGAACAAACAATATCGTTGATACCAAACCAATCGCAAAGCCTTATAATAGTACCCAAATTTCCTGGATCTTGAACACCATCGAGCACCAAAACCCAATCAGAGTCTATTTTTTCTACTTTTTCAGGAATATAAAATACACCAAGATACCCATTTGGGTTCTTTAAGCTACTCATTTGACTTAGCTCCCTTGCAGTCACTTGCGTTACCTCATGACCGCCAATATCCAAATCACCTGGGTCAACGGCGAACAATTTGTATAGTCTCATTTGAGATTTCACAACTTCTTCCAAGGTTTTTTTCCCCTCTATTACAAATAGTCCGTGCTCAATTCGGCACTTTTTTTGCTGTAGGCTTTTGATAAGTTTCAATTCACTTTTGACAACCATTCAAATAATGTATTTTTGATTTCTATGAGGATGGCACTTTGCTCCAAAAACATCATGGCTAAATTAAGCTTATTATCCCTACTGGCAATAGTCTTGTTATCCTGTAACTCGCTAAAGAAGGTTGAGGATGATGAACTCTTGGTGATTAAAAACACCATTTATGCTGATTCTATAAAAGTTAACAACGAAGAATTAGAAAGTCTCGTCTATCAAAAACCGAATTCTACTGTTCTAGGATACCCTTTAAGGTTAAATTTATACAACCTTGCCAAAGAAAACCCTGATTCTTCTTACAACGCTTGGTTATACAGAAAAGAGAACAGAAAAAAAAGACTGGATAAACTGCTTTCAGAAAAGCAAGTGGAAAGATTAGGCGAATCTTTTCTGGTCAAGGGACTAAGTAATTGGCTAAAGGATATTGGCGAAGAACCCACTGTTTTAGATACTACCAAAACAAGATTAAGTCTAGAAAAATTAAGCGCCTACTATCAGAGCAAAGGCTATTTTACCAACAATACCACGTATGTAATTGATAGCGCAAGGTATAAAAAGGCCAAGGTAAATTACCATATTGAATTGGGTGACCCCTATATGATAGATTCTTTAGGTAACAACATCTCATCTAGAGCAATAGATTCGTTATATTTTTTAAACGCCGCAAATTCACTGATTAAAGAAGGGCAACAATTTGATCTTTCAAATTTTAACGGAGAACGTGAAAGACTAACAGGCATTTTCAGAAATAATGGCATTAGAAATTTTCAAGAAAGCTCTATAACTTTTGATATTTTAAGAGATACCGCTAGAGCTGCAGACGATCAAAAGATGAACATCACCCTTAATATAGGTGACCTAAAGACAAGAGGTGAAAATGAGGTAACCACTTCTGCTTATAAAGTTGAGAAAATCGATAAAATAAATATTTATACAGATTATCTTTCAACAAACAATCAAGATTCCATTTACACTATAGACTACCAAGACTATACCATTCACTATTCTAAAAATTTTGACATCAAACCTAAAACCTTGGCCAATGCCATTTTTTTCAAAAGAGATAGTATTTATAGAGATGTCGATAAAATTAGAACGTCAAGGCAATTAAACGCACTAAACGTTTTTAAGTACCCAAACATAATATTTGAAGCAGACAGTCTTGGCAACAAAGTAAACACCAACATCTACTTGGCTCCTAAAACAAAATACGCATTGGGTACCAACTTTGAAGTGAGTAGATCTAATTTAAGAAGACTTGGTGTTGGTTTGGGCACCACCCTACTCATTAGAAACATCTTTAAAGGGGCGGAAAATTTGAGTATCTCGGCAAATGGTTCTTATGGTTTATTAAGCAGTAACACCTTTGAGGCAAATTATTTTTCCGAATTTGGCGGAGACATTTCTTTAGATTTCCCTAGAATATGGTTTCCTTTCATTAATACATCCAGAATTATACCTAATTATACATTACCAAAAACCAGAATTGCTATTGGTACCAATTTTCAAAATAATATTGGTCTGGACAAACAAACCTTCAATACCGTTTTAGGATACAGCTGGACACCAAGTGATTTTGTAAACCACGATGTTGAGCTTTTAAATATTCAATTTGTAAGAAATGTGAACAGTAATAGGTTTTACAATGTTTATACAAATACCTACGAACTATTAGATGAAATTGCAGATTCTTATGAAGACGCTACGCTATACCCAGAACTGGCAGAATATTTTGAAACAGATGATAGTGATGATGATCTAAATTTGATCATACCTAGTGGTACAAGCGGATTCACCAATGCTATACTAGACGGCACAGTAAGTGCTACAACAGATGATTTTGAAGATGTAAATACTATTGAAGAAAGAAGAATAAGACTTACAGAAAACAATTTAATATTTGCATCTAACTACACTTTTAATAAAACGAATAGAACCGGTGTTCTAGATAACACTTTTTATCAATTTCGTTGGAAAATTGAAGGTGCCGGCAACGTACTGTCTGCATTCTCCACTTTTATCCCGTTCAATAAAAATGACGATGATCAACTTTTGGTTTTTGGTGTTCCCTTCTCGCAATACATAAAAAATGAATTTGAATATGTAAAATATTGGGATTTAAAACGGTCTAACGTTTTGGCCGCAAGAGCATTTTTTGGCATCGCTATTCCATACGGCAACTCTGATAACATACCTTTTGTTCGTAGTTATTTTGGCGGTGGATCTAATGACAACAGAGCTTGGTTCCCATATTCATTAGGACCCGGAAGCACTTCTGCTATCAACGATTTCAACGAAGCCAACCTAAAATTAGCTTTAAATCTTGAATATAGATTTCCTATTGCAGGAGATATTAACGGGGCGATCTTCGCTGATGCCGGTAATATTTGGAACGTGCTAGATAATGTTGAAGATCCAGATGCTACTTTTGACGGTTTAGCATCTTTAAAAGATATTGCCCTTGGTACTGGCATGGGTCTTAGATATGACTTCACCTATTTCCTATTTCGATTAGATTTAGGCTTTAAAACTTATAACCCAGCTGAAATTCAGTCTAAAAGATGGTTTAGAGATTATAATTTTGCCAATGCTGTTTTGCAAATTGGTATCAACTATCCCTTTTAAATATAATTGTTTTATTACTTTTGTTTTTCATTTTTTTAAGAAACAAACAACAACATAATTATGGCTCACAACATAAAACCGGGAGTTGCAACCGGAGATGAGGTTCAAGAAATCTTCAACTACGCAAAAGAAAAAGGATTTGCACTACCTGCAGTAAACGTAATAGGTTCTGACACTATTAATGGCGTTTTAGAAACTGCAGCTAGCTTAAATGCTCCTGTAATTATACAATTCTCTAATGGCGGAGCTCAGTTCAATGCCGGTAAGGGCCTTTCAAATGATGGACAGCAAGCTGCTATCTTAGGTGCAGTTGCAGGTGCTAAACATGTACACCAATTAGCAGAAGCTTATGGTGCTACGGTAATTTTACATACAGACCATTGTGCTAAAAAATTATTGCCTTGGATAGACGGACTTTTAGATGCAAGTGAAAAACATTTTGCAGAAACCGGTAAATCTTTGTTCAGCTCTCATATGATCGATCTTTCTGAAGAGCCTTTAGAAGAGAACATTGAAATATGTAAAGGTTATTTAGAGCGCATGAGCAAAATGAACATGACCTTAGAGATCGAATTAGGTATTACAGGTGGTGAAGAAGACGGCGTAGATAATTCTGATGTAGATGATTCTAAACTATACACTCAACCAGAAGAAGTAGCATATGCTTATGAAGAACTTTCTAAAGTAAGCCCTAGATTTACAATTGCCGCTGCTTTCGGTAATGTTCACGGGGTATACAAACCTGGTAACGTAAAATTGACCCCAAAAATCCTTTTGAACTCTCAAGAGTATATTTCTAAAAAATATGGTGTAAAAAACAATCATATTGATTTCGTATTCCACGGTGGGTCAGGCTCTACTGTTGAAGAAATTAGAGAAGGTATTAGCTACGGAGTAATTAAGATGAACATTGATACCGATTTACAATATGCGTTCTTAGCAGGTGTTCGTGATTATGTTCAGGACAATAAAGATTATTTACAATCTCAAATAGGTAACCCTAAGGGAGCAGATGAACCAAACAAAAAATTCTATGACCCAAGAGTTTGGTTAAGAAAAGGAGAAATATCTTTTATTGAAAGATTGAAAAAAGCATTTGAAGATTTAAATAACGTAAATACGTTATAACAACTTAGGATAACCATAAAATGGATGATATGACGGCTTGGTTTAAAAGAAAAGAAAAGGGTATACAAACCTCTACCGAAGAAAAGAAAGACACACCTAAAGGCTTGTGGTACAAATCTCCCACAGGCAAAATTGTTGAGTCAGACGATCTAGCAAAAAACTTTTATGTAAGTCCAGAAGATGATTATCACGTAAGGATAGGAAGTAAAGAATACTTTGAAATTCTGTTCGATGACAATAAGTTCACTGAACTTGATGAGAAGCTTTCTTCTAAAGACCCTTTAAAATTCGAAGACACCAAAAAATATAGTGAGCGTTTAAAAGCAGCTCAGAAAAAAACAGGGTTGAAAGATGCTGTTAGAACAGGCTTTGGTAAGTCTTTTGGCAAAGACATTGTTATTTGCTGTATGGATTTTAAATTTATAGGAGGCTCAATGGGTAGTGTTGTAGGTGAGAAAATTGCCCGCGGTATAGATCACGCCATTAAGAAAAAAGTGCCTTTTATGATGATTTCTAAATCTGGTGGTGCTCGTATGATGGAGGCTGCCCTGTCATTAATGCAATTGGCAAAGACATCTGCTAAATTGGCTCAATTATCCGAAGCTGGTTTGCCGTACATTTCTTTATGTACAGATCCAACAACGGGTGGTACAACTGCATCGTACGCTATGCTAGGTGATATCAATATTGCAGAGCCAGGTGCACTTATTGGTTTTGCAGGTCCAAGAATTGTAAAGGATAC
This sequence comes from Maribacter sp. UBA3344, assembly GCF_002362375.1. NCBI lineage: Bacteria > Pseudomonadati > Bacteroidota > Flavobacteriia > Flavobacteriales > Flavobacteriaceae > Maribacter > Maribacter sp. UBA3344. The sequence goes on along the minus strand of NZ_DERI01000022.1, from coordinate 35,449 downwards.
TACAGGTAAAGATTTACCTGAAGGTTTTCAATCTTCAGAATTTTTATTGGAACACGGCTTCTTAGATTTCATTTCACATAGAAGAGATTTAAAGAGAAAAGTTAATCTTTACATAGATTTAATTCAAAATAACCCGGTAAGAGCAGAAAAAACTTCTGCTTAATATTTTAATGATAAAACATCTTCATTAAAGATATTACGGTCCATCTTAGAGTGCTCGCCCTATCAATTGATTCGGCGAGCATTTTTGATTATAAAATATACTGCACATTTCAATAATAGTTGTATATTTGCGCCCTGATTGAAAAACAATCACATACATAAAAATCATTTAAAACAATATTGGAATGTATTTATCAAAAGAAGTAAAAGCCGAAATTTTTAAAAAATACGGCGGTAGTGCAGAAAACACTGGCTCTACAGAAGGACAAATTGCTTTGTTCACACACAGAATCAACCACTTGACCGGTCACTTGAAAAAGAATCACAAAGATTACAACACTGAGCGTTCACTTGTAAAATTGGTGGGTAAAAGAAGAAGTCTTTTAGATTACATGATTAAAAATGACATTGTAAAATACAGAGAGCTTATTAAAGAACTAGGTATTAGAAAATAATTTTTAAAAAGGGGATAGTTAACTATCCCCTTTTTTTTAAGTACTCCATGCCTTAGGAGTTAAAGCCAAGTATTTTGGTAAAGGCGAACAAAAAGCTACACACGGTTTTTCATTGGTCAACACAACAACACAACAACTCCGACCAGAGAAAATTTCAGTCGGAAAGACCATTGTTTAACAAATCTGCATGAGCAGGTTTTAATCGAATTTTATGATTCCAAAAGTATTTAAAGAGGTCATTGACCTTGGGGATGGTAGAGAAATTTCTATCGAAACCGGAAAATTGGCAAAACAGGCACACGGTTCTGTTGTTGTACAATCAGGAAAATGTATGTTATTATGTACAGTTGTTTCCAACTACAAACAAAGTGATGTGGACTTTCTTCCACTAACGGTAGATTACCGTGAAAAATTTGCTGCTGCGGGTCGCTACCCAGGTGGTTTCTTTAAAAGAGAAGCAAGACCAAGTGACGGCGAAGTATTGACCATGCGTTTAGTGGATCGTGTTTTACGTCCATTATTCCCAAAAGATTATCACTCTGAAACTCAGGTGATGATTCAATTAATGTCTCATGACGAAGACGTTATGCCAGATGCTATGGCAGGTTTAGCAGCTTCTGCAGCTATTCAATTATCAGATTTCCCTTTTGAATGCCCAATTTCTGAAGCTAGAGTTGGTCGTGTAAACGGTGAATTCATTATTAACCCAACTAGAGCACAATTAGAGGAGTCTGACATCGATATGATGATTGGAGCATCTGCAGATTCTGTTATGATGGTTGAAGGTGAAATGGATGAGATTTCTGAAGAAGAAATGACCGAAGCAATTAAGTTTGCTCATGAAGCCATTAAAGTACAGTGTGCTGCTCAAGTTAAATTAGCAGAAGCTTTTGGTAAAAAAGAAACACGTGAGTACGAGCCAGAAAGAGAAGATGCTGATTTAGCTCAGAAAATTCACGACATGGCATATGATAAAGTATATGCTGTTGCACAAGCAGGTTCTGCCAAACATGAACGTAGTGCTGCATTTGGTGAAATCAAGGAAGAAATTATCGCTTCTTTTTCTGAAGAAGAACAAGCAGATTTCGGCGGATTAATTTCTAAATACTACAGCAAAGCTGAAAAAGCCGCTGTTAGAGATTTGACATTAAATGAAGGTTTGCGTTTAGATGGTCGTAAGACAGATGAGATTAGACCTATTTGGTGTGAGGTAAACTATTTACCTTCTACTCATGGATCATCTATTTTCACACGTGGAGAAACTCAAGCTTTAGCTACGGTTACCTTGGGTACAAGTAGAGAAGCAAACCAAATAGACATGCCGTCTTACGAAGGTGAAGAGCGTTTCTATTTACACTATAACTTCCCTCCTTTTTCAACAGGTGAAGCAAGACCTATTCGTGGAACATCTCGTAGAGAAGTTGGTCACGGTAACTTGGCTCAACGTGCATTAAAAGGAATGGTTCCCGAAGATTGCCCTTACACAGTGCGTGTAGTATCTGAGATTTTAGAATCTAACGGTTCTTCTTCTATGGCTACTGTTTGTGCTGGTACTATGGCAATGATGGATGCCGGTGTTCAATTGAAAAAACCTGTTTCCGGTATTGCAATGGGATTGATTACAGATACTGAATCTGGAAAATATGCTGTTCTTTCCGATATCTTAGGTGATGAAGATCACTTAGGTGATATGGACTTTAAAGTAACCGGTACTGCCGATGGTATTACTGCTTGCCAAATGGATATTAAAGTAAAAGGATTGTCTTATGAAATTCTTGTAAATGCTTTAAAACAAGCTCGTGACGGTCGTTTACACATTTTAGGTAAAATAACCGAAACTATTGCAACACCAAATGCTGAGGTTAAGGATCACGCACCTACAATGGTTACTAGACGTATACCTAATGAGTTTATTGGAGCATTGATCGGTCCTGGTGGAAAAGTAATTCAAGAATTACAAAAAGAAACCGAGACTACTATCGTTATTAACGAAGACCCTGTTACCGAAGAAGGTATTGTTGAAGTACTAGGTGTTGGTAGCAAAGGTATTGATGCTGTTATGGCAAAAATAGATTCTTTATTATTTAAGCCAGAAGTTGGTAGCGTTTACGAAGTAAAGGTTATTAAAATGTTGGACTTTGGTGCTGTTGTAGAATATACAGATGCACCAGGTAATGAAGTATTGTTGCATGTATCTGAATTGGCTTGGGAACGTACAGAAAATGTAACCGATGTTGTGAACATGGGAGACGTATTCGACGTGAAGTACTTTGGTATAGACAAACGTACCCGTAAAGAAAAAGTATCTCGTAAAGCACTTTTACCAAAACCAGAAGGCTTTGTGGAAAGACCACCACGTGATGATAAACGTAGAGACGATCGTCGTGGAAACGATCGTAATCGCGATAGAAAACCTAGAAGAGATTAACTCTCTGTAAGTTTATTCTTAAAGCCTCGACTAATCAGTTGAGGCTTTTTTTGTGCCGTTCAACGGAAAAATGAACTTTTTTTTATTGAATTGTAACATTCGGAAGATTTTTACGTATAAGTATATGCAGTCTATGCAAATTGAACTTAATTTATTTTAATGAGACAGCTTAAGATTACAAAACAGGTCACCAATAGAGAGACCGCATCTTTGGACAAGTACTTACAAGAAATTGGAAAAGTGGACTTGATTACCGCTGATGAAGAAGTAGAGTTGGCACAACGCATCAAGGCAGGCGACCAGATCGCTCTTGAAAAACTTACCAAAGCCAACCTCAGATTCGTGGTGTCAGTTGCCAAGCAGTACCAAAACCAAGGACTTACTTTACCGGATTTGATTAACGAGGGAAACCTTGGTCTTATCAAAGCTGCACAGCGTTTTGACGAAACGCGAGGTTTTAAATTTATCTCATACGCCGTATGGTGGATCCGTCAATCTATATTACAAGCTTTGGCAGAACAATCTCGTATCGTTCGTTTGCCATTGAACAAAATTGGTTCTATCAATAAGATCAACAAAACTTTTGCCTTTTTAGAGCAAGCGCATGAAAGAATGCCTTCTCCAGAAGAAATTGCGAAAGAATTGGATATGACCGTTGATGATGTAAAACAATCATTGAAAAACTCAGGTAGACACGTATCTATGGATGCTCCTCTTATCGATGGTGAAGATTCTAACCTTTATGATGTACTTCGTAGTGGTGAGTCGCCAAACCCAGATAGAGAATTGTTACATGAGTCTTTACGTACAGAAATTGAGCGTGCTTTAGAAACTTTGACTCCTCGTGAGGCAGATGTTATTCGTTTATACTTTGGTCTTGCAGGTCAGCATTCTATGACACTGGAAGAAATTGGTGAAACTTTTGACCTTACAAGAGAAAGAGTTCGTCAAATTAAAGAAAAAGCTATCAGAAGATTAAAGCATACTTCTAGAAGTAAAATATTGAAAACGTATTTGGGTTAAGAATTCAATGCGATAAAGTTATAAAATTACACGTTAATCTTTCCTTAAATTGGCAATATTGGCATATTAGTTGTAATTTTAACGGTAACAACAGTTTATCATGACTGTTCGTTTTTTGATTGATGAATAAACTCCGGCTGATTACCGGAGTTTTTTCATTTATAAAGGTTACTATAATTCGTCTTCTAAAAAGTACCCCTTGTTAAATTCTTAACGATCTTTGCCTATCTTAGGAGCTTACCACCATGCTAATGAGGCACATATCACTAATTTTAATAATTCTACTATTGTTTAATTCGTGTAAAATATCTGATAACACCAAAGAATTTAACGGCTACCCTACGCCTGTTGATGAAAATCTCTGGATTACCTATGGTAAAAATTCCACTTCATTTAAACTATGGTCCCCAAATGCAGAAGAAGTAATATTAAGATTATTTAAAAAAGGTAATGATGTTGAAGCTTTTGATATATATTCCCTTAAAAAGTCAACCACTGGCGTATGGCACATAGCAGTTCAAGGAGATTTGAATGGAACATACTACACTTACCAGGTAAAGCACAACAATAAATGGTTAGATGAAACTCCCGGTATATATGCGAAAGCAGTAGGTGTTAACGGCAATAGAGCTATGGTGATAAATATGGAATCCACTAATCCTATTGGGTGGCACAATGATCGTTCTCCTCTGTTAAAACAACCAAATGAAGCCATTATTTATGAGCTACATGTGCGTGATATGACCATACACCCACAATCTGGTTCATTCTATCCGGGTAAATATTTAGGGTTAACCGAAAAAGGTACCACTGGAAATAATAATGTATCCACAGGTATTGACCATTTAAAGGAACTGGGTATTACACATGTGCATCTTTTACCCACTTTTGATCACTACGCTATTGACGAGACCAATTTAAATACACCTCAATTTAATTGGGGGTACGATCCTAACAATTATAACGTTCCAGAAGGTTCATTTTCAACAGATCCATTTAATGCGGAAGTACGTATTAGGGAATTTAAACAAATGATCAAAGCTTTTCATGACAATGGCATAGGTGTAATTATGGACGTTGTTTACAACCATACGGGCAGAACCGATACTTCTAATTTTAATCTTGAAGTTCCCGGTTATTATTACAGACATTGGGTAGACGGATCTTATTCAGATGCCGCTGCCTGCGGTAATGAAACTGCTTCTGAACGTAGTATGATGCACAAATTCATGATAGAATCTATCACCTATTGGACCAAAGAATATCATATTGATGGTTTTAGGTTCGATTTAATGGGCATTCATGACATTGAGACCATGAATAATGTTGCAGATGCCGTTCTAAAATTAAATCCTGATGCATTACTTTACGGTGAAGGGTGGACCGCAGGAGATTCTCCTTTACCGGAAGAAAAGCGTGCTCTTAAAAAACACATGCAACAATTACCAAAAATTGCAGCTTTTAATGACGATTTACGTGATGGACTAAAAGGGTCTGTTTTTGATGACCAGAGTTTAGGTTTCGTAAGTGGTGACAAGAATAAACAAGAGTCCATAAAATTTGGAATTGTAGGAGCTATTCAGCATCCTGATGTTAACTACAACAGTATTAATTATTCAAATACCCCTTGGGCCAATGAACCTTGGCAATCTATAAATTATGTCTCTTGCCATGACAACCACACACTTTTTGATAAACTGAAAATTTCAAGACCAGATGCTGACGTAGAAACGTTAATAGCCATGGATAAATTAGCGAATGCCATCGTACTGACCTCACAAGGCACTCCTTTTCTACATGCCGGTGCAGAAATGCTACGTACTAAAAATGGGAAACATAATTCATATAACCTGCCAGATAGCATTAATCAGATCAACTGGAATTGGAAAATTGAGAATCAGGAAGTGTTCAAATACTACAAAAATTTAATTCGCTTACGAAAAGAGCATCCTGCATTTTATATTGCCAATGCAAAAGAAGTTCGCGAAAAAGTAAAATTCCAACAGACCAATGATAGCCTTGTTTCTTTCATTATTGATCACAATGCAAACAATGACAATTGGCAGAAAATACTGGTCATTTATAACGCATCAAACAAAAAAATAGATTATAAAATTGATGGCGTTTGGCATAAAGCCGTTTCAGGTAGTACCTTTGACTTTGAAGGTTTACAATTAGTAAAAGATACCATTCAGGTTCCTGCACTTTCCATGTACGTTGCCTTTCAAAAATGAGTATTATTTATAATATAATCCAATCATATGAGTTCAGATTCTCAGCCCAATAACCCACTTCACGGTGTAAAGCTCGTGACCATTTTAGAAGAACTTACAGAGAAATACTCTTGGGAAGATTTAGCAGGACAAGTAAATATCAATTGTTTTAAAAGTAACCCTTCTATAAAATCAAGTTTAAAGTTTTTACGTAGAACACCATGGGCCAGAGAAAAAGTAGAACATTTATACTTACAATCCTTTAAAAAATAATGGGCTTTCATATTGTACTTATAGAACCTGAAATTCCTAACAACACTGGTAACATTGGCAGATTGGCACTTGGCACCGGTTCTACCTTACATTTGGTTAAACCTTTTGGTTTTGAGCTAAGCGATAAACGATTAAAAAGAGCGGGGCTAGATTATTGGCAACATCTTAATGTGGTCATGTATGAAAACGTAGATGCGTTTTTTAAAGAACATGATTACAAAAAAATGATTTTCTTCTCTGCTACCGCAACCAAAAATCATTGGGAAATTGATTTTGAAGATGACATGTTCTTAGTTTTTGGAAAAGAATCTGTTGGGCTACCTAAGGCCTTATTAAACAAACACCAAGAAAACGCGGTTAAAATACCATTATACAGTACACATATTAGAAGTCTTAATTTGGCAAATGCTGTTGCTATTTCCATTTATGAAGGTTTAAGACAAATCAACTAAAGCTCGTTTGACTTTACTTTTTAGTGCTGATTTTATAAAAATTGCATCATACTCCTTGCATATACATTTGATAAAATAAGCACTTCATTTTTAGAATATTCTAAAGCAAAACGGCGTAATAATCGCTTATCGCATTAATAGGATTTACAAGTCGTTAAAATTTTCCTTTACCCAATTATTCGCAGATTAAATGCTTATTTTCAAGCAACCAATAATTCAAATTATCCACCAAACAACGACTCTTATGAACTCGAAAATTTCGGCAATTGTTGTCCTTCTATTTTTTTCCTTTACCTCTACTGTATTTGCGCAGAAAAAGAAAGCAAAAAATAATACTCAAGATGTTGTAATCGACAAAGCTTTCTATGAAAATTTGGAATGGCGAAATATTGGCCCCGTACGTGGAGGTCGATCGCTTGGTTCTACGGGGAGCCCTAGCAGACCTAATGAGTATTATTTTGGAGCAACGGGCGGCGGATTATGGAAAACCACTGATGGTGGTAACGAATGGGAACCTGTGACAGACGGGCAAATAACCAGCTCTTCCGTAGGTGCGGTTGCAGTTGCCGAAACCAACCCAGATATTGTTTATATAGGCATGGGAGAAGTTCAATTGCGTGGAAGTATTACTCAAGGTGATGGTGTTTACAAATCTACTGATGCCGGTAAAACTTGGGAACACTTAGGTCTTGAAGAAACCCAAGCTGTTTCAAGAATCAGAATACACCCCACAAATGAGAATATTGTTTATGTAGCGGCATTGGGCCACCCATATGGCGACAATGAAGAAAGGGGCGTTTTTAAAAGTAAAGATGGTGGAAAAACATGGAAAAAAACTTTATATGTTAGCGATAAGGCGGGCGCAGTAGATTTAATTATAGACCGTAACAACCCAAATGTTTTATACGCCAGCACTTGGCAAGTGCAACGTAAAGCTTGGAAAATGTGGGGCGGTGGTCCGGATTGTAAACTATGGAAATCTACCGATGGCGGAGAAACCTGGAATGATCTGTCTAATAACCCAGGCATGCCCGCAGGACCGTTAGGTAAAATTGGTGTAACGGTATCCCCTGCAGATTCTAACCGTGTATGGGCCATTGTAGAAGCTAATGAAGGTGGTGTTTTTAGATCGGACGATGCCGGTAAAACATGGACCAAAACCAATGACGAAAGAAAACTTAGACAACGCGCATTTTACTATTCTAGAATTTACGCCGACCCTGTTGATAGAGAAACCGTATACGGACTAAATGTTAATTTTTGGAAGTCTACGGATGGTGGGGTAACTTTTGATACTGAAATTAAAGTTCCACATGGTGACAATCATGATCTTTGGATAGACCCTAACGATCCTAATAGAATGATCTCATCAAACGATGGCGGTGGCGTGGTAAGTATTAACGGAGGTAAATCATGGACAGAGGAAGATTACACCACAACACAGTTATATCATGTAATGACCACAAACGATGTACCTTACCATGTGGCTGGTGCTCAACAAGATAATAGTACCATTGCCGTACCAAGTGATGGCTGGGGCCATATGCAGGCAAGAGGTCAAGGAGACGGTTGGGCATATGCTGTAGGTGGCGGCGAAAGCGGGTGGATCACCCAACACCCTACCAACTTGGATATATTTTATGCAGGTAGCCAAGGCGCACTCTTAACCAGGTATGATCGTAGTAACGGCCAATCTAGGGATATACAGGTGTATCCACGGTTTTTCTCTGGTGAACCGGCAAGCGCTTTGCCGGAACGTTGGCAATGGACCTTCCCTATTATGTTTGCTCCACAAGATGAAAACATAATGTATACCTGCTCCCAACATGTTTGGAAAACAACCGATGATGGTCAATCTTGGGAAAAAATAAGTCCTGATCTTACCTATGCAGACCCATCTACTTTGGGAAAGACCGGAGGTGTCATTACCATGGATATGAACGGTCCTGAAATTTACGCAACCGTTTTTGCGCTTGCCCCATCTAATCATGACATTAATACCATATGGGCAGGATCAGATGATGGAAAAATACATATTACAAGAGACGGTGGCAAAAATTGGTCAGATATTACACCAAAAGAATTACCTAAATTTTCAAGGGTAAGTATTATTGACGAATCTCTTCACAATCCTGGTACGCTTTACGTAGCAGCCAATAGATACCAAGTAGACGACAGGCAACCCTATGTATTTAAAACCCATGATTATGGTAAAACTTGGACTAAAATTATTAATGGTATTGCAGACGGGCATTTTGCAAGAGCTGTTCGTGAAGATCCAGTAAGGAAGGGGCTTTTATTTTTAGCAACCGAACATGGCGTATATTTCTCTATGAACGATGGTGAACTTTGGCAAAGCCTTCAACTTAAATTACCAGATACACCGGTAAGAGATTTGGTAGTTAAAGACAATGATGTTGTTCTTGGTACTCACGGAAGAGGCTTCTGGATATTAGATGATATTCAACCCCTAAGACAGTATTCCCCAGAAATGGTTGAAAAAGAAGCTATTCTTTTTAAACCTACCAACGCTATTAGAGGTGTTACCGATGCTTCTATTCAGTATTATCTTAAAGAAGAAAAAGATACCATCACCTTTGAAATTTTTGACGCAAATGACAAATTGATCAACACCTTTACTGGTAGCAAACCAAAATACGAAGTAGACCCTAATTTACCCTATTGGCTTAAAGGAGGCTCCACAAAGCCAACCACCGCAAAAGGGATAAACACGTTCACCTGGGATATGAGATACACAGGAGCTACAACATTTGACGGAATGATCATTTGGAGCGCAAGACCTGCCAGAGGTCCAAAAGCACCCATAGGTTCTTACAAGGTTAAAATGAAATCCGGAAATTATGAGCAAACCTATTCGTTCAATATAGAAATGGATCCAAATCTAAAAGGCATTACAAAAGAAGATTTGGATGAGCAATTTGAGCTTTCCAATAAAATTATGGAAAAAACTTCTGCTGCTAATGAAACGGTAATCAAAATACGAGATATCAAAAAGCAACTTCACGATGCTAAAGAAGAAATTGACGCTACTGACTATGAAACGATAGTAACACCATTTCTAGGTGAGATCACTGAAGTTGAAGAAGCTCTTTACCAAGTTAAAAATCAATCAGGTCAAGATCCTTTGAACTTCCCTATTAAACTCAATAACAGATTAGCATCTTTACGCCGAAGTGTAGAATCTGGAGAAGCAAAACCAACAAACGGTGCCTACAAAGTGTATGAAGAATTATCGGCAGAACTCACTATAGAATTGAACAAATTGAACGGGATTTTTGACAAATACAAGTCAAAGATAAATCCTATTCTCATAAAAAGTGGCGGCACGGCAATTGATTGATCGTAGTTAAAGCAAATCTAAAACAACTGTAGAACGAATTACAAATCCGTATTTTTGTACTGAACAATAAAGGTTTTATAAAATGAAAAAGGCAAGCATAGCGCCATCTCTTTTAGCTGCAGATTTTGGTAATTTACAACGCGATGTAGAAATGGTGAACGCCAGTGAAGCAACGTATCACCATATAGATGTCATGGACGGCGTTTTTGTTCCAAACATATCTTATGGTATGCCCGTAGTTAAAGCTATTCAAAAACATGCTACAATTCCTTTAGATGTGCATTTAATGATTGTTGACCCAAATAGGTATTTGGAAGAATTTGCCAAACTTGGAGCACATATTCTAACCGTTCATTATGAAGCCTGCACTCATTTACATAGAACCATACAAGCCATTAAAGCTTTGGGCATGAAAGCAGGTGTAGCGTTAAATCCGCATACCAACGTATCTCTTTTAGAAGATATTATTCAAGATATTGATGTGGTTTTGATCATGAGCGTTAACCCCGGCTTTGGTGGACAATCTTTCATTGAAAACACTTATGATAAAATAAAAGCTGCAAAGGCGATGATTACCAGAAAAAATTCGACCGCTTTGATTGAAATTGATGGTGGTGTTACCACGGCCAACTCTCAAAAATTAGTTGATGTCGGCGCAGATATTTTGGTTGCCGGTAGTTTTGTTTTTAAAAGCGAAGACCCAACAACTACTATTAAAGATTTAAAGGGATGAAAACTGAATTTGATATTGTCATCGTTGGCGGAGGACCAATTGGTATAGCATGCGGATTAGAGGCTAAAAAAAACGGACTTTCTTATCTGATCATTGAAAAAGGACCTATTGTAAATTCCCTTTTCCACTACCCTAGCAATATGCAATTTTTCTCTTCATCGGAAAAATTGGAGATAGATGAAATACCATTTATCAGTAAAGAAGCCAAACCTAAAAGAGACGAGGCATTAGAATATTACAGGCGAATTGTTACTTCAAATAAGTTGCATATTAATTTGTTCGAAAAGGTTGAGAACGTTCAAAAAAAAGGAGAAATATTCACTATCACATCCAACAAAAATACATATACCTCAAAGCAAATTGTGGTGGCAACCGGTTTCTATGACTTACCCAACTTACTGAACGTACCGGGAGAAGACTTAAAAAAGGTTGTTCACTATTACGATAATCCACATTACTATGCCAGGCAAAAAGTTGCAGTTATTGGAGCAAGCAATTCTGCAATTGATGCTGCCTTGGAATGTTACAGAAAAGGTGCAGAAGTTACACTGATCATTAGAGGTCCAGAAGTTGGTCAACGTGTAAAATATTGGGTAAGACCGGATATCATTAACCGTATAGAGGAAGGAAGTATTAAAGCCTATTTCAACACAACGGTTAAAGCCATTACCAATGACAGTATCCTTTTAAACACTGATACGGGCGAGGAAGAAATTGAAAATGATTTTGTTTTAGCACTAACCGGATATAGACCCAATTTTAGTTTCTTAGAAAAATTAGGCGTAAACATAAGTGAAGATGATAAAAAACTCCCTGAATACAATCCAGAAACCATGGAAACCAACGTGTCTGGGTTATACTTGGCCGGGGTAATATGTGGTGGTATGGAAACTCATAAATGGTTTATTGAAAACTCAAGAATACATGCTAAAATGATTGTAAAAAATATTGTTCTAAGCTCTGTAACTACATAATCCATTGACTTTTAACAGATAACAATCGCTCTAAACAATAGGTAACATATATGGACGTTATGTAGAGTACTTAACTACTAAACCTACCATTATGATATTTTTTGGCACTGGATCAGCTAGTCTTGATTCGGTAAAAACAAGAAACATTACTTGTCAACATTGCAATAATCAAGATACTATTTACATTAATATTTACAGAAGGCACGCACATGTTTTTTGGATCCCTGTTTTTCCATTGGGTAAAAGTGGTAGTTCTTACTGCACACATTGCAAAGAGACTTTAAGTCCTAAGCAGATGCCCGAAGCTCTTAAAATGCAGTATAAAAATATCAAAGGAGAGGCTAAAGGTCCAATTTGGCAGTTCTCGGGTCTATTAGTTTTTGCTCTGTTAATAGTGTTTGCTATTTACTCTAGCGGCAAGAATAAAAAGGATACACAATTATACCTAACACAGCCCGCCGTTGGTGATATTTATGAGTATGAAGCAAATAATGGCAGCTTTTCTACCATGCGACTTGAAAAAGTAACAACAGATAGTTTATTTCTTTCCTTGAACGATTTTGAAATATCAAAAAAGTCCAGAATCTATAAAATTGATAAGGACGAAAATTATTCTGAAATCACTTATGGATATTCTAAAAGTGAAATGATTCAAATGCACAAAGAAGGCATTGTTTTCGATATTAATAGAGATTAAATCTATTAAATATATATCATTTAAAAGCCACATCTTTTCAGATGTGGCTTTTTACTTGTGACCCCGGAGGGATTCAAACCCCCAACCCTCAGAGCCGAAACCTGCCTGCCGGCAGGCAGGTCTGATGCGCTAAATTAATTCTTAAGAATACTTTTCAAGAACTCACGACCGATACCCGATTTGAAATATTTTTCTCTAGCTCTTGCTTCAACACTAGTTTTAAACTCCTCTTTATAAACTAAAACCCAAGGTAAATACCCCTTGGTCGATTTGTTCTTTCCCGAATTATGTTCCACTATTCTTTTTTGAAGATTATTAGTCATTCCTTTATATAAACGACCATCTACTTCACTTTTTAAAACATAAACGTAGTACATAATATAAATCAAAAAGGTCCTGCAAAAAGCAAGACCTTACATTTAAGTGACCCCGGAGGGATTCAAACCCCCAACCCTCAGAGCCGAAATCTGATGCGCTATTCAGTTGCGCCACGAGGCCAATATATATTTAGCAATTAGCAAAACTAAAATTCTGCTAATTCTATGTTATGCCAATTTCTTCTTTACAATCGTAGAAATTAATTTACCATCTGCTTGGCCGGCAAGTTCTTTAGACACTATGCCCATTACTTTACCCATATCCTTCATTCCAGAAGCGCCAATAGCATCAATTGTCTGTACAACTACCTTCTCAACTTCTTCTTCAGAAAGTTGTTCTGGTAAAAATTGCTCAATTACAGCAATCTGTGCCAACTCAGGATCAGCAAGGTCTTGTCTACCCTGCTCTATAAAAATTGCAGCACTGTCCTTTCTCTGCTTTACCAGTTTCTGAACAATCTGTATTTCATCTTCTTCAGTTACTTCTGACCCTCCACTAGTACTCGCTACCAATAACGCAGATTTAATAGCTCTAAGCGATTCTAGCGCTACTGAATCCTTTGCTTTCATAGCTAATTTCAACTGCTCCATTACTCTTTGCTGTAAACCCATTTCTTCTATATTTTGGTCTGCGAAGATAAAAAATAAAACCCGAAAACTGACTTAGTTTTCGGGTTTAATACATTACTACAAATGCAGTGTTAGTCTACATTATCATGTAAAAAAGAGTTATTCGATCTTAATTTAATATCATCGTTACTATCTCCACTTAACGAGGTTCTAGAGATTTTTTTTTCGCGCGGACTATCCTCTAAATTAACACCTTGTCTTTGATAAGCAGGTTTTTTCTCATCATAACTTGTTGGTGCGTTGTTCTTGAACTTATAATTGAAATCCTTCAACTTACGTCTACGTTCATCAGCTCTTTCCCTCAATAATTCTTCAATAGGGGTATCTAAAGGATCCAACTCCTCTTCCGGTTGCACCTCTCTTCTTGGAGCTACGGTCTTCTTTTCAAAAATAAGCTCATCTTCCACAACTTTTGGCTCAAATTCCTCAGCTTTGGATTTTGCTCCTGTAAGCTTACTTTCCAATTTCATATAGTCATCTAAACTATATCTTTTTTCTCCGTTTTTATTGTACTCCAACACAGGAACAATTTCAATGCTATCATTGACATCAATATCCTTAACTTCATCATGGAGGTCAAACATGATTACGTTTTCCTTCTCCTCTTCCTCTCTCCTAGAATATTGAAAGTTGGTAGCAAATCTATCATCTTCATCTTCAACCTTTAATTCCTGTGGGTCCACAACTTCTATATCTCTCAATGAAGTTGGAGCGTCTACTATTACAAAGTCTTCTTCAGAGACATTCTCCGCTAATACTTCCTCGTAAAAAACATTAAAATTCCTGATGTAGTTCGTTGTAGGAATCAAATCAAAATCATCTTCCTCAACGAACTCATACTTTTTTACGGGTTTGACTTCTTTTACCTCCTCTTCCTCATCGTCCATCTCTAAAGTATGAACTGTTTTTTGGTTAGATAACAACATTGCCTCTGCACGTTGGCCGTCTTCTAACGTATGAATAATTTTCTTTGATTCGGTATTTACAATATCATCTTGCTGTTCAATGTTAAACCCCGTTGCAATTACGGTTACGGCTATAGCTTCTCCTAAGCTTTCATCTTCACCTACACCCATAATAATGTTTGCACCGTAGCCAGCTTCTATTTGAATATGATCGTTGATTTCACCAATCTCATCAATAGTAATTTCCTGTGCACCGGAAACGATCAATAACAATACATTCTTAGCTCCTTGGATCTTATTATCGTTCAATAACGGTGAATCCAATGCTTTCATAATAGCTTCATTGGCTCTTGCAGAACCAGATGAAATTGCCGATCCCATGATTGCGGTACCACTATTGGACAATACCGTTTTAGCATCACGTAAATCTATGTTTTGAGTGTAGTGATGTGTAATAACCTCTGCTATACCTCTAGCTGCAGTTGCCAATACTTCATCTGCTTTTGAGAACCCGGCCTTAAAACCTAGGTTACCATACACTTCCCTTAATTTGTTATTGTTAATTACGATTAGCGAATCTACATTTTTACGTAATTTTTCAATACCTAATTGTGCCTGTTCAACTCGCATTTTACCTTCGAATTGAAACGGCATTGTAACGATACCTACAGTAAGAACATCCATTTCCTTTGCAAACTTGGCAATTACGGGAGCAGCACCAGTTCCTGTTCCCCCGCCCATACCAGCAGTAATGAAAATCATTTTGGTAGTCGTATCCAACATACCTTTTATGTCTTCCATACTTTCCATGGCCGCTTGCTCACCCACTTCAGGATTGGCACCAGCACCCAAACCTTCTGTCAATGATACACCTAACTGTATTTTGTTAGGCACCGGACTATTATCCAAGGCCTGTGAATCAGTATTACAGATTACAAAATCAACTCCGTTGATACCCGCCTGGAACATGTGGTTTATGGCATTACTACCACCGCCACCTACACCAATGACTTTTATAACGTTGCTTTGATTCTTTGGCAGATCAAAGGAGATATTATCAAATTCGCTGTTCTTACTCATATTCTAATTATTACTGGTTATGTATTCTTATGCTATGCTTATTACTCTGCGTTATCTAAAAATTCTTTTAACTTTTCAGTCCATTTATCAAAAACAGATTTTCTTTCCTTATGTATATCAGGGCGTTTTACGGTTTCCGTTTTATGCTCTGCATACACCAATTCTTCTTCTTCCTGCTCTTGAATAATTTCTTCCTGTGTTAATTTCAACTTCTCTTGGTTCTTAATGGCGTTCATTAAAAGACCAACAGCGGTTGCGTACAACGGACTAGCAACTTCTTCATCAGAATCGCCCGCCAAATGCTCGTTAGGGTACCCAATTCGAGTATCCATTCCTGTAATATATTCTACCAATTGCTTTAAATGTTTTAATTGGCTTCCACCACCTGTAAGCACAATACCGGCAATCAGTTTTTTCTTTTGCTCTTCGTGACCGTAGTTTTTGATCTCTACATACACTTGCTCAATAATTTCAACAACTCGTGCATGTATAATCTTAGAAAGGTTCTTTAAAGAAATCTCTTTTGGCTCTCTACCACGTAATCCTGGTATAGATACAATTTCATTATCCCTATTTTCACCCGGCCATGCAGAACCAAATCTTGTTTTTAATAATTCTGCCTGTTTTTCAATAATGGAACAGCCTTCTTTAATATCTTCGGTAATAACACCACCACCAAAAGGTATTACTGCGGTATGCCTAATAATGCCATCTTTGAAAATAGCCAGATCAGTTGTACCACCTCCTATATCGATCAATGCTACACCTGCCTCTTTTTCTTCTTGACTTAGAACGGCATCAGATGAAGCTAAAGGCTCTAACGTAATGTTACCTAGATCTAAACCTGCACTCTTAATACAACGCCCAACGTTCTTTATAGAAACCACCTGACCAACTACTACATGGAAATTAGCTTCTAACCTACCACCGTACATACCAATAGGCTCACGAATTTCCGCTTGTCCATCAACTTTGTATTCCTGTGGCAATACATGAATAATCTCCTCACCAGGAAGCATGATCAACTTGTGCACTTGACCACATAACATATCCACATCATCTTCACCTATGACTTCCTCAGAATCTTTTCTAGTAATGTAATCGCTATGTTGCAAACTTCTTATATGTTGCCCGGCAATACCAACGACTACAGAACCGATCTTAAGCCCTGAGTTTGCCTCTGCTTCCTCAACCGCTTGCTGTATAGATTTTATGGTCTGTGTTATATTATTAACCACACCTCTGTGCACACCTAAACTTTTGGACTTACCTATACCCAAAATCTCAATTTTACCATATTCGTTTTGCTTACCGATTATGGCAACGATTTTCGTTGTCCCTATGTCTAACCCGACTGAATATTTAGTTTGTTCCATTTTAATTATATTTTAGTGCACACCACCTGGTTATTGAATTCTAAACTTACTACCGCATAATCCTCCAAGGTTTCATCCTTGTTCGCTTTGGCATAAAATGCCTTAAAATTGCTGAACTTGGCCTCTAAGTCTTCAATACCGCCTATGTTTACAACAAAATTATTAAGCCTTAACCGTAATTGATATTCACTATCACCTTGAACGTGAATACCTATTACCGATTTTCGAAAAAAATCGTCCTTATTTATATGTTCCAATATGACATAGACATCCTCAAGGCTTTTACCACTGATATTGCCTGTTATAATGGGAACTCTAGCTGAATGATTATTGGAAAGCGGCATTCTCTTTCCTTCATCATCTAAATAGAACTTTTTATCCCCTTCTATGCGTCCGATTGGTTTCCGTTGAACTATTTTCGACGTAAGCTCGCCATCTATTGTAAGATAGACCTGGGCACTTTTCACCATTTCATTGGCCTCAAGGGCCTTTTCTACAGTATTCAAAACTATATTTTCTTTAGGCACATTTTTGAGGCCTCCGCAATTTTGTATTAACAATTTATTAACCGCCGCTTCAGTGAGGTACAAATTTTGGTCACCAATGAATTCTACCTTCATACCGACCACCTGTTTTGCACTATTTCTTTCGTTAGAAAAAGCGTACAGCCCAGTGATTACAAGTATCAACGCCGCTAATTTTATAAAGCCCAAATTAACCCGCATAAGACATTTCTTTTTTTATTTTCACTACTTCCAAGCCTATATCTCCGGCTCCCATTGTTATCAATACTTCTGGATTTTGATTTTTTACCTCAGAAAGCATTTGTTCCTTTGAAATTAATTTTCTATTACCGTTTGTCATTTTACCTAACAACCATTCTGAATCTACCCCTGTAATAGGCTCTTCCCTAGCCGGGTATATATCTAACAACAGCACATTTTCAAAGCGTGACAAGCTTTGTGCAAACTCGTTCGCAAAATCACGTGTTCTTGAAAACAGGTGCGGTTGAAAAATTGCCAACACTTTTTTATTGGGATGCATTTCCGAGACGGCTTCAAAAACCGCATTGATCTCAGTAGGATGATGCGCATAATCGTCGATATAAATGAAATCATCATTTTTTATCTGATATGAGAATCTTCTTTGTACTCCCTTAAAGGTAGACAGTGCCTGTGCAAGGCGATGCGGCGGGGGACCTGCTTGCATCGCCATCGCAAAAGCCACTAAACCATTGAGCAGATTATGCCTTCCTGGCTTGTTAAATTCAACCCCTTCTAGTTTGAGGTCGGGGGTCTCCAAATCGAATATGTAGGTGCCATGTTCTATTTTTATGTTCCGGATGCAATAATCCGAATCGTCTTCTATACCATAGGTCAACCCTTTTAAAGGCAACCCGTTACGCACAAATAAGGTGCCGCCCGGCTTCAACCGCTCGGTAAAATCCTTAAATGTTTTTTCCAGCTCCTGGGCATCTCCATAAATATCCAAATGATCTGCATCCATTGAGGTCACACAGGCTACATTTGGTGTTAATTGCATAAATGAACGATCAAATTCATCTGCCTCAACAACAGAATATTCCGTTCCTTCCAACAAGAAATTACTATTGAAATCTTCTGATATACCACCTAAAAAAGCGGTCATTTTTACACCTGTTTCTTTTAACAAATGCCCCAGAATACTAGAGGTGGTCGTTTTACCATGTGTACCTGCAACTGCCAAACAAAAAGAATCTTTGGTAATTAGACCCAATACTTCTGATCGTTTTTTAATGGTAAATCCATTCTGTAAAAAGAACTGATATTCCGTATGGTTTGATGATACCGCAGGCGTATACACCACCAAGGTATGTTCCGGGTCATTCTTATACACTTCTGCCACTAGGTCAATACTGTCCTTATAGTGAATATCCATACCGGAAGCTGCCAGTTCTTGGGTCAACGGACTCTCGGTCTTATCGTATCCGGAAACCGTTTTATTTATGAACGCAAAATAACGCGCCAAAGCAGACATACCAATGCCTCCTATGCCAATAAAATACACTCTATGTATTTGCGCTACGTTCATTTTATTGTATTAATTTTTCTATTTCATCACAGATATCAGCCGTAGCATTCGGTAATGCCATTGCCTTGATATTCCTTGATAATTCCTCTTGCTTTTCCGATGTATTAAAGACGGATTCAAACTGCATCTTAAATTGCTCATCAAGCTCTTTTTCCCTGATCATTACTGCCGCATGCTGTTTTACCAATGCCAATGCATTCATGGTCTGATGATCTTCTGCCACCACCGGTGACGGTATAAAAAATGTAGGCTTTCCTACCAAACACAGTTCTGACACCGCACCTGCACCTGCCCTTGAAATAATGAAATCTGCCGCTACATATGCTTTATCCATAGAATTCAAAAAGGCATGTACTTTTATATTAGCCGACTGATGGGTTCTATAGGTTTCATAGTACCCTTTACCACATTGCCAGATTACCTGTAACCCCAAACCTTCAAAGTAAGCTAAATGATCCGCTACTAATTGATTAATGCGTCTAGCCCCTAAACTGCCACCCAACACCAACAGCACTTTCTTATTGGTGGTCAATTCAAAATAATCTAAAGCTTCTTCTTTGGTAGCTTTCAATTCCACCAAATCTGACCTAACAGGGTTACCTGTCAATACTATTTTGTCTTTTGGAAAAAACTTCTCCATACCCTCATAGGCCACACAGATTTTCTCCACTTTATCCTTTAATAGTTTATTGGTAATACCCGCAAAGGAATTCTGCTCTTGCAATACACAAGGAATACCCTTCGACGTCGCCATTTTTAACAACGGACCACTAGCAAAACCACCTGTACCAATTACGGCATGGGGCTTAAACTTCGATACGATGCTATTTGCTCTCATTAAACTACTTATCAATTTTATTGGAAATAGTAGATTTTTAAGGGTCAGTTTTCGCTGAATTCCCGTAATCCACAATCCCTCTATTTTGTACCCCGCTTGCGGTACTTTTTCCATCTCCATTCTATCCTTTGCCCCTACGAACAAAAATTCAGCATCTGGATACCTCCTTTTCAACTCGTTCGCTATGGCTATCGCCGGATAAATATGTCCGCCGGTACCTCCGCCCGACAAAATAAACTTATAACTGCCCACTTAAAATCTCTAAAGGGTTAGTCTCGTCCATATCCAAATCGTTGCCAGAAGCACTTTCCTGAACTATACTTTTATTACTTGCACTCAATATGATGCCTATTGCTAAACAGGTCATCCAGCTAGAGGTACCACCACTACTGATCAATGGTAAATTTTGCCCCGTTACCGGAAACAACTCTACCGCTACCGCCATATTTATCAATGCCTGAAATACTATAGGCAACCCAACACCCAACACCAACAATTTGCTGAATATGGTTGCACAGCCATTTGCCACTACCACTATCCTAAACAACAAGAACATGTAAAAAAGCATTAAAATGAATCCGCCTACTAGACCATATTCTTCTACGATTATCGCATAAATAAAATCCGATGAACTCTGTGGCAAAAAGTTCTTTTGTACACTCTTACCTGCTCCTTTACCTACAATACCACCGGTTGCTATCGCAATCTTGGCACGCTCTATTTGATATGTGCCTTCAGTATCATCCGGATTAGAGAAACTATCTATACGGCTCATCCATGTGTCTACCCTATTCGGGAATAGATCTGGAAAAGCTTTCGCCGTTAATATGAAAATGGACAAAAACAATATTCCCGTACCCACGATCCCCAATAAATATTTCATTGGATATCCTCCTAAAAAGCACAATACCATCACCATAGAGAATACAATGGCCGCCGTTGAAAAGTTAGCGGGCAATATTAATGCCACCACTAAGAAAACCGGTAACCACAATGGCAGTATACTTTCCTTAAAGGTTATTTTAACATCCCTCACCTTTGAAAAATAGCGCGCTACATAGATCATCAATACTACCGCTGCTAAATTCGAAGGCTGAAAACCAAAGCCGACCAAAGGCAAACGGATCCAACGACTATCATTGGTGCCACCACTAGAAGTGCCTTGTGCCAAAACAAATATGAGCAACACCAATACAATGGGCAGTGCTATCATAGAAAGCCCCTTGAAAAAATGCGTGGGTATTTTATGCACCCCATAAATAATTCCAAAACCTAAAAACAACAGTATGGCATGTTTTACCAAGTGACCAACCGGCGTACCATTGCCCACTACATATACCAAATTACTACTGGCACTGTATACCGGCAAAAATGAAAACAAGGCCAAGAGTGCCGCAATGGCCCAAATGGCTTTATCTCCTTTTATATTTTGGAATATATTCAACACCTTATAGGTTTTTTACACAGTTCTTAAATTGATCTCCGCGATCTTCATAATTTTTAAATAGATCAAAACTTGCACACGCAGGTGACAACAATACGGTATCTCCACGTTCCGCAATTTTATAGGCAACCTTTACCGCTTCTTCCATAGCATAGGTTTCCACTAAAAGGTCAACAGCCTTACCGAATACGTGCTTGATCTTTTCATTATTCTCACCCAAGCATATAATCGCCTTTACCTTTTCACGTACCAATGGCATTAGCTCCATATACTCATTTCCTTTGTCTACCCCACCTACGATCCACACAGTAGGTGTTTTCATACTATCCAATGCGTAATAGGCAGCGTTTACATTAGTTGCCTTTGAGTCGTTTATATACTCCACATGATGTATTTTCAACACCTTTTCCAAACGGTGGGGAGCCCCTTGAAAATTAGAAACACAGGCTCTTATGGTCTCTTTACGAATGCCGACCAATTTTGCAATTGTTGCCGCTGCCATAGTGTTCTTTACATTGTGCTGACCTTCTAAGGCCAAAGTGTTCTTCGTCATGCTAATAGTGTCTGTTGTTGTTTTTATTATTATCTCGTTTTGTTCTATAAATGCACCTTGTTCAACTTCGTTATTCAATGAAAAGGGCATTAATTTTGATTTCACCGGGTGTTTGTTCAGCCAATCCACCAAAACCGTATCATCTGCGTCATAAATCAAATAATCGTTTTCGTCCTGGTTTTCCGCTATTCTGAATTTTGATGCGATGTAATTTTCAAACTCATATTCATACCGATCTAAATGATCCGGTGTAATATTCGTAATCACGGCAATGTGTGGTTTAAAATCTATAATGCCGTCCAATTGAAAACTACTGATCTCAAGTACGTAATACTCAAAATCATTCTCCGCAACCATTTTTGCATAACTATCACCAATATTACCTGCCATACCAACTTTTAATTCGGCACTCGCCAAAATATGGTTGGTTAGCATAGTCGTGGTCGTTTTACCGTTGCTTCCCGTTATACCAATGATTTTGGCATCGGTGTATTTAGATGCAAATTCTATCTCTGATATTACCGGTACGCCTTTCTCCACCAACTGCTTTACCAAAGGCACTTTATCCGGTATACCCGGACTCTTCATGACCAAATCGGCTTTTAATATGCGGTCTTCAGAATGCTGTTCTTCTTCCCAATCAATCTCAAAATGTTCAAGAACGTTTTTATACTTTTCTTTTATTTTTCCTTTATCGGATACAAATACATCGTACCCTTTTTTCAATGCTAAAATGGCTGTTCCTACTCCACTTTCTCCTCCTCCAAGTACTACTAAAAGTGCCATTATCTAATTTTTAAGGTCACTATAGTTACAATTGCCAATAAAATGCCCACAATCCAAAAACGGGTTACGATCTTACTCTCGTGATACCCTTTTTTCTGATAGTGATGATGTAAGGGCGACATTAAAAATATACGTCTACCCTCGCCAAATTTCTTTTTTGTGTACTTGAAATACCCTACCTGCATCATAACTGAGAGCGACTCTGCAAAGAAGATTCCGCACAAAACGGGAATCAACAATTCTTTACGCACAATAATTGCAATCACGGCAATAACTCCACCTATGGTCAAACTTCCCGTATCTCCCATAAATACTTGTGCCGGAAATGCGTTATACCATAAAAACCCGATCAGCGCTCCTACAAAAGCGGTAATGAATATCAACAACTCACCTACTCTTGGTATGTACATGATATCCAAATAATCAGAGAAAATAATGTTACCCGATACCAGGGCAAAAATGCCCAATGTAAATACTATGATTGCCGATGTACCTGCGGCAAGACCATCTATACCATCGGTTAAATTAGCACCGTTGGATACTGCGGTTACGATCAATATGATGATAGGGATGAACAGCAACCAAGCATATTCTTTTGCCCCTTCTCCAGCCCATGAAATTAAATTGCCATAGTCAAATTCGTTATTCTTAAAGAACGGCACCGTGGTCATGGTAGATTTAATCTCCTCTCCCTTTACTTGCTCTACGGTGTACTCTTGTGTAATTATGGTCTTATCATGATCACGCATGGTCACTTCTGGGTGAAAGTATAATACAGCACCAACTATAAGCCCCAATGTTACCTGACCCAAAACCTTAAACCTGCCTTTTAAACCTTCTTTGTTCTTTTTAAACACTTTGATGTAATCATCCAAAAAGCCAATTGCACCCATCCACAACATGGTAAAGGTCAATAGTATAATGTAAATGTTCTCCAACCTTGCGAACAACAACACCGGGATCAGGGTAGACATAATAATGATCACACCGCCCATAGTTGGTGTACCAGCTTTTTGCTTTTGCCCATCAAGACCTAGATCACGAATAGTTTCACCTACCTGTTGTTTCTGCAAGAACAGAATTACACGCTTACCGTACACTGTTGCGATCGTCAACGAAAAAAGAATAGCCATTGCGGCACGAAACGTACTAAACTGAAACAGCGTAGCCCCGGGCAACTGGTATTGTTTTTCTAAATATTCAAACAGATAGGTTAACATAAAATCTTTTATTCTTGCTTTTAAGCTTTGGTTATTTATCTAGGCTGCTCAACAGCTCTTTTACTATTTTAAAATCATCGAATTCAACACGCACACCATTGGTTTCCTGATAGGTTTCATGCCCTTTTCCCGCAACCAAAATGATATCGTTATCAGCCGCCAATTGACACGCTGTCTTTATGGCCTGCTCCCTATTTTCAATGGAAAGCATCTTTTTTACATTTTGTGGCTCTACCCCAGCTTCCATTTCGGTGATGATTTCCGCGGGCGATTCCGTTCTAGGGTTGTCCGATGTAAAAATGACCTTATTGCTCATTTCCGTTGCGATATTACCCATTACCGGACGCTTTGATCTGTCTCTATCGCCACCACACCCCACAACGGTGATGACGTTTTCATTTCCAGTTCTCAACGTGTTGATTGTCTCAAGCACATTTTTTAGGGCGTCCGGCGTATGGGCATAATCAACTATTGCCGTAATTCTATTTTTTGATATATAATATTGAAACCTTCCGTCTACATTCTCCAACTCACTTATTAAGCGAAGGGTTTCCAATTGATCCAATCCCAATAAATCTGCCGTTGCATAAATTGCCAGCATATTGTAAGCATTGAAATGACCTATTAATTTTGACCACAGCTCGTTGTCATTGATTTTCAACAACTGACCATCAAACTGGTTCTCTAAAATCTGTGCCCTATAATCGGCATAGTTCTTTAGCGCGTACGTTGCTTTTCTAGCTTTGGTATTCTGCAACATGATCAAGCCGTTCTTATCATCTAAATTGGTCAATGCAAAAGCCGTCTTTGGCAACTGATCGAACAATATTTTCTTGGTATCACGATATTCTGCGAAGGTCTTATGGTAGTCTAGGTGATCATGGGAAAGATTGGTGAAAATTGCCCCCGCAAAAGCCAAACCTTCCGTTCTTTTTTGATGAATACCATGTGAACTCACTTCCATAAAGCAATATTCCACACCGGCATCGTTCATTAATTGTAAATGCTTATTGATCACCAATGCATCGGGCGTGGTATGTTTTGTAGGAAACTCGGTATCATCTACCATAATTTTTATGGTGGACAACAGCCCCACTTTATACCCTGCTTTTTTAAACAATTGATACAACAAACTAGACACCGTTGTTTTACCATTGGTACCCGTAACACCTACCAATTTTAAATTTTTTGATGGCGTACCGTAATAGTTAGAAGCCATCAATGCCAATGCTTGATTTCCGCTTTCTACCTGTACATACGTTACATCATCTACCATAGTTGCAGGCAACTCTTCACATATGATCGCTCTAGCACCAGCTTTTACTACGGCATCTATATATTTATGTCCATCGGTAATGGTACCTTTTATAGCAACAAAAGCATCGGATTTTTGCACTTCACGGGAATCGAACTGCACCGAAGCTATATCACAAGTGGTAGTACCGCTAACAGCAGTAATACGCACCCCATATAATATGTCTTTCAATTGCATCATATCAACTCCAACACTATTTTTTTCACTGATTTCAAGTCTGTTCCCTTAGAGATCGATTGGCGCTTTACCTTTCCGTTCCCTTTCACCTCTACTTCAATTCCTAAATTCTCCAAAATGGCAACGGCATCCATTCCGCACATTCCCTTTACATTGGGCACCTCAGCATATTTCTGCTGTGCTTTTTTATAGTAGCCATTATGAGAATCCTCATTATCCGCCACCAACACATCTTTGACATCCACCTCACTGGTTAATGGCGATGTTGCATAGACTTTCTGTGCTACGGACTTAAATACCGGCCCGGATACATCTGCACCATAATACCCTACACTTTTATCTGGTTTGTGAATTACCACTATACATGAGTATTTTGGTTCGTCTGCCGGAAAGTAACCTGCAAAAGATGAGATATACTCGTACTTTGATCGGTCTTTAGAGACATAGTTGGTTTGCGTAGTACCTGTTTTCCCAGCCATGGAAAAATTCTTGGAATACATACCATGACCCGTTCCATGCTCTTTTTCCACTACATTCTTTAGGATCTGCTGCACCTTTTTCACGGTTTCTTTTGAACATATAGCAGGGTTCAATACTTTTTTATCGAACTTCTCAATAGTCTTGTCCCACTCCTTGACCTCTTTTAACAGCCTTGGCTTCACCATTTCACCATCATTGGCAATAGCGTTGTAAAATGCCAAAGTCTGTAAGGGAGTCATAGAAACCTCATAACCATAAGCCATTTGCGCCAATGACAGTCCAGACCAACCTTTATCCCCAGGGTAACGCAATACCGGTTTGCCCTCACCTACAACCGGTAAGCCCAGTTCTTTATGAACACCCATGGCCATTAGCCTGTTTACATATTTTTCCGGATCGCTTTTATACCCGTCATTGATCATTTTGGCAAACGCTACGTTAGACGATACTTCAAATGCCTTGGACATGGTTATTTTACCATGACCGCCACGCTTGGTATCTTTTACCCAGTGTCTATAAATTTTCCAACGCCCCTTTTCGGTATCGATCACCGTACTGGTATCAATAATTTTATCTTCCAAGGCCGCTACCAAATTCACCAACTTAAAAGTTGAACCCGGCTCGTGAGATTCACCTATCGCATAATTTAAACGCTCGTAATATTTACCCTCTGAAGTCTGACCCAAGTTTGAAATTGCCTTTACCTCACCGGTCTTTACCTCCATTACGATTACCGTTCCATGATCTGCTTGGTATTTCTCTAACTGTCCCAATAATGCATGGTGCGCTATATCTTGTATATTGATATCAATGGTAGAGTACACATCATAACCGTCTTTTGGCTCTACGATGTTATCATTACCAATAGGCTTCCATTGGCCTTTTGCAATTTTCTGCTTTAAGCGCTTGCCAGAAATACCCCTTAGGTATTCACCAAAAGCACCCTCCATACCCACACGGGTATAATATCCATTTTCATCTACACGCTCATACCCAACACTACGCTCGGCAATTTTACCCAACGGATGCTCTCTTTTGGTTTTCTGCTCAATGATCAATCCGCCCTTATAAGCACCCTTATTAAATAGCGGCATTTTTTTAACCGCCATGTAATCTGAATAATCCAAGTTGCGTACGATCAACGCATACCTATTTTTATTCTCCCTTGCCTTTCTTAAAATTTGCTGGTAATGAGAAGATGTTTTACCAAACTGCTTTGCCAAGGCATCGGCCAAAGGTTTTACGTTTTCCTTAAAATCTTCGTTGCTTACGGTTACGGCATCAAAACGGATGGTGTATTTAGAAACCGAAGTTGCCAAAAGACTACCGTCATCTGAATATAGATTTCCCCTATTGGGCTCGATCGTGAACATACGCTCGGTACGTGTATCGGCAAGGGCCTGGTATTTTTCACCGTCTACAATTTGTATGGAAACCAGCTTAAACAACACAGCGCCCGCAAAGAGCACCATGCAGCCCGCCACTATGTAGAGCCTTTTTAATATGCTTTTATCCGTTACCGCCATTACTCCTCTTCATTTAAAGATTTCACTTTAATTTTCTGTGGGGGAGTTTCTGAAGGAAATAATCCTTTTTCCGATATTTTACCGGTAATGTTCGATTCTAGCTTCAACTGCTGTACATCTGATCGCATATCTACAAATTCGTTACGCAATTCTTTCACCTCTTCGTTCAACAATGCAATACGGTGTACTTTTTGATCGGCGCTATGGGAGCTACTGATCATTACCGTTGCCAAAAAAGAAATGAAAATAATGAACAGCCAATTTTTAGGAGCGTCGCCGCTCACCAAAAATTTTCCCTTCAAAAGGTCAAATACACCCGTTTTCACTTTACTTTTCGCCATTGCGTTCCGCTATTCTCAATTTAGCACTACGTGCTCTGTTATTCTCTTTTATCTCTTCTCTCGTTGGCACTATCAATCCACCAACCTTTTTTAACGGTACATCTATATTCCCGTAAAAATCTTTTTCGGGCTCCCCCTCAAACTGTCCGGCCCTTATGAATCTTTTTACCAATCTATCTTCTAATGAGTGGTAACTAATTACACTTAACCTTCCTTTCTCTTTCAACAACCCCGGCACCTGCTCCAAAAACTCCTTGATCACCGCTATCTCTTGATTCACCTCTATGCGAATGGCCTGATAGATCTGTGCCAAAATTTTATGCTGCCTGTGCTCCGGCAAAAACTGTTTTAATGCCACTTTCAAAGCATCGGTAGTTTGGATCTGCTCATCTTCCCTATTGGCAACAATTACTTTTGCCATGGCGTTCGCATTTCTGATATCACCATATTCAAATAACACTTTTCTTAAGTCGTCATAAGAATATTTGTTGACCACATCAAAAGCAGACAATGTATTGCGCTTGCTCATTCGCATATCCAGATCTGCATCAAAACGGGTTGAAAAACCACGTTCCGCTTGATCGAACTGATGTGATGAAACGCCAAAATCTGCCAAGATTCCATCTACCTTTCTAATGCCATAGAACTTTAAAAACTGGGTGATGTATCTAAAATTTTCCGCGATCAGCGTAAATCTTGGATCACCTAACGCGTTTGCCTGCGCATCTTCGTCTTGATCAAAGGCATACAACTTGCCTTCTGGCCCCAATCTTTTCAATATTTCTTTAGAGTGACCGCCACCACCAAATGTCACGTCTACATATATACCGTCTTCCTTGATGTCCAACCCATCTACTGTCTCTTTCAGCAATACCGGATTATGATACATCTTTATCGTCTTTTTTGTTCAGCATTACGCGCTTTACCAAATTCTTCTTCTCTTCCTTAGATATAGATATGGTAGCCTCGTACTCCTTAACATCCCAGATCTCCAAATGCTTCCGCATAGGCACTATCTTCACCTCTTTTGTAATTCCCGCTAAGGAAATCACGTCTTTTGCCAACAAAAGTCTTCCGGTACCATCTACTTCTACCGGTCTTAGACCATCCATGAAAATTCTTTGAAAAAGTTGGCTTTCTTCATCAAATCTGTTATTCTGGTCCATTTCTGCCATGATTTTATACCATTCTTGTGCAGGATATAATTCAAGGCATTCATTATAATAAGACTTCTTGATAAAAAAACCTTCATTTAAGATCGGAGTCATTTGATTGCGCAGCGCAACAGGAAGCATGATACGCCCCTTGGCATCGGCCTTGCAGTTAAATGTCCCAAAGAAATAAATGTCCAAAATGGATAGGTTTTATTTATATAACTCAAATATATAAATATTATTACCACATTTTACCACTAAAAACCACTTTGTTAATAAATTACCCCTTTTGTGAACCATTTTTGCCACTCATCGGATTTTTTTGGAACAATTTTACCACTCGACCTTTATTTTGGCGAAAATTGAAAGTTGACTGGATCGCAAAAGCACCTAATCGAAAAGAGTTGTTTGCTATTCTCTGTAATTACCTATATTTGGGCAATTATGATGAGTAGTGCGCATGGAAAACGAATTGATTAACGAAGGTGGCTTTAAGTATATAGAAAAAGGTGAAGGAAAACCCATAATTATTCTTCACGGACTTATGGGCGGACTCAGTAATTTTGAAGGGGTAACTTCTTATTTTCCTCCTAAAGGATATAAAGTGCTTATACCTGAACTTCCGCTATATTCTATGCCAATGTTGAAGACCACGGTAAAGAATTTCGCCAAATACCTTAAAAAATTTATAGACCATAAAGGGCTAGAAGATGTTATTCTTTTAGGGAACTCTTTAGGTGGCCATATTGGTCTTTTACATACCAAATTATATCCCTCAAAAGTAAAAGCACTGGTGATTACCGGCAGCTCTGGACTTTACGAAAGCGCCATGGGAGATGGTTACCCTAAACGTGGTGACTATGAGTTTATTAAAAAGAAAGCCCAAGATGTTTTCTATGACCCTGAGGTTGCCACCAAAGAGATCGTAGATGAAGTTTTTGCCACAGTGAACGATCGTGTGAAATTGGTGAAGACCTTGGCGATCGCCAAAAGTGCCATTCGTCATAATATGGCACAGGATTTACCCAGCATGCAAACCCCTACTTGTATTATTTGGGGTAAGGACGATACGGTTACTCCGCCAGATGTTGCAGAACTGTTTGATGAGCTTTTACCGAATTCCGATTTATTTTGGTTAGATAAATGTGGCCATGCACCTATGATGGAGCACCCGGACCAGTTCAACACCATTTTGGATGACTGGTTGACAAAAAATAATTTTTAAATACCCTACGGATGAAAATAAAGTCGGCCGACTTTGTAATGAGCAACTCCGATGTTACCAAGTGCCCCAAGGAGCCTTTGCCCGAATATGCCTTTATAGGACGTTCCAATGTAGGTAAGTCTTCATTGATCAATATGTTGACCGAGCGTAAGAGCTTGGCAAAAACATCTGGCAGACCAGGTAAAACCCAGCTTATTAACCACTTTAAGATCAATGAAAATTGGTTTCTGGTAGATTTACCGGGGTATGGTTATGCCCGTGTTTCCAAAAAAGATAAAAATACCTTTCAAAAATATATTACCAATTACTTTTTACAACGAGAGCAACTGGTATGCTCATTTGTACTTGTAGATATTAGGCACGATCCACAACCTATAGATATGGAGTTCATGCAATGGATGGGTGAAAACGGAGTACCTTTTGCCATCATTTTCACAAAGGCTGATAAATTAAAGCCAAAAGCCATTGAGCGACAAGTAAACCTGTATTTAAACAAACTCACCACAGATATGTGGGAAGAAGCTCCACCGCACTTTATCACCAGCTCTAGCCACCGCAGTGGCCGCGATGAATTATTAGCTTTCATAGACGACATTAACGACAAGTTTTTTGAGGCAACGAAGTAGTTGTTGGTTGTTCGTTGATGGTTGTTCG
>NZ_DERI01000022.1:0-4157 GCF_002362375.1 Maribacter sp. UBA3344 | reverse complement strand
GTTCGTTGATGGTTGTTCGTTGATTAAAATTTAGCTTTGCTAAATTTCATGCAACAAAAAAGTCTATACTCTAAATTCTATTTTCTTACTTCATAGCCCATACTTAGTACTTAATGCTTCTTACTTTACACTTCCTACCTCTCAAATTTGTCAGTTCGAGTGATTTTTTTACTGCAGCTGAGCGGAAGTAAGAAAATTGTATCGAGAACCATAGCGTGTTCCAAACCTGTTCTCGATACCCTCCTTGTCGGCGGACAGGCAAATTCCTCGTGCCTCGAATTCCACTCGAACTGACAGTGGGAACTTATAACGAAAACAACTGAAAACTGAAACTGCCTACTGAAACCAGCATTACATCTTGAGCGCAGTCGAAGGGACCGGAACAAGCATCACTTCGGCTACGCTCAGTGACCGAGTGAGACCAACAACCAACAACGAACAACCATCAACCAAGCGCAGCGATCAACTCTTCCACTCCCTCAAAAGCATTTAGTTGTTCTGTTGTGACCAGCACCTCTAAATCATAATCCGTTTCCTCTAATATAATAGGATAGGTAAATGCATGTCCAAATTTGCTTTTATAGCTTTCTTGGAATTCATCTTTATGAAAGAACTCTAGTTCGTAGCCTTCTGTCAATAAACCTTCCCTAAACGTTTTCCATTGCTTTTTCTCGGTGAAATTCCCGTGGGTCAGTGAGCACAGGTTACAGTTATAGGTTGTGGGACTCACTATTTTATGGGCAAAGTCCAACATTTTACTACCGGTATCACTATTGGCATTATAGATAAACAAAATTTTCTTTGACATGATTATTTGGTCGTAAAAATACCCAAACCATACATCATAATTACACAGCTATGCTTTTCGGTAATGGGGAATGAATTCTAAATTGTAGGTCTATTCTTTAGTGGTATATTAGGAGTGCAATTACACTTATACAATAGTTGTGCAACATTTCTAAAAGACAGATTTGAAAAGAACCATTTTTATTTTAGTAATTTTATTTTCCTGCTGTAAAGAACAGTCCAAAGCGGAGGGTAAAATTGAAGAAAAAATTCAACGGACGGATTTCGGACTCGATTTTTCGGACTTTGCAATTTTAAAATTTAACCCCGAATGGCACTGGATTTTTGAAAACTCAAAACCGTCACCAGCGGATTTAAAATTGAACGAACTAAGCAAAATTGAATTTATTCTAGAAAAAGCAATAATAGAACACAATAGCGAACTAGAAAATGATTCTAGATGGAGACTTGAACTAGAAGGCTACAATCGACAATATGTAGCTATCTTAAATGAAAAAGGAGAAAAAGAAGTTTGGATAAATTTTTTCTGTGATACTGGTTGGACAGAGGACCAATTGAAAAGCTATCCTTATGAGGTTGATGATGGTGGAAATTGTTTTTTCAATATTAAAATTAACCTCACTACCGGTTCTTATGGAGATTTGAGAATAAACAGCATTGCATAAAAAACGTTGCACAACAAACCTATAAACAATACGGGTTATGGGCATATTAGCAGGGTTTGCGTATTTTTATGAAGTCCGCAAAATCTTTTGGATTTGACATTAAATAAAAAAGAAAAAGCAAAACAAAAAGGTTTGGCTAAGTTCCAAACGGAAAGCAAAAGCCAGTTTGCTCCCGTACTGTTCATAGCTAAAACGTTAGCAAATATACCGAATCACGTTTCTCACAAATTTAAAACTTGATAAGTAGAATCTAAAAACAATATAAATGGAGAAGAACAATAAATTGGAAATCATAGGATTTGTGCTCATGGTCATCGGTGCGTTATTTTGGCTGTCTAAAAAATATTATGCAGTTGAAGCACTTAATACAATTTATGGTTGGATAGATATTATATTGCCATTAGGGCTTGCAATTTGGGCAATTGGCTATATGAAGAAAGAGGGTTTAAAAAAGAAGCAAAAATAGAGCACATAGAAAAAAGAAAAACAAAAAGATTTCACTAAGAACAAGGCTAACCACAAACATTAGTTTACCCACCTACTGCTTACAACCCAACCATTAGCAATAATTCTATTCACACTAACAACAGTAATGACCAAAACATTTTACATTTTAATATCCATTTTCTTTTTGAGCTGTGAAATCAACCAGAATAAAAAAACTACTGATAAAGAGCCTAACATATTATTTATTATAGCGGATGATATGGGAAAAGATGCATTGAACGGATATGCAGAAGGAACTATAAAACCCCATACACCACATTTGGATGCCATCAGAAAATCAGGTGTAAACTTTACTAACTTCTGGACATACCCAACGTGTTCTCCAACTAGAGCTTCCATGATTACAGGTAAATATGGATATAGAACTGATGTAACATGGGCAAATCAAAAATTGAATGAGAATGAAGTTTTATTGCAAAAATACATCAGCGAAAACACTGATGATTCATACACGACAGCTGTAGTTGGTAAATGGCACATCTCTGGTTATGATACAACCATTAATCCTGAGACCTTTGGCATTGACTACTATGCAGGTATATTTATCGGTTCTGTAAAAGACTATTATAATTGGCCTTTATCAGAAAAAGGAAAACAAACAATTTCTAAAGAATATACTACCAAAAAATTTACAGATCTAGCCTTCAATTGGATCAATGAACAAGAGAAACCTTGGTTTATGTGGTTGGCATATAATGCCCCGCATACGCCTTTTCATATTCCTCCTGCAGAAATGCATAGTCAAGGAGATTTGCCACCATACACTAAAGATGTGGACCCAACCCCTTATTTTATGGCTTCTATTGAGGCTATGGATTTTCAAATAGGCAAACTTTTAAATTCTATTTCAAAAAAGGACAGAGAAAATACGATAATCATTTTTTTGGGCGATAACGGTACAGAACCCATAGTTACCCAAGATCCATATGATAAAAATCAAGTAAAAAGAAGTCTATATCAAGGCGGTATAAATATGCCCTTATTTGTATCCGGTAAGGGTGTAGAAAGAAAAGGTAGTGATAACAACTTAATTACGAGTACGGATATTTTTGCAACAATTGCGGAAATAGCAGGTGTAGACATTGATGAAATTAACGACAGCAAAAGCTTTAAATCTCTTTTTTCTGAAAAGAAATCCATTAGAAAGTATCAATATGCTGAAATGAAGAATAAAAAAAATGATGCTTGGACCATTAGCAATGGCACTTACAAATTGTTAGTATTTGCAGATGGCAATGAAGAAATGTACCACTTAATTAATGACCCTTACGAAAAAAGCAACATTTTAAATTCGCCACTCACCACTGTTGAAAAGAAAACTAAAGAAGCCCTAGAAGCCGAATTGTTGAGGATCAGAAATTAAAATAAGTATTGCCAAATACAGGTTGTACCTAATACACCTTTTAACATTTTAAAATGTTCTTTGATATGACCATTTGGTCATAAAAACACCCAAAACATACATAGTTTTTGACCAGTTATGGTTTCCCGTAACGGAGTCTGAAAATGAAATTGTAGGTTTATTCCTTAGTGGTATATTAGGAGTGCAATTACTCATATTTCTGAATATGGCGGCATATGTGTAATTGTGCACATATACGATAGTTACAGCAAATAGCTCAAAAAATAAAATTACGGTCGGAAAATAACTAAAATGGAATTATTGGGAAGTAAATGCCGAAATAGCTAGAAATTATGGTCTAATATTTTATTTGTAACAAAATGAAATTTTTGACACTTATAATATGAATCAACCAAGACATTTTAAAAACTATCCTTATGAAAAATAACATTTACCTTCAAGCATTATTATTATTTGGAGCGCTAATTATCTATGAAGCACTCGCTTTTCTTTACAAAGATGGATTTACTATAAGCGATATGAATTGGATTGGAATTGTAGTTTTTACTGCTATTTATTTGATTTACAATATTTATAAAAAAAACAAAGCTTAGATTTTAACTCGAATTGAATAAAATAAGCTTAATCAAACGGGATCCTTTGTTAGCTTGCGTAGATGGACTTCACCCAAGCGAAACTGTTTCGACGGAATTCTTAGCTTGTTTGTGCAAATGGATTTTACTCGGGCGGAATAACTAGGGAAACGTAAATTTTCGTGTTTACTCAAATATGTCGCAACTTGCTGTAACAATAGTAACCGTTGCACAAGCCTATAA
>NZ_DERI01000012.1:311834-316930 GCF_002362375.1 Maribacter sp. UBA3344 | reverse complement strand
CTTAAGCAGTTCATCTGGACGAGAAGCCGTTGAAAAATATATCTGTTGCCCTTTCTTGATTTGCTTTATGTCCTTCTCATATACTTTGAAGTTGACATAAATCTTTGAATTATCGCTTATTGAGAACATTTTGGATTGTTGTGCCACATAATCGCCCAGACTAATCATTACTTCATCCACATAGCCACTTATGGGTGTGGTAATGGGAACTGCGGAATATATTTGGCCTTCAGCCACCTTGTCCGGGTTAATGCCCAACAATCTCAATTGGGACCGCAAACCATTGACACTGGATGTTGTGGAACGAAATTTTGACTGTGCCATCTGAAATTCCTTGCCAGAAGAAACACCTTTGTCATAAAGGGTCTGCTTGCGCTCAAAATCCTGTTTCAAAAAGACCAGCTCGTCATTTTTTTCCTGATAATCCTGTTGCATTGCAATGATATCTGGATGCTCAATATACGCAAGCACCTGTCCTTTGCTTACGTTATCTCCAGGTACAACTTTTATGGAACTCACATTTCCACCAACAAACGGACTGATGTTCGCCTTGTCCTGTGGGTAAAGTTCCAGCGTACCCGTTACCTTAATGTTGTTCCCTAAATTCCGTTCCTCCAGAGGTTTCATTTCCAAACCGATGGTTTCAGCCTGTTGCTTTGTAAGTTCTACAACGCCTTCTTCCTCACTATGGCCTTCTTCGTCGTCGTGACCTTCTTCGCCAGCAGCTTCGGTTTTTGATACGCCTTCAGCTTCGTTATGCCCAAGTTCAGATTTTTTGCCATCGTTACAACTCATAAACATAAGTGCAAATAATACGGTACTTACTAATAGTATATTCTTCATTTTTCTTCTTTTTATATTATAGATTACCCAACTGATATTGTAACTCTATGGTTTGTTGGTTAAACTGATTGATAAATTGTAAATGGTTTTGCTTGATTCTTATAGCACTGTTAAGGATTGTGATATAGTTTACATAATCTATTTCACCTTCCTTTGAAGCCAGTTCTGCCGTTGTAATCTGTTCTTCAGCTAAAATTAACGCACCTTTTTGATAATAATCAAGTGTCTTTTGGGTCTTTTCCAAGGATTTTAAAAGTTGGGAAACCCTACTTTCTGTTATGGCCTTCTGTTCCAGATACTGGTTTTCGGCAACCATCGCATCTGCCTTAGCGGCCTTGACCCTTGATTTTTGCGGTAAGAACCACAATGGAATACTTATACCTGCTTGATATGCACTAAATCCAGATATATCATTATATTTAAGCTTATCATAACTAATACTAAATTTTGGAAGGAATTCTGATTTTTCTACCCCAATGTTTGCTTTGCTTACCTCGGCATTTTGCAATGAATACTGCAACAATGGATTATTTGCAACAGATGAAGAATCAAAATCAGCCAAAAAATTTATCGGTTCATACGTAGATCCTACGGTTTCAATTTCTTGATCAATCCCCAAATACTGTTTCAAAGCTCTTTTTGCTATTTCTATATCATCATAAGCCTGTTGTCGTAATACCTGTATCTGTTGATATTCAGAAGAGGCTGCAATAAATTCCAGTTTTCCGGTTTCTCCCGTATCATAACGAGATTCTGCTGCCATCCTAAAATTTGCATATACACTGTCCAGTTGTTCCGCAAAACGCAATTGCGCCTTATTGTAATTGATGAGATCGTATGCTTGCATCACATTACGCACCAACTGTTGTTCGCTTAGAGCATAAAATTTTTCTCCAAGTTGGGTACGTTCTTTGTAGTACTTGGATTTTGAGAAACCAGATAACAAATCTATATTGCCCTGTTGCACACCATAAGTTCGCAAAGCTCCCTGCTGTACACCTTGATCTTCCCTACCTGTATATAAGGAAGTACTCCCCAGATCGAAGCTTGTTCCTTTCATGGCACGCTCTCGCTCTATAAAAGCCTGACTTTCCTTTAGCGATGGGTAATTCTGTTTTGCCATTGCAATGGCTTCGTCTATAGTCAAGGTCTTTGATATTGTAACACCTGAACTCGCGTCTTGGGCAACGGCAGTTCCTGAAGCCATCAAACCACCAATCATTAACAATATGGTTATAATGTTCGTGGATTTGTTTATATAACTTACATCACCATCAGTATTGTTTCGTTCCTTTCTTGATTCCAACCAATAATACAATACCGGAAGGACTACAAGGGTTAAAAACGTGGCCGTAAGCAATCCACCAATAACTACTGTTGCCAATGGTCGCTGTACCTCGGCACCTCCCGAGGTAGAAATCGCCATTGGGATAAAGCCCATAATGGCCGCCGTTGCGGTTAGCAAAATTGGTCGTAACCGTTCGTGTGTTGCTTCGTATATTCGTTTCCTTAAGTCTGTCATTCCACTTTCTTTTAATTCGTTGAATTTGTTTATCAGTACCAAACCGTTCAATACCGCAACTCCAAAGAGCACGATAAATCCGACTCCCGCTGAAATACTAAAGGGCATTCCCCGTATCCAAAGCGCAAACACGCCACCAATGGCCGCCAGAGGCACTGCCATATAAATCATTACCGACTGCGAGAACGAGCTCAATGCAAAATAGAGCAATATGAATATCAGAAAAAGTGCAATAGGTACTACAATCATCAATCGGTCTGACGCACGTTGCAGGTTTTCAAACGAACCTCCGTAGGTTACAAAATAACCTGGTGGCAGTTTCACTTCTGTTTCCAGTTTTTGCTGAATTTCCTCGACCATCGATTTTACATCTCGCCCACGAACATTGACTCCTACCGAAATACGACGCGAGGTATTGTCCCTTGAAATCTGCATTGGGCCAGGTTTGTAACTGATGTCCGCTACTTCCTTTAACGGTACTTGGGCACCATTTGGTAAATCGATATATAGATTTTTAAGGCTGTTGATGTCCTGTCTAAAGTCCTTCGCCAAACGAATGACCACATCAAAGCGTTTTTCACCTTCAAAAATTACCCCTGCCGCTTCTCCTGAAAAGGCGGCACTTACATAATCATTCAGCTTATCAACGGTTACACCGTACTGTGCCATTTTTGCACGATTGTATTCTACCGTCATCTGTGGCAAACCACTCGTAGCTTCCACATTCAGGTCGGCCGCTCCGGGAACGCTTCTGATAACCGCTGCGATTTCCTGAACCTTGTCTGCCAATACGCCCAAATCTTCTCCATACAATTTGATGGCCACGTCCTCGCGAACACCCGTAAGCAGTTCGTTAAAACGAAGTTCCACAGGTTGCGTAAACACAAAGTTTACACCGGGAACAACTGAAATTTTTTCCTGTATTTTTTCTATAAGTTCTTCTTTGCTATCTGCGGAAGTCCATTTGCTCTTATCCTTTTCAAGAATGATATAGCTATCGGCAATGTCCATTGGCATTGGGTCTGTTGGTATTGCAGCAACACCAATTCTTGAGACCACTGTTTTTACTTCAGGAAATTCATTGATTAAATTTTGAAGTTTTTTTGAAGCTTCAATGGATTCCGTAAGACTGCTCCCTGGTTTTATCAAGGCTTGAAATGCAATATCGCCCTCATCAAATTTAGGTATGAATTCGCCACCCATATTGCTGAAAATAAATCCTGCAATCAATAACAGCCCAACCGCACCAATAATGACACCAGCCCTAAAGCGAAGTGCGAAATTGAGCAAGGGTACATACGCCCTGTTCAACCCTGACATTATTTTATCACTGAACCTGTCAATCCTGTTTTCAAATTTGGCAAACCAACTGTTCTGATTTCTGGCAGGCTTTAGGAACATTGACGAAATCATTGGCACGTAGGTAAGACACAGGATAATCGCTCCCAAAACTGCAAATCCGAAAGTAAATGCCATTGGACGGAACATTTTTCCCTCAACACCAGTTAAAAAGAGAATCGGTGTAAATACGATAAGGATAATAAGTTGCCCGAAAAATGCAGAATTCATCATCGTACTTGCCGATTCATAGGCTATTTCATCCATTTCTGGCTGGCCAATGGCGGTTGTGGTTTTCTTCATCCGTTGATGGATGTGAAATACCATTCCCTCCACAATAATAACTGCGCCATCCACGATGATACCAAAATCGATTGCCCCCAAGGACATTAAATTTGCCCACACCCCAAATTGTTTCATCAAGATAAATGCAAACAGTAATGATAAAGGGATTACCGAAGCTGTAATCAATCCACCTCGGAAACTTCCCAAAAGCAAGACCAAAACGAAAATCACAATCAATGAACCTTCAATA
Organism: Maribacter sp. UBA3344; assembly: GCF_002362375.1. Lineage (NCBI taxonomy): Bacteria > Pseudomonadati > Bacteroidota > Flavobacteriia > Flavobacteriales > Flavobacteriaceae > Maribacter > Maribacter sp. UBA3344. Next base: position 312,692 of record NZ_DERI01000012.1, on the reverse strand, counting down.
AGGTTTTTTTCAACGGTGCTTGTGGTCCTTCCGATAAGTTCACTTCTACTTAAAAACGTATCTATGTAAACGCCTTCCGGCAGGGATTTTTGTATTTCTGCGATGCGCTTCTCTACATTTTCAACTACATTGCCAGGGCTTTCGCCTTTCAGCATCAGTATTTGTCCCCCAACAGTTTCGTGTCCATCTTGTGTAAACGCACCATAGCGCACTTGGTTCCCATAGCCCACTTTTTCAGCGACATCGCGCACTAAAACAGGGCTTCCATTTTGTGTGGTTACAACGGTGTTTTCCAAATCCTCAAGACTACGTGCCAAACCTTCGCCACGAATGAAATTTGCTTGGTGGTTTTTCTCGATGTAAGCACCTCCCGTATTAGCGTTGTTCACTTTCAGGGCTTCAAAAACCTGATTCATTGTAATGCCAAAACTTTTTAATTTATCAGGATTTATGGCAACTTCATATTGTTTCACATAGCCTCCAAAAGCATTGACCTCGACCACTCCAGGGACTAATGCCATTTGGCGTTTTACAATCCAATCCTGAATTGTACGAAGCTCCATAGCATCGTATTTATCTTCGTAGCCTTCTTTTAGTTTTAAAGTATATTGGTAGATTTCTCCCAGACCTGTAGTAATGGGTGCCATAAATGGCGTGCCGAAGCCTTCGGGGATTTCTCCAGCAACTTCGGTCAATTTCTCTTGCACCAATTGCCGGGGAAGATAAGTACCCGCCTCGTCCTTAAAGACAATGGTAACCACAGAAAGACCAAAACGAGATACAGAACGCAGTTCGATAACATCAGGAAGGTTTGCCATAGCCAATTCTACCGGGTAGGTAACAAATTGCTCAATATCT
>NZ_DERI01000012.1:0-311485 GCF_002362375.1 Maribacter sp. UBA3344 | reverse complement strand
ACTGTAATAACCTGTACTTGGTTGTTGGTAATATCGGGTACAGAACCCAGGTTTATAGTGGCCATAGACCAAATGCCCGTACCTACCAGTGCCACTATAAAGAGCCCAATAATAAACTTGTTATTAATGGAAAATGAAATGATTTTGTTAATCATAAAAAAAGTATTAATTCAGTTTAAACATCGCAATGCAAAGAGATGCAAAGCGTTTATGATGCGACACTTACTTTGAAAAGCATCACGATAGGATATAACTATCCTTTAAAAAACCGAATTATACTTTAGGGGGTTGGAAAAGCGATTCCAGATATCTGGAAGTGAAGTTTACTTTATATAAACTAAATTGCTTTTTATCTTCAAACTTTAACCGATTTGTTGTATCGGTATTTTTATTTGCAGCAAACAAAACTAAGGGGTGACAACATTGATGATGGCTATGTACAGGTGCATTCTCCTTATCAGAGTCATTGTGGTGCCTTTCATCTTTTGCTTCCTTACCAAAGTAATCTTCAACTACATAATCGAGGAAAGAGTCACCATAAACCTTATGGTCCTGGTAATGGGTTACGATGTTTGAAATTTCTTTAATGGGTCCACAAAAGTCCATATCAAGACTAATTCCCTGAAAAAAGAACAATAGCGACATTGATATGGAAAAAAGTGTTTTCATAAATTTTAACAAAGATACAAATTGTTTAATGCAACTGTTGTGCAAAGATTGTTCGGATGTTAGCAACAATATTTGTTTTCTTGAATTGGTGGACAAGGAACTGTTCCATAGGAGCAATAAACACAACAATTTCCTTCCTTAGGCTTTAGCAATGCTTTACAATTTTCACACTTATAGAAAAACTGGCATGTTGTTGTGGGCATCTTCTCTATTGCTTTATGATTACACGTAGGGCAGATAATTGTAGATTCAAGTAGTATATCCATTACTTTTTTACTTTATTATATTATATCCTGTACTCAAAATGGCAGTTTCTATTTTCTCAAGGTCGACTTTAGTTTCATCATATTTTATGATTGTGCTAGCCGCCTTATAATCTGCTTTAACATAAAGTACTCCATCAAATTCTGCGACTTTACTTTCAATATGTGCCTCGCAACCTGTACAAGTCATTCCTTCAATGGTTACCTTATACACTTTTACGTTCGATTTCTCAACATAAACGATTTCCTTTCTTGAATCTGGACCGGAATAAAAAATATGAGAGTAGGATGGAAATGCTAACATGGCTCCAGCGAATAACGTAATAAAGGATAATAAAACTTTGGAATTAATAAACTTTGGTTCCTGATCATCACATTCGCAATCAATTTCAGCTTTGGTTTTAGGCTTGAATTTTTGGTACCATGTAAATGCTAGAGTAAATACAGTAAAAACAATTAAATAAGGTCTAAAAGGTGCCAACCAAGAAAAGGTAGACGCTAAACCTGCAGTTCCTGCAAATATCGCAAGAACAGGCATAACACAACATATAGATGCCGTCAAGGCTGTTATAATCGAGGTCCCGATTAATTTTCTATTACCAATCATACCGAAATATTTTCTGTATTCAACAAATTTAAAATAGGGTTCAATATCGACAACTTATCTTTATTAAGCGCATAAAAAATGGTTTGAGCATCCTTTGTTGCATAAATTAAATTTCTATCCTTTAGTTTTCTTAAGTGTTGTGAAATAGCTGATACATTCATTTCCAGAATATCGCTCAAATCACAAACACATAGTCTTTCCTCTCTTTGAAGCAAGTGTAGAATCTGAAGTCTAACCTTATTTCCCGCAAGGTTGAGGACCTCGGCAACCAAAGTTAAGGGTTTTTCTAGCCCCACTATTGAAGACCGACAGTCCATTATCTGGCTAACATCTGCTTCCAACCTAATGCAAATATGCTTTTCCATTTTTCAAATATACTTATTTAAGTATTTGCTTAAATAATAAAATATACTAAATTTAAGCTACTTTAAAATTATTCTTAAATAAAAATCATTACACAAATCCCGTTTGAATTTTTGTCGTACCTTTTATTTGAAAATGCTACTTGAAAATAGATTTGGCCTCTTGATTTATCCTCTTAAAATTCTCTTGTAAATCCTCGTGAGTAAACATCTTCTTTCTTTTAGGTATCTTCTTATTGATAATAGGCAATTTAAACTGAACCTTTTTATCCTTGCCATCAGCGAAAGTTACAAACTCACCTTGTTTTAAACGAAAGAATACATCTGCCCTAACTTTAGCGACTTCTCTCTCTCCAGTAGTAATTCGTGTATCAAAATTTAGATTATAACCTCTGTTTACACTTGTGGTCTCATTCTTAACTATCTCAAAGAAGCGTTCGTAGTATTTTGCTGTGTCTGGATCATTTACTTTTCCGAAGAATTGATAAGATAAGTTGCTTAATATCGCCTTACTGGCCTTGTCCCCATACATCATATCGTTCTGTATTTTGTCCTGCATCACATAAACAGTAGCAATATCATAACTGCGCAGCGTAGCCGGAATACGGTGCATATTCAAGAGTCGGATAGTAGGTGCTTCCTCCATCAATAGAAATGACGATTTACCTGAACGTATACTCATTTGTTTAGTAATTGTATGGATAATAGTTGCTATTACCGGTGAGAAAGCAGTTTCATATTTGGGGTTGTTTACAATAGATACAACTGTTGGCTTTTTTTGAGTACTTATGTTCAATGGTACTTCATCTGCTGAGAGTACCATAAAAATGCTTTGCGTACTTATTTTCTTCAACGCATTGGCCAATGTGCTTTTTACACCGGCAGTTTGCCTATCGGAATCCTTACCACTTATAAAAGCATCTGCCATAGCTTTAGCGGTCGTATTGGAACTCAAAAAAGCAATAAGGCTGTCTGTGTCAAGAAATTGATAAATAGCTATTAGATGCGGTAATGTGCAGTATTTTGAATAAGATGTTCGTAGTTTCCAAATCATACCGCCTATTAACCCTTCCGCGGCATCAATAAAGAATTTGCTAGCTCCAAAACTTCCAGATCCTTTTTGTTCCAATAAGTTTTCCATCAGTACACGTGCCACTTCATTTACGCTCTCTTCATTTTGCAAATACTGAGGTGCAATTGGATTTACCCTATCGTAGATTTCATCAAAAGAAATAATTTTAAAATCAATTCCATTAGCTTCAAATAAAGGGTATGCCATTTCTGTTATTTCAAAGTTCTTATAATCGTGAATTATCCCACAAAAAGAATGCTCACTAAAATGTGTTAAGAAATTTAAGACTACACTTTCTGTTTTTCCACTTCCTGCAGAACCAATTATAGAAGCTCCTCGTTTAATGTTCTCAATTATAAAATTGCCCCGTTTTACTTTAAAATGAACCTGATACTTGTTGTCCTTGTTTAATGTTTCTTTCTGAAGAAACACATACAGAACCACATTTAGCAATAATAAGGGACAACCAATATAAAGACCAGCTCCCGCCCTACTTAAAAAATTCGAATCTAAAACAAATAGAATACCCAAACATCCTGATGTAATTGCCAAATTGATAGGAAAAGCAAATCGAGTAATTTTAAACGTACCCCAAAAAGTCAAAGCCAGTCCTGATATTAAAACAATAGTAAAAAATAGACCATGTGTTTCCATGTTAAATACCTATTGAACCTGATTTAAGAGCCACATCAACACCTCGCTTTAGATATTTTATCGTTTTTAAAGCTAGTTGTACTTTATTGGTAGGAATACTATTCAATGGCACACCAGCCTTACCTAAAATTTTAAAAGCAACTGCTTTCTCATTTGAAGATAACCCCATTAAAGTTGTGAAATAGACTTTAGGGTTCTTGATAAAATCTTTCTTTGATTTATAGGATTCCGCATAATTACGCTTATAGTCAAAAGTGGCATCAAATGTCTTTTCCGCTTTTGTAAAAAACGAATCCCTATCAAAACCACGCTTTACCAATTTTCCATTTATCATTACATCAGAAGCTTTGTATTTACTTCCTGGAGAAAGACTTACGGAATCAGACATATCCTTTCTACTTACGATAATATGAATATGGCTCTGGTTGCCCTCCTTATTCATTCCCTGAACAATGCGTTTTCCTTTTTGTTGATGGGGCGCTTCTTTCTCTAATCGGCAAATTTTACTTTCTAGTCTTTTGATGCTTCCCTCCTGTTGCCCTTGCTTAATTTGTCTAATTTCATTTTTTAGATTTAAAATTTTGGTTGCGACTGGTTGATTCTCCCGGACTTGTTTATCCGTTCCCTTAAAAGTTCGTTGATGTTCAATTTTAGCATAGTATTTAATATCATTAACAGTTACCTGTTTACCATTAATCTCACGATTAAAACAGCTCGCATAATCTTTCATTATCGCTCTCGTATATCGCTTCAAATCTTCTCGACTATTTTCTAATTTTCTAAGTTCATACTTACTTGGACTAACAGTAATGGAATAAAACTTAGGCTCTTTCTTTTTCAGTTTAGATGCATTCCCGTCAATTTCCTTAACCACTTCAGATGCACTTATTTCATCTCCATATTGATTGAAGAAATGTTCCATATGTTCTTGTTCCAATCCTTGGTTTTCCTTTTCTAAATATTCAACGAAACCCGCTGAACTTTGTGAATAATTGCCTCCTAATTTCTGCGCCGTTACGGTTATAAACATCACTTTAAAGTTTTATAATTCATCATCATTTTCTAATCGCTCAACAAACCTGACTTTTGACTTTTCTTCTGGCAATTCCTTTTCCAAAATCAAATTCTTCTTCGATGGCTCAGCTTGTTCAAAAAGCGATTGCATCATAGCAACCGTTGGTTTGGTTTGATTCTTTTCGATGTCCTTCATAATCGCAATCACTCCATTGATTCGCTTCTTGATCAGCGATTCCAAAGTTTGCATTTTAGGTCCGATAGCTTCATGTGGAGAAATACCATTTTCCTCGAAAAAAGCTATCATCAGAAGTAAAGCCATCGATTGCGATTCTGACATTTTCTTGCAAAACCGTCTAAATCTAATCGCTACCGAAATCTTAATCTTGAAGGTTACAAAGCCTTCTTTTTCATATCCTTTATCCATCTTTTTAGTAAAAAATTTCGCTCTTTAATGGGGCTGACGTGAGATTTTAGTAAAAAAGAAACTCTAATATTCAATTCAAAAAAAAACCAAACCGTGTTAGAGCCCATAAATACTAATGCTTTGAAAAAACTGAAAACCGAAACCTTGCGCCAGCGGGTTACCCTCTTGCTATTCCTTTTTCCCCGCAGGGGAAATTAAGAATACCTTTCCTTTAAGGTAAAGGCTCTTTTACCTACTAGCTTTAAAACAGAAAAATTTAAGAGTGGATTAGAGACAGTATTATTGATTTGGAAGTATAATTTGAAAACCGATGAATTTTCCCTAAAACAAGAAAGGCAACTTTTTAAAGCTGCCCGTTCAATTTCAAATTAGTTTTTATTTAAATTGTAAAAATGAATTTGTAATTATACAGATTACGGATTGCTTCTTCTTCCAAGACAACACTATAATCCTTCTGATAATTTACCGCATACATGCGAAGTTCTTTACCATGTTTATTTTCAATTTCTTCTCGAGATCGTTTTAACAATCGCTCTTGAGTTTCACCATCCAAGTTATTATAATTTAGATATACCATACTGCTAATATTCGCTTGGTAGCATTAATGTATTATCTACAAAATACAATCGTAATTTATCCAAAGGAAAATCTGTAAAACTATATCGATGTGATTCAAAAATGTTGTCGTTTCCATCACTATAAGTTATTATTGCTTCACATTCAAGCTCAGTTTTTTCCTTTTCAGCTAAGCGTTTAAAATCAATAGTTATAAAATAACTCTTATCCATCAAACTCTTGGCAATAACTGAAACATCCGTTATCAGCCAAAAACACCCTGCGACGTTAGCCAAGTATTTTAAACCATCCGTAAAACGAGTCCGTGTTAATGGGATTTGATAAAAGATTTCAGTACCGTTAAAATGTTGTAATCCTTCTGTAATTTCTCTAACTTTATCATTCATTGTAATTTTCTTTAAGAATTTAATAATGAAAAAGAGGGCGTATCTTTCGACGGGAACGCCCACTTTATTTTTACTCGCCTTTGATACCTAATAATAAGATTTCGTTAGCTACCACTTCGGTAACATATCGTTTTTCCCCTGCTTCGGTTTCATAGCTTCTAGAAGTCAGTTTTCCCTCAATGGCTACTTCCTTCCCCTTGCCTACAAATTTTTCAACTATGTCGGCAATTTTACCCCAAGCTACAATGTTGTGCCATTCCGTATTCTGTACTTTCTCACCATTCGAGTTCTTATAAAACTCATTGGTAGCAATTGAAAAATTAGCGACTTTCTTGCCACTTTCTAAAGACTTGATTTCAGGAGCATTTCCTACATTCCCAATTAACTGTACTTTGTTTTTTAACGTACTCATAATAAAATATTTAAAGATTAATTAATAAACTATCTGAACCATTCAGACTGTAAGTATTTTTATTTTTTTGAAATGATTTACTTATTATATCCAGAGCGTTTTCCTTTTGATTTTTTTTTAACTTTTGTTCCACGTCCATTTTAATGATTCTGTAAGATTTCATAAGATTCGTTTTAGATTTACTTCCCATAGTGCCTTCGCTGTTACCTTTTTTTGTTGCCTAGACTTTTCAATATTCCAACTTGGTTAGGCGTATAAAAAGCGTAACGGCTTTATGCCGCTGTCCAAGATGGAATGTTCTTATTTTGCTGTCAAAAAAAGGTAATAGTGGAGGTTCGGAAGTAGTACTAAATACCTTAAGAAATATATAATCATTGGATGCGGAACAAATTGAAATTCAATTTTCCTTTTAAGCGAACGTGATGTTAAAATTTTATATTGGGAATGTAGCGTTCCTGCCATTTTCGGCGGGAGAAGTGAAGTGGAAATCTAAAATTTTAGCATCTTGTTCAAGACCTTTGGCAGTGAAGCTCTTTTTCCGAAATGAAGCTTTTCGCGAAATGTAGGGGAATGTGCTGAACGGAATTATATGTAATAATATAAATCGGGGTTAATTGTACTTTAAATAATTGACAACACTTAAGATTAATTCTTCTTTTTAAATTTATTTTCAAACTTACTTTTTCTTTATCTAAAAGATTATCAATAAAATAGCACGGTGACTTCAATTGCCAAACATTAAACATTGTAGAAAACAACAGTTTTTTACGTTAATTTATTCGAAATACGCACCTAAAATTTAAAGTTTACACCAATCAGATAATCTCCGCCACCACTTTTAAATGAAAGGTCAAAATGTTCTCTAGCATAAGGTGTAGTAAATAAATATGTGCTACCGATACCTACAGCTGCACCTGCCAACACATCCCAACCGTCGTGTCTTTCACCAATACCCTCCATTCTACTCCACCCCACATATGCTGCAACGGCATATGCGGGAACTCCATATTTCCACCCGTAGCGTCTTTGAAGAAATGAAGCACCTTGAAAAGCGAACGAAGTATGACCGGAAGGAAAAGCTTTACCGTCCGTGCGCCCTTCAGGTCTATGCTTATTGATGCCGTATTTCAGCACATATGTTAGAGCTAGGTTAGTTCCTGCCGATTTGGTCAATTGCCAAAAGCCATTTTTATCTTTTTTGGCGATAACCGTTATAAAAGAAACAGCCGTGGGGGCAAACTGTGCATAGTCACCAAACGCCTGAATATTGGTTTCCCTTCTTATTTCACTTCGGGAGTCAATTTCTTGTCCAATGCCTAACTTAGTGGCTAACAATAAAAAAAGGAATAAAGTTTGTTTCATACTAACTAGTAGATTATGAAATAATCGATTAAAAATTTTTATAATCTTCTAAAAGTTTTATGTTTTGTTTTTTTATCGGCTCAAGAATTTCTATTCCAAAGTTGGTGTGAAATTTATGTTGTTGTAAGAATTGAATATTTAAAGTATTCCAGGTATCATCTGAATAGTCCATACTTAAATAATCTGACCATTCTTTTCGTAAAAGCATATTCTTTTCTAAAAACTCATTGGTACCCAAATGATACAAGTCGGCATCACAGATTATATTCTCATAAATACTTAAAGGTTGTTGAGGCATACGTGTAGCTCGTATACAATTAGTAACTGTATCCATTTTAGATTTTGGGTATTCTTCAGAACACAAAAAAGTTTTCGCTTTATCAATACCTAAGTCTTCGTGCCCCTGAAAAGTGGTTACGTTACCTATGTCATGAAACAAGGCCGCTAACAATACCGGTTCAAGCGCCTCAAAATCTAGTTTTTCATAAGCTCCAATTCTAACAACATTTTCATAAACCTGTAAAGTGTGATACTCATTATGAAAAGGCAACATATGGCATCGACTTTTTTGTAATATATTAATGCAATATATTTTTGCTCTCTCAATCAATGCGTTCATAGTCTCTAAAAAGTTTTAGAAAAATATAGCCCAACATTTCCATCAGAATAACGAGGAACAAGAGACATGTCCTTCGATTTTATAAATGGATTCCATTTAAACAGATAATCAAAATGATAAACTAATTTAGTTACCATTATACCTAAACCAGCACCTACCAACACATCAGATAACCAATGCTTATTATTAGCCATGCGTAAACCGCCAGTAACTGTTGCAAAACCATAACCAGAATAGGCTAATATTGAATTAGAATTTTTAAATTCCTCATAAACTACGGCGCCAGAGGCAAAAGTAATTGATGTATGCCCAGATGGAAAAGCGCTAGCGTTAGATCCGTCTGGTCTAATTTTGAAAACATTTTTTTTAATGGCCCTTGTAAATACATCGGTAAGAATCATTGAAATAGCAAGATTCTTTGTTTGGTCAAACCAATGATTCTCCGCTTTAACACCAGCTAAATCTGCAATATATAAAGTTGCGACTGGCGCATATCTTGTATAATCATCTAAATTTGTTCCATAGTCGTTCCCTACCCAATTTCGAGTTGTAGTATTAAATGACTTCTCAAATCCACTATCGGATAAAACGATTCCCGTTCCTATTAGAGATAAAGGAACTATACTTTTTTTCAACAAAGTGTTTTTCCTACTTTGAAAAGTAGAATCTTTTTGTGCATAACAAAAGACTAAACTGGTCAAAAGAAAAAACATTAAAAAAAATTTATTCCTCATTTTTTAAAATTTATAGACGAAACCAAGAGCAAAACTTTTTTCGTCGTTTGAAAATGTAAGTTCCATATGCTCTCTTTGATATGGAGTGGTAAATAAATAAGCACTACCTATACCAACTACAGCGCCAGCAAGTACATCCCAACCATCATGTTTTTGTGCATTTATACGACTATATCCTGTAAAACCAGCCAGCGCATATGCAGGAATTCCATATTTCCAGCCATACCGCTTTTGAATAAAAGCTGCACTTTGAAATGTCGTAGATGTATGACCAGACGGAAAGGCCCTGTCGCCGTTATTAAAAGGTCGTTTTTTATCGGTTACATACTTTAAACCTATAGTTATCGCCTGATTAACCGCAAAGCCTTTAGCAAATTGCAAAGTTCCTTTATAATCTTTAAGTATCAACGAACTAGTTAATGCTGACGCAGGTAATGCAAACAGTAATACGTCTCCAGATGACTGAATTGTTCTACTCTGTCCCAATAAATTGTTACTGCCTATTAGTAGAAGTGAAGTTATTAAGACAATTAAAAGATGGGTATTCCAGAGATTTTCTTTATAAATAAAGTATATTCTACTTATCATTAATTAAAAGGTTACTGTTAACACCTATTACCTAGGTTACATATTTCGAATTAATTTTAAACGAAAGTAAACACCAATTCTAAAGGAAATTTAAAGTAGCTAATCTTGATACGCTTTATGACATAATTAAATTGCAACTAAGACATTTAAAGCACTTTTATAAATCGAAATATTAAGCATACCATTATCAATTTTTTGAAATTCTCCGTCTATTTGAGTTTCAAAATATGACTCATCGTTAGACGATAGCTGAAGTTTATTTGTTTGAAACATTTTAGCTTCTTTTAACCAAGCTATTTTTCTAAAAAGAATTAAGACTCCAAGCCAAAGCATCTTTGTCCTATTAATTTTTGAAATAATAAGTACATCTAAAAGCCCATCTTGTAAAGATGCTTTTGGAGTAAGACTAAGTTTATACCCCATTTCATTAGAATTAGAAACCATTATAATGAAAGGATCATCAAGACTGATAGTTTCATTGATATTAACAGATAAACATCTGCTTCTTTTAATATCTTTAATAGAGGTTATACATGCACCTAAATAACCGTAAAGGGTCCTTTTTTGAGAAGATTCATAATGTTTTATAACATTAGCATCAAAACCTATACCCATATTACTAAAAAAAGGTTTGTTATTAATTTGACCGACATCTATTTTAATAACATGTCTATTTTTTATTATTTCTAATGCCTTCCTTATTTTTTTAGGAATATTAAGATTTGAAGCCAGTCCGTTTCCAGAACCCATAGGTATAATTCCTAAAGGAATATTACTACCTACTAAACACCTCGCTACTTCATTTATAGTACCATCCCCACCACACGCAACAATTATATCAGCTTTTTCAGCGATTGAATCCTTTGTTAACTGGGTAGCATGTTTTTTAAAAGCAGATTGTTTTATTACTAGCCTATAAAGGCTGTCTATAAAAAATGGTTTTAATATAGTCTCTGTTATTGATGACTTCCCCTTACCTGCAATTGGATTAACGATAAAATGAATATCTATCATTTTACCATGTTTTTTAACTCAAGCCCACCATTTTGATACAAATAATCAGCCACTTGATAATTAGAGATTGTTGTTTTTAAAAAAACCTCATCTAAAGGCAAAACTTTTAAACTATTATCCATAGGGTTCCATTGATAGAAATTAGCAGTTTCTCCGTCACCTAAAACCATAACTTTGTCATTCTTCAAATAACCTAACTTTCTATAGTTACCCACAAATGCTCGTTCATCTTCAGGTTTCATATTTAAAATATTTTGACCGAATAAATTAGATTCATAATCCCAACCAAGCTGTGCAAATAACGTTGGAAACATATCTATCTGAGAACTTAACTTTGTGATTTTTTGAGGCTGAGAATCAGGTAAATTATAGATAAGACCTGGGATGTGATAATTTTGTATGTCTAACTCCCATCGTCCTGCGCTACTGGCGCAATGATCACTCATTATTACGAAAACCGTATTATTAAACCAAGGTTTAGTTTTAGCTGTTTCTAAAAATTCCCCTATTGCGTAGTCCGTGTATTTAATGGCTCCATTTCTTCCTGATCCTGAAGGTATGTCAATTTTGTCTTCAGGATATGTATAAGGTTTATGGTTAGATGTAGTCATCACAAAATCAAAAAATGGAATACCCGTTTTATATGCCTTATCTGCCTCTTTTAAAACCTTCGCATAAATATCCTCATCACAAACGCCCCAAGCATTCTCAAATGTTACTTCATCATCCTCAATATTGGTCCGAGTAGTTGTAATACTTTTATCCAATAAAAATCCACGCCCTCTGTCCACTATATTAAAACCGTTTCCTCCAAAATAAGTGTTCATATTATCAAAATACCCATCTCCACCGTAGAAGAAATTTCGTTGATAACCCTTCATTTTAAACACTTCCCCAATAGTAAATAGACCAGTATTATTCTTTCGTTTCACAATACTACGTCCTGGAGTTGGTGGAATTGATAATGTGATTGCCTCCATACCTCTTACTGTTCTAGTGCCCGTGGCAAATAGATTAGTAAAAAATAAACTTTCTTGTGCTAATGAATCTAAAGTCGGTGTTATGTTTTCGTCGCCACCGAAAGTTTGTAAATACTTAGCACTTAAACTTTCAATGCAAATAAATATTACATTCGGTTTTTGCTCATTTTTAATACTATCGGTATTTATTACAGTTCTTAGAATTTCATTTTTATTGGGATAAAGAATAGTTTCCCCTTTATTTTCAAAATCGCTTCGTATAATTTCAAAAGCCTCCTTCTCCGGAATTGTTTTATAAAATTCAGAATAAGCTAGCTCATTATTTCTAAATGCCGCAAAAAATGAATAAATACCAGCTTTTGAAAGTTCATTATTATAGCGGTTAATAGACCATTCCGCTTGATCGTTGGTTATTAAAAAACTACATATAAACACAATTACAAACCATGGTAAAGCTGCAAATAGCTTATTCTTAAATAATGTTTCATTTTTAAATGTTGATTGTAAAAACCCAAGTTTAATAGTTGAAAAAACGGTCAGAAAAACTAAAACAAGTAAAGACCCTATTAAAATAGGAAGTGGATATGATTCATTAATATTTTTAACAACTTCATAGGTGTAAATTAAATAGTCTACAGCAATGAAATTATATCTTCTTTGAAATTCGTCCCAAAACGTAAATTCTCCGAAAAATGAAAAATAAATAATAAGAACCCCTAAAGAAAAACCAAAAAAAGTGATTATTCTGTCTACTAAACTACCATACCATTTAACAGGGAAAAAAATTAAATAAATTAAATAAGGGATTGTAAAATAGGACACTGTACCAATATCAAAAAACAACCCTACGACAAAAGTCTTTATTAAATTGAATACGTTAGAATCTACTTCTCTAAAATCCCACAATAAAAAGCTTAACCTTACCAAAAAAGAGAAAGAAAGAAAAATAATAACAAAAACTTTCAATAAAGAAAATCGTTTTGGAAATAATTTAGACCACATTAAAATTTAATTTGTGGTTAAAAGTAGACTTGAAATCTAAAGAAATTTTAAAGTTTCAGAGTACATTGTTTCTTATAAAAAATTGGTAAATTCATTACAAAATCACTAAAAATTCATAATATTATTATTACACTTTATTTTATACAACCTTAATTATACCAAAATGATAATTAAATATTACCACACTTTTAAGTAGAATAATAATTAAAAAAGAGTATCATTAATAAAAATTTCCATTATTTAAGAGTTCGGCTACATAGTATTTTGTAGCTATCCTAAGCTTTAATCGTTTTCTATTTTTATTCTTTTTTGAAAGCGATAGTCATCTTTAGGAATTATAATAAGTTTTCCATTTTCTTTAAAAAGCAACCCAAAGAGATTCCCTTTATCAATAATTTCAAAAATGTACTTTCTATCATGAAGCGTATTTTTTTCGAATACACTGTAAATTGTTGCCGAAGGGTATTTTAGAAAAACTTTTTGTACCAAATATGCAGGAATATCTTCATCATTAATTTCTATTTCAAATGACTCAAATTCTCCTTTTTCCGTATAATATGCGGTCATATAATTGAACTTTTTCATATAAAAAGTAGCCACCCAATCTTTGTTTGGTCCTTCTTGCCAAATAACATCTTTTGCGCCTAAAAACTTTTTAGAAAAGGCTTCGGAAGTTACCTTAGGTACTGTTTGTAAACAAGACTGAAAAAAGGATAGGAAAAATAAAATCAATACTATTAAAAATGGTTTCATATTATATTTACTATAGGTTACTCAGTAAATATAGCGGTGAAATCTAAAGAGGTCTTAAAGAGAATCTAAAGTAATTCTTTACCATATTTTAGTTAAAAAACACCTTTTTTCAATGAAGATATTATCACAATTAAAATATTAAACATATAAAAAAAGTGGTCAAAACAATTGTCACGACCACTTTTAGCTAAACACTCAAAACTCAAACTATGAAAAAACCTATTTCGTATCTTCTTTATTAGTCTCTTTTAAAATTTCCTTTTTTAAAACTCTACCATTAGTGTCAATTACTACTTCCAATTCTTCCTCTCCCATTTCTAATTCAAACTCATATACCGAGCCATCTTTAGTTTCAGAAATTTCTGCTTCTTCAATTTCATAATCTGAGAATTCGGTTTGCAAAGTTGTTTTTATATTTGCTGGGATAGATTTCTTTTTAATCTCGTGTTCCGTTTCTTGCCAAGTACCATCTTGTAAATAGTTAGCAGAATACTCTATACCTTTCATTTTGAACTCCCCTTCCCATTCAGTGTCACTTTCTTTTTCCCATTTAACCTTCTTTATATTTGGGAATTTTTTAGCAAAAGCTTTTCTTACCTTTTGTGGGGCATCGTCAATTGTACCAAAAGCGAAAATACCCATTCCAATTACTGTTGCAAAAAGCGCTGCTCCTAAAATTTTTAATTTTTTCATCATTATTTCATTTTAATTACTACTTATATATTTAATCATATGGTAAATGTAATTATCAATTCTAAAGATGATTTAAAGCAATTCTTAAGCAAAACTCAATTAACAAAACTATGATATATTGGCATATAACACTTTAAAAGCGATATTTCATTCCTACCCTAATAATTTGAGTTTCGTAGTAATTCTCATAAAGTGCAGTAAACCCTACGCCATCTAGTTCTTGTCGAATACCAAATGTGTTGAAAATATCGGTTGCTGCAAGAGTTATTTCTCCTTTATTCTCCCAAATATTCTTTTTTAGACCCACATCTACCGAAGACCTACTTAATTGTTCTCCTTGAGGAATATTTTTGGCAGAATAATACACACCTGTTAATTGTGCAGAAATATCTAAGGGTAGTAGAAACTCACTAGTTAGTTTAGCATCCCAAGCCGCATCGTTTGATTCATCAATGGAAAATGATCTTTCAAAAGGAAACAACAACGTTCCTTGGTATGCCTCTATAGCATTAATATACCCATTAAAACTTGCCGACACTTTAAAAGTATTTGTGATATCTTGACTAAACAACAATTCTATACCTGTATTTGTGGCACTACCCGTATTTTGATAAATTCTATTGACAATATCATAATCAGAATTAGAATTATCAATACTATAAATACGTTGATATTGGTCTTCTATCAACCTATGATAAAGTGCAGAAAACAACGAACCCCTACCCCATGAGTATTTATGGGCAAGTTCAAAGGCATCGGTTAATTGTGGACGTAAATATGGGTTACCGACTTTTAATAGTTCTGGATCATCATATTTAGGGAATATTCTTAGCTCTGGTTCTCCTGGACGATCAATACGACGATTATAAAAAGCTGACAGTTTATTGTTATTATTTAATTTATAAGTGAAACGAACACTTGGAAAAAGTTCAAAATAATCATAATCATCGTTGTTAGGATAATAGATATTAGTGGGATCTAGATTGTAAAACACTTTGGTTTGTTCTGCTCGCAAACCACCCTCAATATCATATTTTTCCTTTTCCAATAAATAGTTTACATAGCCTGCATATAAATTTTCGCCCCAATCAGAAAATGTTCCTAGACCCGGATAAATAATAGAACTCATGCCAGGTGTTATGGTATAGTCTACTGGCAGTCTTCTTACACGAAGTTTTGCACCTAATTCAACACGCCCATTTTTTAGAGGGCGAACATAATCTGCTGAAACACTTGTTGTATTTTCAATGGCTTTAATATTGGTCTTATCTCTTCCTATCCTCACAGCAGAACTATCATTTAGTGAATACGTTTCATCTTCTAAACCTTGCGTGTATTGTGCATTTGTACTTAATGTATGCCCTGGTTCCTCAAAATTATGTCTGTAGTTTACGCTACCGCTTATATACCTTGTAACCTCATTCTCTTGCCAATTATAAAATCTGTTTCTTTGATCATTGTTTAAATTAATGAATGCTACCTGCGCCGTATCAATATGCTTTTCACGATCATATAATCCTGAAAACGTAAAGCTGTTATTTTCATCCAAATCATAATCAATCCCTCCTTTTATTATGGATCTAAACTGCTTTCTGTTTTCAGGAACCTGAGAAACAATATTACGTCCGTCAGCATAATTTCTAGTGGTAAATTCATTATTAGGCAACGCTTTCTGCGCAATAAATTCTGACTGTAGAAAATAATTAACCTTGCCCTTTCTATAGCTTAAGTTTACACTGGGAATAAGTTTTGGATTTACAGAAAAACTTCCAAGGTCAGTCTTAGTGTCTTGTCTTCGTTTTCCTATTGCCCCTAAGCCAAAAGATAATCCAACATCACCATTTAAACCTGCTTGTTTTTCTTTTTTATAAATGATATTAATAATTCCAGCAAAACCGTTGGCATCGTATTTCGCAGAAGGGTTATTAATAATCTCTATTTTTTCGATATTAGAAGCCGGAATGCTCCCTAAACCTTTTTGATTACCAAAGCCTGTTAAACTACTCTGTTTGCCGTCAATTAAAACAACCACTTTATCACTCCCCCTTAATACAACCTTCCCTTCTTGATCAAAAGCGACTCCAGGCATAGTTTTCATAGCATCAAGAACAGATCCACCAGATTGAGCAATATTGTTTTCTAAATTAAAAGACTTTTTGTTTAAATCGGAATTTGTAGTGGACTCTTGACCTATAACCTGTACCTCTTCTAGAATTTCTGCACTAGGGGTAAGTTCTATTTTCCCTAAATTAAAAACATTATTTAAACCACCAGCCACCAAAGTTTGTTGTGCTCCCTTATATCCAATATAAGAAAAATAAAGTTCATATTTCCCAACCATAAGCCCTTGTATGACAAACCTACCATCCATATCCGTAATTGTCCCTGTAATTAATTTATTATTATCAAAATTATGAACAGAAACATTAACGAACGGAATGGATTCTTTAGTTTCCGAATCGAACAATTGACCACTTATGTTTATGTTTTCCTGGGAATAAACGAATGTGGAACCTAAAAACAATAAGATGTAAAAAAGTTTATTTATCATATAGTCTTTGAAAATGTATGTCTATAAAACACAATTGAATTTAAATGTCGTTTTTATTCTTTTAAATTGCTTAATAACAAACCTTCTAATGAGATTAGAACCTTTATTGATTTGCTATCCTGCGAAATTTGAATTTCATAAGCGGAAGTATTTAAAGTTTCCAGTAGTTCTACTAGCTCAACTTTATAATTAGGAAATTCCTTTGTCAGCGTATTCTTTGCAACTAAAGTCATCTCTTGAAATGCAATTTTATGTTCTGATTCTACCCAATTACCATTTTCCAAAAAAATAGCTGAATAATCATTATCCTGCATTTTAAATTCAGCCTCCCATTCATCTAATGATTCTCTTTCCCAAAAGACATCTGTTGCCATCGGAAACTTTTTAGCAAACGAAATTTTCACTTCTTTAGGAGTATTTATTAGGTATATAAATAGCAATAACCCTCCAAGGATAATAATACCGATAAAAACTCTTAAAACTCCTTCCATATAAATTAATTGAAAGAGCAAAAATAGGTTCGAATTCTAAAGTAAACTTAAAGTTGTAATATGATAGATATTTAGTTTAAATTCAGAATCTAATACTAAAGGTGTGGGTACCATCAGCAAATTGATAACTTATTTTAAAT
This sequence comes from Maribacter sp. UBA3344, assembly GCF_002362375.1. Lineage (NCBI taxonomy): Bacteria > Pseudomonadati > Bacteroidota > Flavobacteriia > Flavobacteriales > Flavobacteriaceae > Maribacter > Maribacter sp. UBA3344. The sequence goes on along the minus strand of NZ_DERI01000012.1, from coordinate 294,116 downwards.
TTATATAATTGACAGATTTTATGTACAATTGCTAAACCTAATCCAGTAGATTTAGCTAATTCAGACTCTCTATAAAAACGAGAATATAATTTCTCAGGATGCTCTAATGCTTTTGAACCTTGATTTGAAATTGAAATTATTTTGTTTGATGTTAAAATTTTCACAATACCATCTGGATTACTATGCTTAAGCGCATTTGAAACCAAATTATTACATAATACCTCTGCTAAATATGGATCCATTTTAACCAAAGGCGAAGTAACATCTCCTGATATTTGAATTTGTACGTTTGATAATTCTTGAAAGTTTTTAACGGTTGCTCCAATGCAATCATACATATTTACACTTTCAAGATTATCGAATTGGTTATTCTCTATTTTTGTCAATAATGTAAGCCGTTTGTTCATTTGAGTTAACCTCTGAATATCTTTTTGTATAGATGTCAAATGTTTGAACTGATCATCATTTAAATCTTCGCCATTAATAATATTTTCAATTTTTGCCTGAATAATGGCTAATGGGGTTTGAAGTTCATGCGAAACATCTTCTGTATAGTGCTTTAGGTTCTTATAATCTGAACGTACCTTGTTTATTAAAATCTCAACTTCGTCTTTTAATTCTGAAAATTCTATAATTTCACTATCAACCAATGGAATAGGTTTATCGGAAGTAATGGAGAAGTTTTTTATGGCCTCTAAATTGGTAAAAAAAGGAAGCCATAATTTTTTATTTCGTGCTTTATTGAAGTAAAATAAAAACACAAATACTAATAGAATAATAGTCATATAAGATAATATTATGGCTATTAATATATCTTCGGATTCAACGATTAAATTTCTAACTGTAATCTTATATATTTTTCCTTTAATTTCTTTAAAACTAGATAATTCGCGAAATTCCTCCATTTCATTTTGCGATGGGTCATAAATTATAGTATCCTTTAATATTTCTGGAGAAATCAAATTAGCATAAGTAACTTCAACCAAAGGTGATAAAGAAAACATGACTTCATTCTTGGTAAGTGATGCTTCAACTCTTGCCGTAGTAGAGTAAAGTTCTTCTTCCACCTCGGAGCGCATTAAATTTTTCACATAGAAATAAAGAGCTATAGTACTAATTAGCATCAATAGAAAACTTATCCAAAGAAAAGTTCTTGATGTTTTTCTTATTAGTCTTATTTTTTTTGCTTTTCTATTCACTTTAATCTTCTATAAATTTATAACCACTACCATAGGCTGTTTTAATATACTTTGCTCCTTCGCCTGTCAATTTTTTACGTAGATTATTAATATGCACATAAATAAAGTCAAAATTATCAGCCAAATCACTATTATCACCCCACAAATGTTCAGCAATAATTTCTTTTGATAATACTCTTCCCTTATTGGTCATAAAAAAGACCAATAAATCATATTCTTTCCGTGTCAACCCCAAAGATTTTCCGTTAACAAAGGCAGTTCGCGATTTGGTATCAACTTTAATTTCATTAAAAGTTATAGTGTTGTCTCCACCATATTTACCTCTGCGTAGCACCGCTTTAATACGTGAATTTAATTCTGCAAGATGAAAAGGCTTAGTAATATAATCATCTGCTCCTAAATCTAGTCCGTCCAATTTATCATCTAATGAATTATTTGCAGAAATGATGATAACTCCAGATTCTTTCTTATTCTTTTTTAAAGTTTTAAGAATATCCAAACCACTCCCAGTAGTTAAATTGATATCTAATAGAATTAAATCATATTCGTAAAGATCAACCTTATAGATTGCCTCTTTAAAATCAGATGCTACTTCACAGGTATTACCATCTTTTTCCAAATAAGTTGCGATAGATTGCTGTAAAGAAATTTCGTCCTCGGCTATTAATATTTTCATCTCAAGTAAATTTAAGTATAAAACTAATATTTGATTCTAAGGAAATTCTAAAGTATTTTTTCCTTTACCTCAAACTTTAAAATTGCTTAAGATTTGTTCCTTAAATTTATATATGCCAAAAAAACTCAACCAACTCGAAGCCACAGCGATTTGTGGCAATGATATTAGTTCCTCATGTTTATATGTTTCTGCACTTGCCATTGTTTATGCTGGGCAATATGCTTGGATTTCATTATTAGTCGTTGCTGTAGTACTGTTTTTTTTTAGAAGAATTTATGGTGAAGTGGTTGGTGCATTGCCGCTTAATGGTGGTGCTTACAATGCTTTACTAAATACCACCAAAAAATCTACAGCTTCTTTAGCAGCTTCCTTAACCGTATTATCATACATGGCAACAGCTGTAATTTCTGCAAGTGAAGCCGTAAAATATGCACATAGTATTTGGAATGTCATTCCTGTAATTCCTGTTACCATCGGTTTGCTTTTGCTATTTATGGGATTGGTAATTTTAGGTATTGGCGAATCGTCTAAAGTAGCGATTGCTATATTTCTATTTCACTTATTATCACTTACAATTCTTTGCGGATTTTGTTTCTTTTTCTTATTTAAAAACGGAACAGAAACTTTGTTTTCAAATTTTAATACACCTGTAAAAGGAGGTATAATAACAGCTTTGATTTTAGGATTTTCTGCAGCAATGCTTGGCATAAGTGGCTTTGAAAGCTCTGCCAATTATGTGGAAGAACAAGAAAAAGGGGTCTTCCCAAAAACTTTACGCAATATGTGGATTGTGGTGACTGTTTTTAATCCGCTCATTGCATTTTTGGCACTCTGTCTTATACCTATTTCTACCGTTGTAGATAACCAAGATGCACTATTATCCATAATGGGGAAAACTGCAAGCGGCAGTTGGTTATCGCTTTTAATTGGTATAGATGCTGCGTTGGTTTTAAGTGGTGCCGTACTTACCTCATTTGTTGGTGTGGGCGGTTTAATGAAGCGTATGGCTTTAGACAGAATACTGCCAAAAGTACTTTTGAAGAAAACGAGAAAAGGAAGTAATTACCTAATCTTTATCTTGTTTTTTGGGCTTTGTGTTTCCATTTTACTGATTACCCAAGGTGATTTGGCAAAACTTGCTGGTGTATATACTATTGCATTTTTGTCGGTTATGATTTTATTCGGGATAGGAAACCTATTACTGAAGGTCAATCGTTCACGATTGCCAAGACCCGAAAGGTCAAGTTGGCTAGGTTTATTTATAGGTGTTATTGCAGTTGCCGTTGCAATTGTTGGTAATGTGATTTTAAACCCGCAATATCTGGCCATTTTTATTGAATACCTTATTCCGACATTGGCAGTTGTGTACTTTATGCTCTATCGCACATCTATTTTTAGAGTTTTTCTGAAAATACTGGATTACGTCTTCCCCGAAAAAAATGCAATTTTCGTAAGATTGAATAAGTCAATTAAAAAAGCCTTAAATACTATAAACAGACAACAATTCGTCTATTTTACCAATCACGATGATGTTTCGATTTTAAATAAAGTACTCTTGTACATTTCGGAAAATGAATCTACAAAACGCATAAAAATTGTAACTGTTTTAGATGAAGGGGATACTATCGCCCCAAATCTTAAAAGTGATATTGAAACACTAGATAGAGCATATTCATTGATAAATGTTGAATTTATTATAGAACCGGGTGTTTTTGGGCCTGAAAAAATCAAGGAACTTTCGAAACGTTGGCACATTCCCACTAATTTTATGTTTATAGCTTCACCAGGTCAAAAATTTCCATATAAGATTCAAGAATTAGGAGAGGTGCGGTTAATTATATAAAAACTTGGACTAAAAATGATACATAAGCTATTTACAGAATTCAGAACACTTTCTATGATTGTGATTATAATCGTCATTACAATTCTGATAGCCGCTATTTTCAAATGGCTTTTAAAACACTTTGTAAAAAAATCTCTTATAAGCCATCACAAAGACCTCACAGGTTACTTGTTTATTAATCACATTGTCACCGCAGTAATTTACATAATAGGTATAGCTGTTGCGCTAGTCCAAATTCCTGAACTCAAACTGATGGGACACTCGTTACTTGCAGGTGCTGGTGTATTGTCCCTAATTGCTGGTCTTGCTTCACAACAAGCATTGAGCAATATAATGAGTGGTATTTTAATTGTGATTTTCAAACCTTTCAGAATCAATGATAAAATAACTATAAGAGGCTCTTTTACGGGTACGGTAGAAGACATTAACCTACGGCAAGTAGTGATTAGAGATTTTGAGAATAATAGAATCATTGTTCCCAACTCTGTGATAAGTAGCGACCTTCTCGTAAATGCACATATTGGCGAAGAAAAGAATTGCAGAATGATTGATATTGGTATAGGCTATTCTTCTAATGTTGAGCGGGCTTTGGAAATTATGAAAGAAGAAGTTGCAAATCACCCTTTACATATTGATGGTCGCTCGACTGAAGACATTGATAATAATGTACCACTTGTCACTGCTAGAGTAACAGCTTTAGGCGATTCATCAGTAAATTTAAGAGTCTGGGCCTGGGCTAAAGATTCTAGCGATGGTTATGTTATGATGTGCGATTTATTGCAAAGCATAAAAAAGCGTTTTGACACAGAATATATTGAAATCCCTTTTCCCCAGCGAACCATAACCTATTCTAAAAATGATTAATTATGGAAATTAAAAACACTAATCATATTTATAAAAATGAACTCAAACCTTCAGATAGATTAGCCATTTGGATAACTGATAAAATTGGCACAATTGGCTTTTTTCTCATTATTTTTTCTTGGACTGTTATTTGGTTAGGATGGAATATGTTTGCTCCTACTGATTTACGATTTGATCCTTATCCCGCTTTTGTTTTATGGCTGTTTATATCTAATATGATCCAAATACTCTTAATGCCGTTATTAATGGTCGGCCAAAATCTTCAAGCTAAACGGGCTTAAATTCGTGCAGAAAATGATTACAATGTAAATATTAAAGCCGAAAAAGAAATTAAAACTCTTTTAAATGAAATTAAAGAGTTAAGGAATATGGTGGCTAAACTATCTAAAAACGGTTAAAGATTAGTTCTTCAATGTAAGCTTGAAATTGAATAACATATGTGATACTAGCGCTTCTTTAAGTATTCCATTTTCATAAGTATAACTATTGGTGTGGTGGTTACCAGGATCTGTTAATTGATAAATAGATGCACCAAGGCTTTCAATATTCTTGTTTATTCCTTCTAGTTCTGCAAAAACACTACTGACTTTTTTAGGTTCGTCAAAATAAAGCATCGTAGTTGAGTATGTTATTGGTGAATTGATTTGAGATGTTTTGCCATTATGACTTATGTAATAAACACCATTTTTAAGAATAGTTGTAGATTCATCATTAATTGTTCCATTTTTTTCAATCTTGTAATGACTAGATTGTAAAATTCCATCTATAAATACTACAGTTAATGAAGTTGATATTTGCGTTTCCCCAAACAGATGAATTGTGTCACTACTGTTAGCGGTATAAGTTATGCTATTTCCAATTACAGTTTTAACCGCTGTTAAATTACCTATAGAATTCCCAGCTACACTTAAATCATAGTTAAGTGTAACATTTTGCGCTATAACTAAAAGACTGTTTAGGATTAAAATAACAGTAAGCAAATACTTCATGTTAGAAAATTTTTAGTTTTTCTTTTATTTCATACATACGACTCATAGTAGCCTCATATCCTATATCAAAGAGCTCTTCAGATTTTTTTACGTCAAACATACTGTATCTAAAAGATTTTTCGATTTCAATAGCTACATTACATTGTTTAAAACGATGTTGCATTGTTCCCCAAATAGCAAGCTGCAAGCACCGTTCTGCCATGTTTCTGATTCCAACAACGTCCGTCCTTGTTTCATGAGGACAAACACTAACACCAATTATTTTTTCGCAGTTTTTCAATAATGGTTCTACGGGAAGGTTGTTAAGCAAACCTCCGTCTACATAAGTATTACCATTAATTTTAACCGACTTGAATAACAATGGTAATGCACAAGATGCTGCCAATACCTCAATTAATTTGCCTTCAGAAATAATTTCAAATTTTCCAGAGTTGATATTAGAAATACAAACATGTAATGGCAGTATTAAATCTTCAAATTTATGAGCATTCAAATGATTGTTTAAAAAATCTTTAAGGTATGTTAATTCGGTTAGTCTTTTATTTAAGAAGCCTATTTTAAATATTTTTAAAAACGCTTTTTCATGTGAAAGCTTTAATATTTCAGCAGGTTTATATCCTGCACAGTAAAGAGATCCTATTATGCTACCTGCACTTGAACCAGAGATTCTATCAGGAAAAATACCGTTATCATTCAAAGCTTGTAATACGCCAATATGTGCTGCTCCCCTTGCTCCACCACCAGAAAACGCTATTCCAATTTTATCCACCTTGCTACTTTTTAGTATTTATTTTCTTCATAATATCTTCCATCATCTCCACTTGTATTTTCTGAATATTGAGTAATTCTTGTTGTTGATGAATAATAAGATGGTCCAATTTTTCGTGCAAAGTTCTTATTTCCAATTCTGCCTTCAGATTAATCATATAATCTTGTTTGGCACGTTCTCTATCTTTTTCCTCTTGCCTATTCTGACTCATCATAATGACTGGTGCCTGCAATGCAGCCAGACATGATAAAATAAGATTTAATAATATAAATGGATAAGGGTCAAAACCTTTATTGGCAAGTAGTACAATATTTGCTGTAATCCAGATAAAAATAATCAATGAAAAGAGAATAATAAATTTCCAACTCCCTCCAAAAGAGGCTACTTTATCTGCTAACTGCTGCCCAAAACTGCCTTTTGCTTCTTCATTTTTAGAAAGCGAGTTAGCGGTAATCAATTCTTGTTTTTCTATACTTGCTAATACATCTAGCTCTAGTTTTGATAGTTCTCCAGCTTCATTAAGAAGGTAGTTTTCTAGATATTTTTGTCGATACCGATTTAATTCGAAAATTGCGATTTTACTCTGTTTGTTAAAATCAGGGTGTTCAATTTTAATATATTCAAAAATTGAAGGGCGAATATTCTTAGCCAAAATAATTTCTGATTCTGGGTATTCTTTGTTAGATATATTGCTCTTAAATATTTTCATTTTTACTAGTTTTAAATGTCTTAACTTTAAACTACAGTTTTTCTTTTGATAAATCTAAATATCATAAAGACAACAGCCAAAAGTATCAAACCGCAAATAATATAAAACTCGATTTTTTGAAATCGCTTTAAATAGTTGATAATAATTTCTCCAAATGCTAGTCCAAGAAAGGTAAATACCGTTGCCCAAATTAATGTGCTAATGATGCTATATTTTAAAAATGTTACCTGCTTTATATTTTGAGTGCCTAAAACCAATGGGGTTGCAACACGCAATCCATATAAAAACCTATAGCTAACCAAGAATAAAGTTCTATGCTTTTCAAGTTTCTTATGAACGACTTCTATTTTAGTTTTCCACCTTGGTCTATTCGTTAGTATTTCAGCTCTGTTTTTTCCTAAGTTAAAATATATCAGGTCTGATGATATTGTTGCTATTATTGCAATACCAATAACCAACCAAATATTCAAATAGCCGTGTGATGCTGCGATTACTGCTGACAGAAACACGAGTTCTCCTTCGATAAAAATTCCGAAGAAAAAACATGAATATATCCATAAATAATGCAACATAATTATTTATTTTCCTTTATTTTATACGGTCTTATAATCAACCCTAACGGTCTATCATAACTGATATAATTTGAAAACCAATCTACAAAAGCGACCAGTTTATTGCGAAATCCAACCAGGGAAAAAATGTGGATGAACATCCAAACAAACCAAGCAAACGTGCCTTGAAATTTCCACTTAGGTAGATCGACTACCGCTTTTTTTCTTCCTACGGTTGCCATGGTACCTTTATCTTTATATGTAAAAACTTCCATAGGTTTTCCAGAGGTATACCTAATGATATTCTTGGAAAGCAACTTTCCTTGTTGCTGTGCCACAGGTGCCAACATGGGCAATCCTTTTGGATTTTCTTCGATGACATGTGCTGCCACATCGCCAATGGCGAAAATTGTGTCATAGCCTAAGACTTGATTATACTCGTTTATCGATATTCTATTTCCACCTACGATAACATCTTTGGACAAACCATTGATCGGGGCCCCTTTTACACCTGCAGTCCAGATAACGGTATCAGTTTTAAAAGTGGTGTTATCATCCAATGTAATGGTACTTCCGTCATAATCGTTAACTTTTGCATTTAGAAATACATTTATTCCTAACTCCTTTAAATAAATTTCACTTTTCTCCGAGGCATTTGAAGACATGACCGACAATAATTTTGAAGAAGCTTCGTAAAGGTTAATACTCATCTTGCTCACATCTAAACCTGGGAAATCTTTTGGGATTACATAACGTTTCATTTCCGCCAATGCCCCTGCAAGTTCAATTCCAGCTGGACCGCCGCCAACGATAGCTATATTTAGAATTTCATCTAAAAGCTCCTTCTGATTATCTTCCATAGCTTTCTCAAGATTCTGAAAAATAAAACTTCTTAAATTGAGTGCATCGGGAATTGATTTTAATGTGAGAAGTTTATCCTTTACAGGTTCAAAATTGAAAAAATTGTTTTGGCTACCTGTAGCGATAATTAAATAATCATAAGAAATTGCTCCTGCAGTTGTAGCAATTGTATTTTCTTCCGAAGACACAGAAAACACCTCTGCCATTCTGAAACTTATATTTCTATAGTTTCTAAAAATTCTGCGAACAGGGTAGGCTATACTTGCCGGTTCCAATCCACCCGTTGCCACCTGATACATTAAGGGTTGAAAGTTATGATAATTATGCTGATCTATGATCAATACTTCTACCGGTTTGTTCTTAAATGATTTTGCCATCGCAATACCTCCGAAACCTGCACCTATGATTACTATTTTGGGTTTTTGAGCCATATGTTGAATTCTATAAGTAATGACATTGAATTATATATACTTTAAACTATTGTACTCCCAAAAAAATGACCTACCAAAGCTGTTAAAACCATGGCTACAGTTCCCCAAAATGTTATTCTAAATATTGCCTTTTTAATACTGCTTCCACCAACTTTTGCAGCGATTGATCCCAACACGATAAGGAATATAATGGCAAAACCATATTGCAAATATTCCATTTTGGATATTGAACCGAACACGGCAACCAAAACTGGCAACAAGCCACCAAAAGTAAAGGAAGCACCAGAAGAAAGCGCTGCCTGCAATGGATGGGCTTGGGTTATTTCATTGATTCCTAATTCATCACGTGCGTGTGTCTCCAAAGCATTATGTGCGGTTAATTCTGTTGCTACCTGAAGTGCCAAGTTTTTAGAAAGTCCGCGTTTTTCGTAAATACCAGCAAGTTCCTTTAACTCCTCTTCGGGCATTTCTTCGAGTTCCTTGCGTTCTCTTGCCAAATCCGCTTTTTCAATATCGGTTTGCGAACTCACGGACACATATTCTCCTGCTGCCATAGATAAGGCACCTGCTACCAATCCTGCCACACCTGCCAAAATAACAGGTTCTCTTGTGGTGCTGGCAGCTGCCACACCGATAATGATACTTGCGGTTGAGAGAATGCCATCATTAGCACCAAGGACTGCCGCCCTTAACCAATTGCCTCTGTGTCCGTAATGCCGTTCAGTAATCATACAATAATATTACTCTTTAATAATTTTCAAAATTATGGGTAAAACAATAAGTAATAACGGCAATGCAAATGCCAATCCACCAATAACAGCAATAGCCAAAGGCTGGTGCAGTTGTGCTCCTGCCCCGATACCCAAAGCAAGGGGAATCAAGGCCATTACGGCAGCGAAAGCGGTCATTAATTTTGGTCTTAGCCGTGCTGCAATCGAATATTCTATTTTTTCCTCGTGGCTCAATGAGCCATCGCTTTCCTGATATTGACGATAGGTAAAAATGGAGTTCTCCCCGATGATGCCCACAATCATGATGATACCCGTATAACTGCCCACGTTCAAGGGTGTTCCTGTCAAGAAAAGACTCAAAAGCGAGCCTGCCACACCTAAAATGGCGATTACAATAATTGACAATGCAATCTTTATTTTTCGGAATAGAAATAGAATGACAATGAACACCAATAATATGGCGGACACCAAAATCATCAATAGTTCTTTAAATGCCTTTTGCTGATCCTTGTAAGCTCCTCCATATTCTATACTATAACCGGAAGGAAGGCTGATGTTCTGGGTCAATTGGGTTTGAATATCCTTCAAAGTAGAACCCAGATCCCGATTGTTCAACCTCGCCGTGACCACGCCCATCGATTTTTGGTTCTCTCGGTTGATCTCGGCCACGCCCTTGCCCATTTCAATGGCAGCTACCTTATCGATAGGTACGCTTGACCCGTTCGGAAGTAGGATCGCGGTGTTCTTAATATCCGAAACCGAAGTTTTATAGGCATCGGGATAAATCAGGCGTATATTTACAATTTGCTCCCTATCAATCATATTGCTGACCACAGTCCCTTCTATTTGGGTCTGTAACTGCAACTGAAAATCGGCAGGGGTCATCCCGAACTGAGCCAAAACAGGAACATTTGGAATCAGTGAAAGGGTGGGCCCAGCGACAATCAAGCCGTCATTGACATCGGCGGTACCGCTGACCTTTTCTATTTCCATGGCAATTTCTTGAGATAACATTTGCAGTCGGTTTACATCATCGCCGAACACTTTGACCTCTATGGGTTGTACCGATGACATCAAGTCTCCCAACATATCTCCGATGACCTGCCCAAAGTCAATAGTCAGTTGAGGAACCACCTCTTCTATACGAAGGCGTATTTCATCCGAAACCTCCGTAGTAGTCTTGCTTCGCTTGTCCTTTAACTTTATCAAATAATCCCCACGGTTTGGTTCGGTAATAAAAAAGCCCATTTGCGTGCCTAATCTGGCGGAATAGGCATCGACCTCCGGTTGGGTGTCCAATATACCGTTGACAATTTGTAGCATGCGGTCGGTTTCCTCCAGGGTCGTACCTGCGGGACTATTGAAATCCAACACTATGCTTCCTTCATCCATTTCGGGCAAAAAACCTGAAGGCAATTTGGACGGAATGATTACGATAATAGCAATGCAAAGCACCATAAATGCAATGCCGATAATGGGTCTCTCCAGAACATTATGAATCCATTTCGTCTTTGGTTCATGCTTTCGTTTCAGGGATTTTTTCCTTGTAAATAGAATGGATAATACGGGAACAAGTAGCCACGTAACTAAAAAGGAAGCCGTCAGCGCAATAATCATACTAAATGCCATAACTTGAAAATAGGCTCCGGCCACACCCGTCATCAAAATAAAAGGTATGAATATGACCAACGTACTCAAAGAGGAACCAATCATTGCCGGGAACAAATGACCAATGGCCACTCCCGCAACCCAACTCATTGGTTTGTCATCGTTTTCTTCACGGATTTTATGGATCTGTTCGATAATGATGACCACATCGTCGATCATCAAACCAATGGCTGCGGCTACCGCCCCCAAAGTCATTATATTGAAGGTGTAACCAATAGCATTCAGCACAATCAGCGTAAGGGATAAGGAAACGGGAATGGTAAATAGCACGACCATACTTGCCGAAAAGGAACGCAAAAAGAAAATCACAACCAATAAAGCCAAGGCCAGCCCGATCCAGAGAACATCCTTAATACTTGCGATGCTCGTTGTAACAAAATCGGCCTGTTTGTAGTACGGTTTTAAGCTTACCCCTTTCGGTAAAATGTTTGCCAGTTCAGCCACCTTTTGCTCGATGGTATTGTTGACATCGATAAGGTTGGCATTAGGCTGCTTTACCACTGCGATTATCGGGACGTTCTTGCCGTTGGCCAGTATCTTTACGTATTCCTTGACCTCATTGACCTTTACATCGGCAACATCTTTCAAGCGAATCAGGCGATTGGGACTATTGATGATGACCAATTCCTGCAGATCGTTCAGGTCATCGACCGCATTGTCGGTCAGCGTAAGGTACATACGGTTGTAATCGGTAATGTACCCATTGGATTGCAATAAATTGGAATTGACCACGGCATTTTGGATGGCCGAAATAGAAATGCCCAACGATTTGATGATATCAGGACGTAGCTCTACCTGATATTCCTTATCCTTGCCACCGATCACCGCGATATCGGAAACGCCCGGCGTAGCCGCGAGATATGGTTTTACGGTATATTTGGCGATTTTTTTCAGATCCACTTGAGAAAGTCCCTCGCCTTCCAAGGAATAGCCCATAACCGGAAGTATGGACGGGTTCATCTTTTCCACCGAAAAAACGGTACTGGATAGAATGCTACCCTGAGATTGGTTGATAAAGGATTCGATCTGCGATTTGGCGGTATTGATGTCGGTGCTCCAATCCACAAAAACGGAAATCTCACAACTTCCCCGTGAAGTGGTACTTCGTATATATTGCAGCCCTTCGGTACGTCGAATGATGTTTTCCAACGGAATGGTTACCGTGGTCATCATCTTGTCCACCGGTTGTTGTCCGGCATCTGCGATGACCTTAATCTTTGGAAAGGTTATATCAGGAAAGAGACCGGTTTTGAGATTTTTGTAAGCAAAGATTCCACTGATTAAAATCAGGATGCCAATGGCCAACAGCGGAAATTTATATTTGGAGTGTATGTTGTTCATTGTTTCTGTACGCTTACGATGGTCGAATCTTGCATTTGATAACCGCCTTCGGTAACGACTTTATCCCCTAATTGCAATCCTTTCGATTGAATCTGTACCAGCGAATCGTTCTTTAACCTAGGGATTACGGGATGTTTTATGACCATCGAATCATTGGTCAGCTTGAGCACCCAATATTTGGTCAAGAGTTCATTGGTCTGTACGGCGGTTTTCGGTACGGCCATCGCCTTTGCATCCTCTCGATATACCATGCGAACCTGTACATTTAGGTTTTCGGGTAGGTCTTCGTTGGGAAGGGCGATCAAAAAGCTTTGGGACTGGGCCACGGGATCGATGGTCGGCAAAGTACCGGTAATCTTGACGCTAATGGTCTCCTCGTTCTGAAAGAAAATATCGCATTCGGAACCCACGGTTACATAATCCTCATACTCATAGGGAACATTGACCTGAACGACTAAGGATTCAGGCCGCACCACGGTGGCCAAAACATCCCCTTCCGCCACATAATCGTTGGCCGTCACGTTCAGAACGGTAATTACGCCAGAGGCATTGCTCTGGATACTCTGGGGCTTTACGAATTTCGAAAGGCTACTATCGATTTTTACCGCTTCCTTCAGGGCATCCTGTTCCTTGGTTCGGACGGTGGCAAAGGTCTGTCCGGTTCGAATCTGGTCGCCGATTTTGTAATTCATCCAAGAGACATAGCCCGTAACATTGGAGCGGATATTTTCCTTTTTTTGGAATTGAGTGACCCCGTTGAACGTCAGATATTCCTTTATATCATGCTGCTGCACCTCGGCCACCTGAACGCTGATAGGCGCCTTTTTTTCCGAAGTGGTGTCCGCTTTGTTTTTACAGGACCACGCTATCAGGAAGACCATGAAGATCGGGAGTTTTATTAAGTATCTATGTTCCATATATTACCAGTTTATAAAGTTGTATTGGCTCTGCAACAGCCAACGATTGGTCTGCGTTTGCAACTTCGTTTGAACATTTAATTTATAGGTCTGGATGACGTTCAGATAATCGACTATAGATACCTGCCCTTGCACCAATTTACCTTTGTAAATCTCCAGTACATTCTGCTGTTTTTGTAGTTGTTCATCGATGGCCTGCATATTTTCTTCCAAAGCGGTCAGTTGCGCTTCAATACTCTTTAAATTGTTTTCCAATTGTACCGCTGCATTCTCTTTGTAAAACACAAGGTTTTCTTTTTTGATTTCGTTTTGCTGGGCGTTGTACTTCCGCTGTTTTCCGTCATAGATCGGTACCGTCAAACGCAGTCCGGCACTAAGCCCGATCCTCCTGTCGATATTGGTCAATTCCACGGCATTCAGCCCCGTATTCCCATATAGACTTAACTGAGGTTTGTATTGGTTCTCAAAAACCTTTTGGTCCGCCGCTACCTGTAAGCTGTCATTTTCGAATTTTCGTTGGTAAAAATTGGTAATTGGGGCATCTGTAGTCATCAATTCCGGAACTGAAAGGCTATCGGTTTCTGCTAGGGGTATTCCGCTCAAACTATACAATTGATTGATAGCCGTTTTGAGATTATTACGGATTTGTTGAAGCTCTAATTTTTTTGAATCGATGTCCAATTGCAATAACAGGTAGTCGCTTTCCATCAAGACCGCCCTTTTTACAAGAAGTTCGACTACTTTCAGTCGATTTTCAAGGTCTTTCAGGATATCAATCGTGAAATCTTTCTGTAATTGTAGCTGATAAGCCATGATAAAGGCATCGGTAACATTCTTGATTAAATTATGCTCGATGTCTTCTGCGGATAGGGAAAGTGTATTGTTTTGAACCTTATTCTGGAATAGTAAATTATCCACGATCTTTTGATTGAAAAGGTTCTTGGTCACGTTCAACTGGGCGGAATAGAGTCCGCCATTGGTAATTCCAACATCGTACCCATAGGCCCTTGGGGAGGGCGTTGTTGTAACATCGATAAACCTGCCGTTGTTATTGAAATAAGGGGCGACCTGCACTTCAGAGGTCGCATTGACTTGGAATGCCTTGTTCTGGGCGACGATAATATCGTTCTGTATTTCCCCTATTTTCTGTAAGTTGTAGTTCTCTTTTAGGACAGGAAGATTCATCTTTGCCTCTGAGATGAAGTAATCTAAACTAGCTTCCTGAGCTTTTGAAGAAAACACTACAATAGAAAATAGTAGCCAACAAGCAAATTGCTTCATATGCAATAGTTTGATTAAAAGATAGCAAAAGTAAATGAGAAATCTAAAGAAGTTCTAAAGTAGAGAAAAATCAGAATTTCTTGTGCCTGACAAGGGAAGGTGTATGATTTGTAACTGTGCACTATCCACCTCCCGTTGCAGGTCTTTAATTTTCTAATTTTAAACTAAAAGAACACGCTAAATGTAATTGTCAAATCTAAAGATGATTTAAAGTAAATATTTTAGACTAGATAATTTTTGTAGTGAGCTTATCACTTATTCAAATTAAAAAAAACATCATTAAGGTTATTGCCTAAATTCAACAAATCATTTATTCGACGTTAGAAGTATTTGATTAAGGCTATTCAAACTCGTAACTTATTAATAATTTGCTTTCCAAATTTTAGTATTTTCAATAACAAACATTATTCAAGTAAGCAATTTTCTCTCTTCTTTTCTGTTTAGCTTATCTTTAAGGCTATTCATATCTTCACTCAATTTTCTTTCTAAAACCCTTGCATAAATCTGAGTAGTGGAGAGTTTTTTATGCCCTAATAACTTAGAGACAGTTTCAATAGGTACACCATTAGAAAGTGTAACCGTTGTAGCAAAAGTATGTCTTGCAGAATGAAATGTAATATTTTTATTAATCCCTATATTTGAAGTAATCTCTTTTAAGTACAAGTTTATTTTTTAATTTGAAATAACTGGAAGCGCTCTTCCTTTATCCATGTTAGGATAATTTTCATATTTTTTTAAAATTGCAAGAGCCTTATCCAATAAAGGAATTTTAACCTGTTGTTCATTTTTTTGTCTTCGAATGAAAATCCAAAAATCACCATCGATTCCTGGCCTAATGTTTGCTTTATTAAGCAACTTAACATCACTATATGACAAACCTGTATAACAGGCAAAAACAAACAAATCCCTGACAATTTGATATTTCTTTTCTGTAAGTAATGAAACTTCAAAAGTTTCTAAATTCTCTTGTGTAAGAAATTGTTTTGTGAATTTATTAAATTTCAACTTGTATCGAACAAATGGGTTTTTGTCCAACCATTCTAAATCTAATGCTAGATTCATCAATTTTCGAAGTCGCTCTAAATGTTTCATTATATTATTATTTCTCAATGGCTTTGAACTCTGTAAAGTAGAACCCCTTCTTAAATGCTGTTCAAAATCAATAATAAAACTACTATTAATTTGTTTTAAATAAATATCATTTGTTTTTTTCTCTAATATCAGGAAACGCTTTAGATAATTTTCAGTTGTATAATAATTTTTAAGTGTACCCATCTTTAGCTTACCCAACATACTTTTGTTATGGTAAGTAACTAACTCAAGCAAAGTTTTATGTTTTTCATCTTTCCCTAGGAATCTATACTTTATAGATTTTGCGGTAATTAACTTACACTCGGATAAGAGCTCTTTTTGACAATCTAGTAATTTGAAATAAATTTGATTCAAATAAATATTCAAAGCTTTACCTTCAGGAGTTCGTGCTTTTGTTCTTTTTGATTTTGAATCCCAGTTTTTAATTTTTGTTTGCCGTTGTAAACTAATTTCAGCTCTTTTACCGTCAACCGTTACTCTTGCGTAAATTGGAGCTAAACCATCCCTTTCCTTAGATGTATTCAGCCATAGATGAATACTAAATGTTCTTGAAGTTTGCATAAACTGTCGCTTTAAATTAAAAATCGATTTGTTTTACGAAAGTCAAATCGAAGCGAAAGTCAAACGCTAATTAATTACAATGTAATGAAATATCAGTTAACCAAAAGGTAACCGAATAGGTAACCTTTAATTTGATATTAAAGCTAATTAAATAAGTTCAATAAATATTAAAGTTATTGACAATCATACAATTAGCTATTTCACAATGTTTACTAAAACACTATTCGTCGGGATGACAGGATTTGAACCTGCGACCACTCGACCCCCAGCCGAGTGCGCTACCGGACTGCGCTACATCCCGAAATTAAGCCTGCAAAAATAAAGAAGTTCTATAGATTAATATCTAACTTTTACCAAAACTTAAATTAATTATCTCAACGATACTATCCAATCTAACATTCTATTTCCCCAATCTTTTAAATGTTCATCATGTAAACCTAACCCGAAACCGTGACCACCTTTTGGGTAAATATGCATGGTTACCGATACTCCTTTATCCTTAACAGCTTTGTAGAACAGTAAACTATTTTCTACTGGCACTACGGTATCATCTGTTGCGTGTAATAAAAATGTAGGTGGAGTTAGCTCAGTAACTTGTTTTTCATTTGAGAAATAATTGACTAATTCGGAGGTTGGGTTTTCCCCTATTAAATTTTTCTTTGAGCCTAGATGAGTCATTGCTCCAAAAGAAATTACAGGATACCCCAACGCCATAAAATCTGGACGTGCACTTTCATCATCTATACGATCAATTGGCTCATAAACTTTTTCATTAAAATGCGTTCCCAATGTAGATGCTAAATGTCCGCCAGCTGAAAATCCAATAATTCCTATTTTATTCGGCTTTATATTAAACTTTTCAGCATTACCCCGAACTAGCCTTACCGCTCTTTGAGCATCTAAAAGTGGTACGTACTTTTTGTCGGTTTGGGAAATATCTGATGGTAGACGATATTTTACCACTATACCTGCAATACCCTTACTGTTCAAAAATTTTGCAATATCTGTACCTTCCCAATCATAGGCTAATATTCCATACCCTCCGCCAGGAAAAATTAAAACTGCCTCTCCCGTAGCATCTCGTTTTGATGGTAAATACACCTCAATTGTGGGGACTTGAACTTTACTAATTCGCAAAATTTCATTTTGCTCATGCATTTCTTTTTCCACACTTTTTAAGTGATTAGGTATTTTATCTTTAGGCCATAACTGCATAATAGTATCTTGAGCAAAGAAGCTGTTTACCATTAGCAACAATAACAGCAATAGTGTGTTTTTCATATTATATAATTTATACTATTCACAATTCCATTTAAAATTAGCGATAGGGTCATGTGACGCTCCTTGTAAGTTATAGTGCCACCATTCTGTTCTGGTAGACCAAAACCCATATTTTTCCATGGTGCTTTTTAATAGTTTCCTATTATCAAGAATTTCTTTTGGTAAGTCAAAATTATCGTGATAGGCCCTTTTTCCAAAAAAATCAAAATCAGTTCCCATATCTAGCTCCTCCCCTTCTAAAGTAACCAAAGTTATATCTACCGCACCACCTTTATTATGTATAGAACCTTTTACGGGATTGGCAACATATTGTGGATTAGGCACTATTTTCCACATTTTGTATTGTACAGAATTAGGTCTGTAGCAATCATAAAACTTTATTTTTACTCCGCTCTTTTTAAACTCTTCATTAGCTTTTAATAAAGCCTTTACTGTTTTTACTCTTGTATAGCATTCTGCACAATCGTATACTTTTTCCTTTAAAAAATTATTATCGGTTGCGTATCGTAGATCATAGGCAAAACCATTGCTATAATCTGCTAAGCGTACAAATGTTGTATCTTTTAAAGAAGTCAACGGTGTAACTTGCTTCTCAATTTTTATGGCTATTGGTTCTATTTTGGAAATAGAATCTTCGTTAATTTCTACATCAGTAGTTGCCGTTTTTGCTTTTACAGATTTAGCATTGTCCTTACAAGATTGTAAGAATAAGAAACTGATGATGATGATAAGCAAGCACTTATAGCTTAAATAGTTGTATTTTAAAATAATCAACGAACTCATTTTCTATACTCTTTTGGTGTTCAATATATTATACTAAATAGTGTTCATTCTGATAGAAATTTGTCTACCTTACTTAAACCTTTAATTACAGCAATTTAACTAAAAACCATGAACAACAACCTATTCCTAATTTTAACCCTTGCTATTTTTTGTGTCTCCTGTAAAAATGAAAAGAAATCATTTACTACAACAACCGAAGCAGTAGAATCGCCTTGGTTATTAGGTTTTGAGAAAACAGATAAGAACCCTATAATGCAAGCAGATTCTTCTTATACTTTCTTAGATCCTATTTCTAAAAAAGAGGTTCAATGGCAAAAAGCCGATGTTTTTAATCCGGGTGCAATAGTAAAAAACGACACTGTATTTCTGCTATTTAGGGCAGAAGATAATCCTAAAGCTATTTTAGGGCATAGAACTTCTCGTATAGGTTTAGCCTATAGTGTTGATGGTATAAATTTCACCAAACACCCTACTCCTATACTTTTCCCTGACAATGACGAATTTTCTCAATATGATCAACCTGGTGGTATTGAAGACCCACGCATTATAGAAACACCTGACGGTACGTATATTATGCTCTATACAAGTTGGAACAAAGATATTGCCCGTTTATCTAGTGCTACATCTACCGACCTTAAAGAATGGACAAAACAAGGTCCTGTGTTTGAAGATGCTTACGACGGTAAGTTTTTGGACGAATGGAGCAAATCTGGATCAATTGTTACCGAGTTGATTGATGGCAGACTAATTGCAAAAAAAATAAATGGTAAATATTTAATGTATTGGGGCGAATTGTTTGTGAACCTTGCTACTTCTATAAATGGTGTGGATTGGGAACCTACATTAAATGAAAAAGATGAATTACTACATAGTTTTACGCCATCTTTAAATGAATTCGATAGTCACTTAACCGAACCTGGACCACCTGCTTTATATACAGAACATGGTATTTTATTATTATATAACGGAAAAAACTTAAGTGGTGAGGGAGCAACAAGTAAGTTCCCAGAAGGTACATATTGTGGTGGTCAAGCTTTATTTGATAAAAATGATCCTACAAAATTGATAAAGCGATTAGATACTCCTTTCATCTGTCCTAGTCTACCGCACGAAATAAGTGGTCAATATAAAGCTGGAACAACTTTTATTGAAGGCTTGGTATATTTCAATGACAAATGGTTTCTGTATTATGGAACAGCAGATTCTATGGTTGGCTTAGCAGTTAAGGAATAAATAAATTATACTACTTATTTAAATAAAAAAAGCCCCTGCTTCAAAAATGAAATAGGGGCTAATGGTTGGTATTGGTAATTGGTTCTATTCTTCAAGTTGACTTAGATAAACTAAGCTTTTAGGTACTTGAGTGACTACATTCTTAGACTCATCTTCTATGAACATATATTCAATGCCTAATTTCTTAGCTTCAGCAACTACTCCGGCAATATCTATTTGCCCTGTTCCTAAAACAACATTGGTGTCATCTTCTTCATGACCGGTATTATTTCCTTCAATACCTTTTTCCATATCCTTTAGATGTAATAATGTAATTTTCTTTGGATATTTCTTCATTAGCGCTAGCGGATCTGCACCTCCATGTTGTGCCCAAAAAACATCTAATTCAAATGTAAAATGAGTTGCATTCTTAGCCATGTAATCGAATAAAGTACCATTTTCATAAGGTCTAAATTCATACCCATGTGGGTGATACGCCAGTACGAGTCCGTTTTCTTTCAGCTTCTTTCCTGCCTTATTGAAAACTTCTGTGGCGTGTTTTGTTTCTTCTAGATCCCATATGTTATCATCGTGAGGTACCCATGCGCACATTACATATGTAGCACCGAAATCTTTGGCATTTTTTATAACCTTATCTACATCATTTTCTAAATCGTCAAAGCCTGCACCTACACTGACCATCTCTAGATCATTTTCTGCTAATAAAGCTTTAAAATCTTCCAATGGCATATCATAAGTTTCGCCACCTTCGATTTTAGTTATTCCCCATTCATTGATCAATCCTAGGGTGTTAGAAACATCCATTTTAAATTGATTTCTAAGACTATATAACTGTAAACCTACCTCTTGGGCTTGCGCTAAAAAACTACTACCCAAAAGGATAGTGGCAATCATTACTTTTTTTATCATCGAGATATTAATTATGTAAGTAAATTTCCTTCGTCATCCCACTCTGCCATAACGTTACGTTGACTTTGGTCTACGCATTTTGCAATCCATTCTGGGTCATAAGCAACACCATGCTGGTCAAGTACATCTTGCGGTACACCATCCCAAACATTAGGTGAATTTCCTTTATATCCTAAATCTGCAATACCAACTTTAGAAGTATAATACCCCGTAACGGTCAAGCCACGCATGGTATAGAAAAATTGAATTTCTAATGGTTGCTCGCTTAGTGGTTTCTCGATATCATGCCAGCAGATTTCATCGCAAATCTGTTTTTTCTGCTCTAAAGTAGCCGATTTAAATTCAGTACCAAACTCCGTATTACTTTTATGATCTAACCACATTAAACCACCTAAAAGTGTAGGAGCCATTTCTGGAATATCTTTACCCATAAATTCTACAAGCGCTGGCACTTCTGCCTCTATAGGACCACCATGTGGCTCTTTTGGTGGAAGTATCACTACACTTAAAGCTGCAATAGTTTCCATTTCATGCTCGTTAAACAATTGCTCTGCATTTAATTTTTCTATACGATCCAATTCTTCTGGCGTTCTACCAAAAAACTTATCGCTGCTGGTTGAAATCACCTCATCTACAGATTCACCATTTTCAGTCTTACATGAATTGAAGACTAGCCCAGAAGTTGCCGCAGCACCACCGAGTATTAAAGTTTGTAAACTCTTTCTTCTATCCATAATCTAAATATTTTGTGCCTTTAATTGTTCAATGATATAATCTGATGCTCTCCATGAAAGGGCCATAATCGTCCAAGTACAGTTTTTATCTGCTTGAGATACAAAAACACCTGCATCTACTATAAATACATTGTCGGCATCATGTAACTGCTGAAACTTATTGGTCACCGATGTTTTAGGATCATCTCCCATTCTTGTAGTACCTACTTCGTGAATAATCTCACCTGGTTTGTTCAATCCGTAATCTTTATCCTTACCTGGCTTTTCACCTAAGTAATGACCACCCATATTATGAATAATCTCCTCAAAAGAATCTTGCATATGCTTCGCCTGATTCACTTCGTATTCTGAATGCTTATAGTTGAACTTCAAAACTGGTATACCGAATTGATCTACCGTTGTAGGATCAATTTCACAGTAATTATCTTTATAAGCGATTGCTTCTCCACGACCACCAAAACCTATTACGGCACCGTAGTATTTCTTTACATCATCACGTAAGCTTTCTCCATATCCTCCAGATTTTAATCCGAAGTACTGGTTCAATGCATTTGGATCCCAACCAAAACCGTAGTTTGGCTGACTCATACCGCCCCATACCTCTATATGATATCCTCTTGGAAAATTCAGTTTAGAATTATCGTCCCACCATGGTGAGTATACGTGCATACCACCTACACCATCTTCGTTGTAAGAGGTCTTTCTATTTAATAAGCCCGGTATTACACCTGCAGCACCAGATCCTGTAGAATCATGTAAATACCTACCTACTAGATTACTACTATTACCTAGTCCGTTAGGGTGTTGCTTACTTTTAGAGTTTAAAAGTATACGTGCAGAACTACATGCAGATGCTGCTAATACTACAACTTTACCTCTAAGCTTATATTCTTTTCTATCTTCTTTATTGATGTACGATACGCCTGTTGCCTTACCTTCAGCATTGGTGGTAACCTCGCGCACCATGGCATTTACAAATAGTTTTACTTTACCACCACTTTTTTGTGCCGGAAAGATCAAACAACTACCTGATGAGAAATCGGCATATATTTGACATGATCTACCACATTGCCCGCAATAGAAACAAACGCCACGATCTTCATTTATTCTTTTGGTCAACATCGAAAGTCTACCTGGTATCACCGGTATGTTTGACTTCTTTGCGCCATTGATATAAAATAATTCGTGCAATCTTGGTTTCGGGGGAGGAAGAAAGAATCCGTCAGGATCGTTTTCTCTACCTTCATTGGTGCCAAAAACACCAATTAACTTGTCTAATTTATCGTAATATGGCTTAACATCTTCGTATCCTATTGGCCAGTCATCTCCATGGCCATCACGGGTTTTTCCTTTAAAATCTTTTGGTCCGAAACGTAAAGAAATACGCCCCCAATGATTAGTTCGTCCTCCGAGCATTCTTGCACGCCACCACTTAAACTCAGTTCCTTCTGCATGTGTATATGGTTCTCCTTCTACTTCCCAATCTCCCCATGACATATCCCATTCACCAAAAGCTCTATCTGTACCTGCCCCTCTTCTTGGAGAATCATATGGTTGTTTTAATTGCGTCATGGTCTTTGGATCAGCTGGGTCAAAAAACGGACCCGCTTCTACAACAGCTACGTTTAAACCTGCATCTGCCAATTGTTTGGTAGCCATACCACCACCAGCTCCTGAACCTACAATGATTACATCAAAGATTTCTGAGGATTCCTTTATCTGCATAATTTGAAATTAGTTATTGATTACAATTTAACTATTTATTAAAATAAGAACCTGTGTTTTTAGCTGAATAACCATCGTTACTGGACGGACGGACACATTATAAGCACAATAGTCCGTTTTTAGCAATATTGTTATTCGCTTACAAAAGTTGAAGCCGGCAAACCTGCGGCATTGAACAAAGTACTTACATCTGTACTTTTAAAAGCATATCGTACCCCTGTCGGATTTTTTACTTCCTTTGAGCTTACTACTATTTCATTATTCTTTAATTTTGCTTTCGCAGGAAACCATTCTCCCACAGCATTCGAAACTTCAAAAAGTGTTATTTTCTTTCCTTTATTATTTAATCCGTCAGCATTGCTGAACTTCACTTTTAATTGATTGCCGTCTACTTCAAAAGAATCGTATAACGGACCATAAACTTCTTGATCTTGTAATAACCTGTAGTGATTTTTAAGTGCAATATTCGCTAATCTCAAACCTACATCTTGTTTGTTTAATGGGTGAATATCTTCGATTGTACAAATATCACTCGTCATTGCCATGGCTGTATTTTCTAGTGACATTGCCTTTCGTTGCTGATCTCGAACTATGCCGCCAGCAAATTCGTGATCATATTTAAATGGCGCTATTTGAACATAATAAAATGGAAAATCATCTTTCCATTCTGCTCGCCAAGAAGTAATCATATTCGTAAAAAGCTTTTGGTAGCTTTTGGCATTCGCAGTATTTGATTCTCCTTGATACCAAATCGTGCCGCCTATTTTAAACTTCGTCAACGGGGCTACCATACCGTTATACAAAGATGACTTCTCTACCGATACCCATTTGTTAGGCTCTATTTTTTTGTGAGCTTCGACCAATTCAGGGTGTGCTTCAAAAACAGACTCTGGTGTCCACACTTCAGCACTTGAAGCTCCCCATGCGTTATCTATTAATCCGATCGGAATATTCAATTCTTTTTGAACTTTTCTTGCAAAAAAATACGCAACTGCACTAAAATCTTGCATGGTTTCAGGTGAACAAGCAACCCAAGTACCTGCCACATCTTCTTGTGGATATTCTGCAGTTCTCTTCGCTACCGTAAACAATCGGATATTTGGGTAATTGGCATTATCGACTTCAAAATCTCTGTTCGCAATCTTGCTGTTTGCGCTCCACTCCATATTACTTTGCCCAGAACAAAGCCATACCTCACCTATTAATACATCTTTCAGAGTAATTTCGTTACTTTTCCCCTTAAAGATTATTTGAAACGGTCCGCCTGCTTCGGGTGTTTTTACTGTAATCTCCCATTTTGCATCATTGCCTGTTTTGACGGCAAGGCTTTCATCGTTCCAACTTGTATAAATCGTAAATTCTTCGTTGGGATCTGCCCAACCATACAACAACACATCACTCTCTCGTTGCAATACCATTTCATTTGAAAATATCTTAGGTAGTGTAATCTCAGCTTTGGCAAAAGTTGTTACCAATAGGCACAGTATCATCAGGTTAAAACGTAAATTCATTATAATTGATAAAATTTTGATTTAAATATAACTAAATATGCCTCACATTAACAAATTCACAAACATTGAATATTATTTTTAAAGGATTTACTATCTTGACTCTTATAATTACCATATTCATTAGCTCCTAAAAACCAACATGTCTAACCAACCAACATTACTAAAGCGTCGAAATTTTATTAAAGCAGCATCGGCATCGCTACTATTTACTTCTTTACCCACCTTCGGAATCGAGTTTTTCGCAAACGAAAAGCCTAAAAAAGTAGCTCTTATTGGCACTGGTTGGTATGGTACGAGCGATTTATTACGTCTTATACAAGTAGCAAATGTAGAAGTGGTTTCACTTTGTGATGTTGATACAAATCAACTAAACACTGCGGCACAACTAGTTTCTGAACGTCAAAAAAATAAAAAGAAACCTAAACTCTACACTGACTATAGAACCATGCTAGAAAGCAATAGTCTAGATATTGTACTTATTGGTACGCCAGATCATTGGCATGCATTAACGTGTATTGAAGCACTAAAATCTGGAGCTCACGTTTATGTTCAAAAACCGATTAGCGTAGATGTTATGGAAGGTGAAGCAATGGTCGCTGCTGCTAGAAAATATAACAAAGTGGTTCAAGTGGGTACACAGCGAAAAAGTACTCCGCATCTTGTAGCCGCTAAAAAACAAATTATTGATACCGGAATGCTAGGCACTATTGGTCATGTAGATATGAGTTGCTATTACCACATGCGCGCAAATGGTAATCCGCCAGAGCAAGAAGTGCCCAATTTCTTTGATTATGAAATGTGGACAGGTCCCGCACCTATGAGACCTTACGATGGTCTGCCCCACAAAAGATGGTGGCGTACGTTTCGAGAATATGGAAACGGAATTACAGGTGATATGTGTGTACACATGCTAGATACCGTTCGTTGGATGCTTGACTTAGGATGGCCCAAACGTATTAGTTCTGAAGGTGGAATTTTTGTTCAGAAAGATGGAAAATCGAACATATCTGACACACAATCTGCCGTATTTGAGTATGAGGACCATAATTGTAATTGGCAGCATAGAACATGGGGAAACCCAGATGACACAGATTATCCGTGGGCTTTTAAAATCTATGGTGAAAAAGGTGTTCTAAAAGGTGATGTGATGAAAGCGGAATTTATTCCCGTAGATGGCAGCGATTCTATTCGATTTGATGTGGTTTATGAGAAAGAGAAATATCCTGAAGATCTCACCGAAAAAGACATTGAACTGCATGCGGCACCTGCTACGCGAAGACATATGATAGATTTCTTGAATGCCATACAAAACAACACTACACCAGTGGCCGATATTGAAAACGGCCATATTTCTACAGCTAGCTGTATTTTGGCAAATTTATCGATGGATTTGAAAAGACCTTTAATCTATGACCCACAAAGCAGAACAGTATTGAGCGACCCAGAAGCTACCGCACTATTGCAACGCGATTATCGTGGGCAATGGAAACACCCGCACCCAGATACGGTATAAATTACTGTAGTTTTTTAGTAGAGTCCCTAACTAGTAAACTTGTTTTAACGATTTTAGTTTCGTATGGTAAACCGGGGTTTTTAATTCTGTTTATCAACAGCTTAGCTGTAAGTTCACCTATATACTTGCCATGCTGACTAACCATAGTCAAAGACGGAGTTACGTATTTTGACAACTGTCCGTTGGTAAAGCCAATAATTGAAATATCATTAGGCACATTATACCCTCTTGCTTTTACTACTTCTAATACTTGAACAGCAATAAGTTCATCTATACCGATAATACCTTCTATAGTTTTATAATTAAGTAAAAATGACATTAACAAATCTAAATCATCTTTAACCGTAAGATTAATAATCAATTTAGGATCAAAAGGCATCTCAAATTCCTCTAGCGCTTTCTTATAGCCTAAAAGCCTTAATTTCCCTACACTTGAACTAGATATAGGGTTAACTACCGCGATATTTTTACAGCCAATATTAATTAGGTATTTGGTAATTTTATATCCTGCCTCAAGATCATCAACCACAACTTTATCGCATTGTACGTTGTCTGAAACCCTATCAAAAAGAACTACGGGAATATCGTTATTAATAACATCTATTAATGCATCGTGTTTGTCTTCGTTCTGACTTTCTTCTGCTAAAGACATGATAACGCCATCTACGGTACCTGCGTCAAAAAATTCAAGCGTTTTTGTTTCTTTCGCTTTAGATTCGTTACTAATACAGCTAATGATATTATAGCCACTTTCATTGGCTACTTTCTCTATACCATACAGTACTTGGACAAAGAAGTAATTTAATATGTTAGGCACAACCACACCAATAGTTTTGGTACTTCGGTTCAATAAATTAAGTGCAAGTCTATTGGGCTTATAGTGCTTTTCTTTTGCATATGTCTGTATCTTAAGCTTAAGGTCACTACTAATTTCATGACTGTCATTAATCGCTTTAGAAACGGTTGAAATAGACACCTTAAAATGTCCGGCAATATCCTTTAGAGTTACTTTTTTCATAATTTATAACTACAAAAGAACAGATTTAAATTGACACTTTAAATTATTGGTTAAAGCAAACTGTCCCTAATGGAAAACCAAGGGACAGATTACTTCATATTATATAAATTCTAATACCCAAATTTCAACTATTTAAAATAGTCTTAGGGTTTTAATTTTATATGTATTGGTTAATGATATTTTCGAACAATTCTTGCTTACCACTTTGTAATTCCAACTCACCATTTTCTTTGGCAATGTTGTAAAGATCTTTCATATCTAACTTACCGTTTTCAAAATCTTTTCCTTTACCTGAGTCAAAAGAGCTATATCTGTTTACACGTAACTTATTATAAGAAGATGATTCGATAATTTTATCTGCTGTGATCAAAGCTCTAGCAAAAGTATCTGCCCCGCCAATATGTGCATGAAATACATCTTCTAAGTCCGTACTATTTCTTCTTATTTTGGCGTCAAAATTCACTCCACCACCTTGTAATCCACCAGCAGCTAAGAATACCAACATTGCTTCTGTTGTTTCTTGAATGTTATTAGGAAATTGATCGGTATCCCATCCATTTTGGTAATCACCTCTATTGGCATCTAAACTACCTAACATACCAGCTTTTGCAGCTACAGCAATTTCATGCTGAAAAGTGTGTTGTGCCAATGTTGCATGGTTCACCTCAATGTTCATTTTAAAATCGTTATCTAAACCATATTCTTTTAAAAAGCCTATTGCAGTAGCACTATCAAAATCGTACTGATGCTTCATTGGCTCCATTGGTTTTGGCTCTATAAAGAAGTTTCCTTTAAACCCTTGGCTACGCGCGTAATCTCTTGCCATAGCTAAAAACTGACCCATGTGGTCAATTTCACGACCTAAATCTGTATTCAATAAAGACATATAACCTTCTCTACCGCCCCAGAAAACATAATTCTCACCACCTAAAGCAATTGTTGCATCTAAAGCCAATTTAATTTGACCACCTGCTCTTGCCAATACATTAAAATCAGGATTGGTAGATGCACCGTTCATGTATCTCGGATTTGAGAAACAATTCGCCGTACCCCAAAGTAATTTTTTACCCGAATCTTTCTGTTTCTCTTTTAAGTAATCGGTAATAGTTGCCAATCTTTTTTCAGATTCTGCAAAGGTTGATCCTTCTTGAATTAAATCGAAATCATGAAAACAGTAGTAATCAAATCCTATTTTATCAAAGAATTCAAAAGCAGCATCTGCCTTATCTTTTGCCGCTTGTACAGCATCAGAAGATTTATCCCACTCGAAACTCTGCGTTCCGGGTCCAAATGGATCTGAACCTTGTCCACAGAAGGTATGCCAGTAAGCTGTTGAAAACTTAAAGTGATCACGCATGGTCTTACCCGCTACTACTTGGTCCGGATTATAATATTTAAAGGCTAGCGGATTGTCAGATTCCTTTCCTTCAAATTTAATTTTGTCTATTCCTTTAAAATATTCCTTGTTTGCCATTATGTTGATTTTATAAGTTGTTCAATATTAATTCTAATTCTTTTTTCCAAACTGCATATGCGTCT
Source organism: Maribacter sp. UBA3344 (assembly GCF_002362375.1). NCBI lineage: Bacteria > Pseudomonadati > Bacteroidota > Flavobacteriia > Flavobacteriales > Flavobacteriaceae > Maribacter > Maribacter sp. UBA3344. The sequence goes on along the minus strand of NZ_DERI01000012.1, from coordinate 265,387 downwards.
TGGTATGCTTTTTTATCTTTCTTCGGACTAAAAGTCATTACGTAATCATTATCTAAAATTGCCTTACCGAATGCCTCAAAATCGCCTTTGTGAAGATTCGCTGCTCTTGCCGCGCCAATTGCCCCAGTAGTATCATAAATTTCAATGTCATACCCTATTAAGGTTGCCACGGTATTCGAAAATATTTCTGAACGAAAAAGATTGTCGTTGCCTGCACGCATCACATTCACTTTTATTCCGTCAGATTCCATGATTTCCATTCCGTAAACAAACGAAAAAGCTATACCTTCCAATGCTGCACGGCATAAGTGCCCTTTACCGTGATTGTTCAGGTTTAGGTTGATGATCCTAGTACCAACTTCCTTACTTTCCAGCATTCTTTCTGCCCCGTTACCAAAGGGAATCATGGATACCCCATCGCACCCGATCGGCACTTCGTTGGCCAGTATATTCATTTCTTCGTAAGAAGAGACATTTAAATTATTAAGTAACCACCGGTACTGTATTCCCGCTCCGTTGATACAAAGTAATTTTCCTATTCTAGCGGGTTTTCCAGGAGAGTAGTTTACATGTGCAAAATTGTTTACCCTTGAGCTTTCTTTTACAGAAAGATTATCTGTCACTGCATATACAACACCAGATGTGCCGCCCGTTGCCGCTACTTCACCCGGATTAAATACATTTAGGGTCAAAGCGTTATTGGATTGATCACCTGCACGATAAAGAATTGGCGTACCTATTTGTAGCCCACTTTCAGATGCACCTTTTTCATTTACCTTAGATTGTACAGAAAAGGTATCCACAATATCTGGAATCATCTCTTTTTCCAGTCCGTAATGATCAAGTAGAATTTCTGCTATGTCATCACTTTTAAAATCCCAGAATATACCTTCTGACAAGCCGGAAACTGTAGTATTTACCACACCAGATAACTTATAGGCGATAAAATCGCCCGGAAGCATCATTTTATAGATTTGCGCGTAGATATCGGGCTCATTTTCCTTTACCCATTTTAATTTAGAAGCCGTAAAGTTAGATGGCGAGTTCAGTAGATGCGAATTACAGGTATTGGCCCCCATTTCTTCATATGCTTGTTGACCTATACCCACCGCCCTACTATCGCACCATATAATAGATTTTCTAAGTGGATTCCCTTCTTTATCAATAAGCACCAGACCGTGCATTTGATAGGATATACCGATACCCGATATATCTGATTTTTCAATTTTTTCTTGTGTACATAGTTTGTCAATGCCGCTACAAACATAACGCCACCAATCTAATGGACTTTGTTCTGCCCAACCATTTTTTACAGCCTCCATAGACATTTCTGTCTCTGGTTCAGTAACTACCCCAACGCTCTTTCCCGTTGAAGCATTTACCAAGGCTATCTTAATAGATGAGCTTCCTATATCTAATCCTAAATGGTACATAAATAGTATAAATTGGTTTGCTGTAATAAGTTAAACCAAAAATAAGTACTATCCTTAGCAATAGATATTTAGGCTACGAAAAATTATCGTAACTGAATTTAATTAAATTTAAATTTTTAAATAAAAACCATTAAAGTGTTGATTTGCAATTCTTTATATTAATTTTAAATTACTAATAATTTTCGAAAAGGTTTTCGTATTACCTTTACAATCAAAAGAATAAGATTTTAATTTATACCACTTTTATAGCTGATTTTGTAATTGTTCCAATTTAGAAAGTGCTTCTGATTTAGAGTTAACATCTAACTTTAAATAGATATTCTGAATATGGAAATTTACTGCACTTGGTGTTACAAAAAGCTTTTGGGCAATCATTTTATAAGTAGCTCCTTGACATAAAAAATCTACGATCTGATTTTCTCTTTCTGAGAAAAAAGCAAAGGTTTTTCTATGAAAATTGCTAATGATTTTCTTTACTATATCATTACTCATTGCCGCACCTTCTTTTTCCATACTCTTTAGGGCGTGTTCCAATTTATCCAGGGTCAATGGTTTTGTTAAGTAACCATTTGCTCCTTTTTTAAACGCATTCTTAATCACTTCAAAATCATTATTTTCACTGAACATTACAATTTTGATTTCCCAGTCTTTCTTTTTAAACAATTTGATGGCATCTACGCCGTTCATATCGTTCAATTCTATTTCAGAAAGTACAATTTGAGGTTTTGTAAACTTGAAATCTTTGATGGCATCTTTGGCAGACGTGTAACTGCCCACTACTTCATAACCTTCTATTTCCTCAAAATGATTTCTATAAACGGTATGAAGTGAGGTATCTTTTTCCAATACTATTATTCTAATATTTGAGCTTTTCATAATCTCCATAGTTTTTGAAGCCAATATTCTATTTACAGAATAATGACTACGGTTAGTTTTTAATAATTTCAGAAACCTTTTACAAAGGTTAAAACCACTAAACAACGGACATGTAAATGAACAAATAGTGAAAACTATAAATTCAGTTTTACAAATCAATAGACAAACGTTGCCCTAAAGAGCAATCAAAAATTGAAAGTTCTTTGCTATTGTTCAGTTAAAAAATCTAATTGAAAAACGGATGACCGCTAACGTGTCAGTTCATAAAACCGAGCCGTTTGCCAAACAGTAAATCTGTGAGATTTTTGAGTTCTAAAAAATTAGAAAACCTGTGAAGAAAAAGATGTGTTTTAAAATGGGAATTGTGTAGGTAATACTCATTCATGGTTGTGGGGGGATTTGGGGTTATACAATTGGGTTTGAATCTTTTTGGTGTTGGAAATATATAAATTAATGCAACATAGCCGTTGAAAACCCATATATTTTCGTTCAACTACCAATTTTTCTTAAAAAATAAGGTAATTCATCGATAGTTAACGTAAAGTTAAAATCAAGAATTACCACCAATGTAAACCAAATAATAAAGGAGGGGACCCAGTCATCCCCCCGGATAACACCCCTCCTTTTATTGACAATTCAAATCAACCATAAAACCTTAGGAAATTATGGAAACTCAATTCATTATTCTCTACTTATATAATCGTCTTCAAAAGTATTGGATGCTGTTGCAGTTGCTTCGTTCACTTGCATGATCCATTTCTCTTGATTGTATTTACCGTTTAAATCCGTACTTGCAGCCATTTGTGCCTCGTTCTTATAATCATAGTCTGCCAAGTATACATAATATAGACCGTTTTCCTTATTGTAAAATTGCTTTGGATCTAAACCCTTTTCGCGTAAATCTTTCATAAATGCATTCATATACTTTGTTTGGCTGTATACGTTTGCGATAACATAATATCCTGAATTCATATCTATTGCATCTGAATCCACTAACATTTTAACAGGCATTTCTTTAAAATTATCTCTTGTTGATGGAAACTCCTTGAAGTTCGCCCTTCTTGAAGAAGTCGATGTTGCCGCTGTAGATGTATTTGAAGAAGTTGATGTTGTACCCGTAGCAAATGCATCGGCAGGCTCTGTTACAAAATCTATAGCATCATCCACGATATCATTATTTACATATGAGGTGTTTTCCTCTACACTAAAGTCTTGTAAAGAGCTTTTAATGGTAGTATCAATATCGTTACGCAACATTCTTACAATTAGCTCAAAACGCTCTTCAAACGCTGCTATTCTTTCACTCTCAATTGAATCTTGACGAAGAATCAGTTCATCTAAGATTATTTTATTTTCATAAGCCAAACTACTTTCTGAAACAGGTGCATTAGAACTACTTTCTTGCTTTCTTCTACTTGCCTTTCTTGCACTATCTCTTTCTTCTATTAAATTGGCTATTTGCTCTTCATAATTTCTTACGATATTATCTATTTGATTGTCCGATGAATTATCTGCTACCGAAATGGCCAAATCATCATCTTTAAACTTATATGCCAATGTAATCTCATGGTTCCAGCCAAGGTTGGCATCATCACTTGATAGATCTTTCTCCATTAAATAACCTAAAGACATTTTTTCACTTAAGTTAAAACCTACACCAGCTGCTACACCATATTCTTGGTCTACCGTAGTTTGCAACCAACCATAATTTGGCAAGTCTAATAACATGGAACCAAAGTAGTATAGGCTACCATCATAATTTTGCCCTACTTGAGCCATTGGCATTAATCTCGCATTTTCAAAAAGTCCTCTTGAATGCTCAAATGAATGGGTATATTGAACCGATGCCTTAACACTCTTGGTTGACAAATCGGTCAGAAATTCGTTCGTTGTTTGATTGTATTTTACTAAATCTTCTGCATACAGTCCAAAATCAAAACTACCAAGTGATAGATTGATACCTGGTTGTACCGCAATTTTACTTTCTTTTCTAGCATCTGCTATCTCTGGGTCATCTGTACTTACAACAACTCTGTTCTTGTCCAAACCTTGATTAAAGTAAGTTACATTGGTACCAAACGTTAAAACAGATTTGTCTCCTAAACGAACAGATGATGCGTAGTTGGCATTGAAACCAAATTCTTGAACCACACCAGACCATTGGCTATATACGCCAATACCTACAGCTGTATGGTCATTTAACTTATTACTGAAACCTAGAAAGTAGTTTTGACTGTTGTCGTCAAAGGTTGCATATTGGTTTCTATGTAGAATGTTCAAATATGACTTGTTCTCACGTACCAATGAGAATGTTGGGTTTATAAAAAACCTGTTGAAGAATAATTGATTGTGGTAGGTACTACTGGAGCCTAAGTTTGCATTGGTTTCTTGACCTTTTACTGTTTGGACAAGAGCCAATAAAAATAAAGCAATAAGAAAACTACTGATTTTATACGGACTTTCCATAACGTTTGATTTTAATGATTAGAATTGAAATTGTCTATGAATTGGGGGATATGAATAATGGGTGGTTATTCATCTTCAAATACAGAGCTAGAATATTGCATCTGTTTTTCTGAGTTAAAAGCTTCCAAGAAACGATCATCTCTGTCTCTCTCGTTTATAGGTTTATCATTTAAGTTAAATGCTACGTTCTGTGTATGCTTACCTTTTGCAATTCTGTTAGATACCACGTAACCAGAACCATCACCTTGCAATAAGTTTACGGAGTACTCGTCATAAGAACTGTTTATCGTATTGCCCATGTTTACCGCTAGCCCTACACTACGTTGACCAACCTCTACCATGTACACATCTAAACCGCCATAACCTTCCCTACCGTCAGAGGCAAATACTAGACTACCGTTAGATATAGGGTTAGGGTGAATATCATTTTTAGCGGTATTGACCTTTTTACCTAAGTTCTTGGCCTGGCCCAACATTCCGTTTTTTTGAATGGTTGCCACATAAATGTCATACTCGCCAAACGTGCCCGGCATATTAGAAGCAAAGAACAATCTACTGCCATCTGGTGATACGGCTGGGTGCTTTGCCGAGTAATCACCTGGACAAACCGCTACTTCGGTTATTTTTTTCCACTCGCCGCCTACTTTATCAGCTTTATAAATTTTATGAACTGCTTTTTTCTTGGAGAACATTCCGGTTACGGGTTTACGATATACGGTTTTACTATAGTATGCCGTATTACCACCATTGGTCAACGCCACCGGCGGAGCATACTCACCTGGTGCTTTTTTTGCCGGTGTTTTTGTTGTAGCTGCAAATTCGCTACTCACTTGGTTGTCATCCCACGGTAAAAAATTTCGTCTGTTGTTTGAGGTAAGACGTGGGTGAATAACATTACGGGTCATCTTATAGTCATCTTTAACCAGCTCTGTCCAGTTTTCATCGGCAATCTCGTTTTGTACCTCTTTACCTAACTGAGAAACGGCGTGATCAAATCTTTTTTGGTAACTTTTCTTTAAGGTACCATCTTCAGAAATTTCCATAAGTCTGCCATACCAGTATAAGGCATTCTCATATTTTTTGGTCAGGAAATTGGCATTACCTAGGTCCTCAAAGATTTCTTCATCTGAATAACCAAGTGATTTTAGCTTGTTGTAATTCTCTGTGCGGTTAGAAACTTCTGTAACTTTTCTTTCAAGAAAACTGGTTGAAGAATCGTTGTAGGCCAAATCTTGGCCATAACCCATGGTCGCCATACAGGCGAACAAAAGGCTAATTTTAAATGAATTGTTCATAATACTAGATTTTGGGATTTCATACTCCAAAGGTCTAGCAACTTATTCAATTGATTATTAATAAAAATTCATAGGTTTTATCATATTCTGTAAATCAATAACTTTAATAAATACACATTATTAATTGAATATCAGATATTTAACTCTGTTTTTAAAATTATTTTGACACCTGTTTATTTTTTTTCTTCTCTGAATAATAAGTGTACCCTAAATAGGCCAATTGTAAACCAACGGCCGCCATTTTCAATTTTCTGCTTCTTACTAACATTTTTGCTACTCCAAATAGTGGTGATAATCTCATAGTTTTTCTTTTTTAAGTTCGATAACAATGTAAGCACTACCTAGATTTCAGCTTAACTCTATCCATACAAAATCTATGCTAAAACCTTCTTTTAGAAGCTAATTCTTAGCAGTTTAAAGCTTAACTGCATACAGCTAAAGTACTATTGTATAACGTCAATGTAAACGCCCGTTTACCCTTAAATTGCCTATAACAGAAATGATTAATAACGGGCATGATCGCCTATTAAATTTAATATTATGAATAACGATATAAAGAAAATTGAAGATAGTCTTAAAGACTTGGTAAGTAAAAATGAAGATGCCATTAAAGGTTTTGAAAAAGCATCTGAAAATTCAAAGGATGTAGGCATTAAAAGTTACTTTGAGAAAAAAATTATAGATCGCATGCAGTTCTTGAAAGAACTTAGAGGTTCTGTTCCTGAATTAGATTTAGGTAGCGTTCAAATTGAAGGTAGCGCAGCCGGAACACTACACAGAACGTGGATGGATGTTAAGGCGTTCTTTGCTGAAGATAATGATGAAGCAATGTTAGAGGAAGCAGTAAGGGGTGACAAAGCAGCCATTAACGATTATGATAATGCCTTGGCAGAAACTATGATGCCACACCGTTTAAAGGAAATTATCAGAGCACAAAGAGAACAATTACAGAATGATTTAGAAACTACGGAAGTTCTTGAAGACTATAGATAATATTATATAATTATCAATAAAAATAGCCCTTGTTTTAGCAAGGGCTATTTTTATACGTAATATTTAATTTTAAGTTCTAGCTGCTTTAGCTCGTTTTTTCCTTAGCCAACTTTTGTAGAACTTTTTACCAAAATATAATATCAATGCTTTTTTCATAATCCGAGTTTAATACGTTTTCATTTTATCCTTACGTTTTCTCAACTGTCTTTCCAGATCACTAATAGATTCGTTTACCGACTCTTCAAAATTTTGATTACTGGCTTCTGCAAAAATTCTAGGACCAGGTACACTTAACCGTATATTACAGATCATACCTGTTTCATCAGAAGATGTGTTTTCTTGCTTTATAAATACATCTGCTCTAATTACATCATCAAATTTTGCATGCAATTTGTCCAGCTTGTCCTTGATATATGTTTCCAACCTGTCACTTGCTGTTACACCATCATACTCATATATAATTTCCATAAATTCTCTTGTTTTTACTCGCCTAGCGAGGTTAATAATAAAAGAGGCTTTTCAAACGACAATAATTGCCGCTAGAAAATACCTCTTACTTTATTTATTTTTGATGTTTACTTATCAACGTTTACCATCCATCCTATGCCAAAACGATCGGTACATCTACCAAAATGTCCCCATTCACGTTCCCTAAATTCATGGTGTACTTGACCTCCACTTGACAAGTCATTAAATAACTGTTTGCCTTCGTCCAAATTATCGACATCAACACTCATATTAATTTGATTGCCATTGTTCAAAGGTGTGTCTGGAGAGGCATCGTATGCCATAAAATGAACTCCTTTTCCTTTGAGCTCTGCGTGCTGTAATTTTCCACGATAAGAAGACGGAACATCTATTTTCTTATCCTCGTATGTTTGTTTATTTTTTATGTCTGCACTGAACAGGTTTGCGTAGAAGTTCAATGCTTCTTGACAATTACCGTTAAAGGCTAAATATGCTTGTATTTTCATGATATATTGTTTTAATACAATTTACCCAATACCATACCGTTCCCTTACCTTGAAAAATACAGTTATTGATGCATTACATATTGCAAGATATCTTTACTGTTCCAAGGCAATTTTGGCATCATCAATAAATTGAAAAAACGATAATTTTTCATTGGACCCCGTAAACATTAAATTGGATGACAACTTAAATAAATGCGCCTCGGTTTCAAAAAAATGCATCATATAACCAGCAGTATTGACAAAAGCAACATACTCCCCTATTGCAGGTAATCTAGGCAAGGTTATTTTTCTCTTTAGCAACACATCTCTTTCCAAACAATAGGCTCCTGTAAAAAATACATCTACATTTTCGTTTTTTTCAACCTCAGAATTATATAACATAAATGGGTCTAAAAGAAAATCTGCGCTAGAACTCATCATTTGGCTCATATTCATTTCTAGACCTACCAACCACTGCCCTTTTGCATCTTTTTTGCGGTGAATTACTTTTGCAATTGTCATACCTACCTGATCCAATAATGATCTACCGGGTTCTATTCGCAATTCAACTCCATTCTTTACTAATAATGATGCTACCGACAAACCAGATTGAGTATCCATAAAATCCAGCACCTCTCTAATAAAACTTTCTTTGTTTATCGCATTAAAAAACGGATACGTATTCAGTTTACCACGTAGCTGACCATCTTCCAGTCTAAAACCAAGACCATTGTTGTTAAACGTAATATCATTGCTATCTTCTAAGACCGACTTCTTCAATTGTTCATTGAATGTATTCCATTCTTTTTCATCTTCTAAATAGTTCATTAGTATACCCCCACCTATATCAATAAAGGACATTGCATATCCTTTTTCTTTCAACTTTGAAAAAATTTGGATGCTGGCAACCAAACTTACGCTGCGTTGATAAGTGGAATATCCATCTAAATGAAAGTGAAGTCCGGTTACACTAAGCATATCAAAGGATTTATTGTCACCAACATATGATGCAATGAAATTTACTACCTCATCAACATCAAAACCAAAACGGCTATAAAGTTTTTCTTGGTTCACCGTAAATCCGCTAATGCGAAAACCTACATTTGCTTTTTGACCAATTCTTTTGGCAATTGCTTGGGTTAGTACACACTCGTCTTCATTATCCAATATGATAGGAACGCCATTCTTTATGGCCAATTCAATTTGTGGTTCTGTCTTAATTGCAGCTGTAAGCACTAAATTTTCACTATTACCACCTAATGCCAATGATTGTTCCAATTCTTTAAAACTGGCGGTATCTACACCAATACCCGATGCAAAAGCTTGTTTTACCAACCCTCTAGATTTATTGGCCTTTCTGGCATAGAAGATTCTATATTTTAATCCGTAACTCTCAAAAACTTGTTTGTACATCTCACAATTATTATTGAAAGATGGCAAATGATGTACATTGATCGGTGAACCATATCTTTCTACCAAACCTTTAACAACGGATTGTTCATTAAATAATTCATGCATCCAATCCGATGTTTTCGGTGTAAGTTGATATTTTGGTTTTCCTTTATAGTACATTTTCTTCTCTTCCATAATTTTCGGTGATTCTAGCTTTTTTTAATATGGTGTTACAGGTTTGCTTTGCCCAAATAGTTGCAAAATTGTTTCTAGACCTAGATAAAGTATCATTATCACAGGTTATTCCCTCAGTTGGAGTACCGTAAAATGTAATATGTGAGTCAACTTTACCATGCGCATTTATGGCATTACCGTTTTCATCTATATCTACACAACCCGGGGTATAACTGGTATTTAGTTTATTTTGAAACGCACGTACTAGACCGTTCTTTATTAAGTTTTGGTATAGCTCATTTTTAAATTCACCCTCTCTTGCTCTGGAAATGGTGGCATTGACTATGTAATTTAGTTCTGTAGCCTGGGCATCATTTAATTGCAAAGTATAATTGTCGTCCATGGTGTTTTCCGTAATGGTCGAAACTTTTAGATAAGTGAAATCTAAAATACCCGCTTTACACAATGCCAGCATTTTCTGCATATTCTGTACTGGCGGACCATATGACAATCTATTGAATAGTCCAAAATAGTACGTATCAAACAATTTATGCGAAGCGGCATCCAATCCTCCAAAACTGTACAGTTCATTGAATAACGGACTTATTTTGCGCCATGCGCCAACCGCAGCCATAAATGGACTTTCATTCTCTCCTTTTTTTGCTTCCTGTATTAAAAATTCTAGATAGCATTGTAAAAGCATAGTTGATAAAATAGGCTCATCATTAAAAGGATTTACTATGCTATCCCAATTAAAAACGGGTGATTCAGGATAATCTTCATGAAAGTACTGCACTTGATTTTCTAGTACGGTAAAATCTTCATCATAATAAAATTGATGCCCATAGTTTTTGAACAAAACACTGTAGTAAGCAAAATAGAATTCCTTCTTTATCAAGGGCAGTACCGTGCACTCAAAACTTACAGGTTTATTTTCCTTTAAGTGAGCCATACACTCTTGGGTAAAATAATGTAATTCTATAGAAGATTCAGTGGAACCATTTCTAGGTATCATTGGCAATCCGGTTCTTGAAAACGGATAAATTTTAAATGGTTCTTTACCAGATGCCTCGTATTTTAATACTCCTTTTTCATTTTTGACAAAAGTTCCTTCCCTACCCTCGGTCAACGCCAAAATAGCATCAATGGCGGTTAACCCGAAGCCTTTAATCCCCACTAATGAATCTTTTTTCAGATGTTTTAATGTATCATTGATAGGGTAAATAAAGTTTATCTTTTTAGCATTGTCAATGGATCTATCTCGTTGAGATCTAAACGTATTGTGACCAGTAGTAAAAAGTACCTTGTCACAATTAACCACGTATTCTTGTGATAGCCCATCATTTTTAAAATGCAACTGATATTTGTTATTATTCTTGACTACATTAGTAACCAAACCTATATGATCTATAACTTCTACATTGTCTGGTAAGTGTTCCATAACCTGATGATAACAATCTGATAAATATTCACCTACTAGCGCTCTAGGAGCATATGAATTAGGCGAAGTGCTTACATAATTGTTATTTATAAGCCATGATACAAAATCAGAAGTTTTAGGTACTACTGAAAATGGCTCTTGCAAAGCCCAACCAGAAATATTACCATTGGTATAATTCATGATCAAATACTCCGGTTGATCTTGTCTATAAACATCTCCAGAGGCTAAAAAACCCGTCGAATTAAAAATATGCACTTCTATGTGTTCAAACAGATTATAAGCTTTTATATATGCAATTAATCTTTCAAATGCATAGAAGCCTTTAGGTCCAAAACCTACAATGCCTATTTTATATGATTGTGTATTCTTCATAACATATCTCTTCTACCAACCGCCAATTGGCGTAAAAGCGTTTTTACTTTCCGGAAGTTCTTTTAATAACCAATCTCTATTATAAATGGTATCTAAATAACGCTCTCCACGATCGCATAGAAACAGTGCACAATTACTGTCCTGCTCCATTTTTTGACTGTATTTACGTACCGCACTGATCATTCCACCAGAAGATCCTCCACATAAAATGGCTTCTTTTTCAAGCAAGTTCCAGCATCCGCGGGCACAATCCACATCATCTACATACACATGATCATAAATTCTACTGGTATTTAAAAATTGAGAGGGCACACCGGCACCATGCCCCGGTATCAATCTCTTTAATGGTGGACCGCCAAAAAGAACACTTCCAACGGCATCAACGGCAATAATTTTGGTGTTCAAATGGTTTTCGTGGATATAATCTGCACAGCCCATTAGCGTTCCACAAGTACTTGTAGCAACGAATAAATAATCTAATTTGCCATGTAAAGAATCCATTAGTTCAGACATAGTTTCATGATGCGTTAAAGGATTATTTTGATTCCCATATTGGTTAGACCAATAACTGTTGGGTATTTGATCCAATAATTGTTGAACCCTCTCAAGCCTAGCCGCTAAATAGCCGCCATTTTTCTTGGGTACCGTAACATGCTCAATGCGTACGCCATAGGTTCTTAAAATCTTTTCTGTATGCGAATTTAGTTTGGGGTCCACTACGACTATAAGTTTTAAACCATAATACAAACAAGCTTGGGCAAGGCCCACGGCCATATTTCCAGAACTTGATTCTATAACGGTATCTCCCTTTTTAATAGTTCCGCTAGCAAGTGCCTGTTCTATAATATAAAGTGAGGTTCTATCCTTAATACTCCCCGCAGGGTTAGCTGCCTCTAGTTTACCAAATAAATTAAAATGTGAATCATCAAGAACGTTATTAAGCTTTACCAATGGTGTATTACCTACCGTGTCTATGATAGATTCTGAAATTGAGGTTATATTTTGAGTAATCATACCGTGCTTATCAATTAAATGCCCTTAAGCAATTGGATATTAATTTTGATAAATGTACCGGCATTACTTTTCTTACGATATCACGATAAAATATTATAGTAACTCTTTCAAATTTGACACTTTCAAAGGCTAACCAAAAAGTTGGCATTTCTTTAAGAATATTTAAAGTTAAAACCACCTTAAAACTCTAAAAAAAACCTTAATTTCAAGCGACTCAAACAAATACAAAAAATAGCATGGCAAACTTCAATTTAAAAGTTAATGGAAAAACCCAAGAAGTAGACGTTGACCCATCAACGCCAATGCTTTGGGTGCTACGAGATCATTTAAAATTAGTAGGTACAAAATTTGGTTGTGGTATTGCGCAATGTGGCGCTTGCACCGTTCATTTGGGCGACAATGCCGTTAGGTCTTGTCAACTACCCGTATCAGCGGTTGGCGAACAATCAATTACTACTATTGAAGGTCTCTCTGAAAACGGAGATCACCCAGTTCAAAAAGCTTGGTTAGAAGAAGATGTGTATCAATGTGGATATTGCCAGGCCGGTCAAATTATGAATGCCAGTGCATTTTTAAAGAGAAATCCTAATCCGACCGATACTGAAATTGAAGATGCCATGAACGGTAACATCTGCCGTTGTGGTACTTATACTCGAATTAAGAAAGCAATTAAAAACGCTGCAAGTAGTTCAAATGCGTAAAAGATTTGCACTCTAATTGAGATTTTAACCTTCTAAAAAAACAAAAAGATGACACTCATTAAAACTTCATATAATAGACGTTCCTTTCTAAAAAGTAGTACGCTAGCAGGTGGCGGAATGATCTTAGGGTTTAGCTGGCTTGCTTCATGCAAACCTACTCCAGAACAAATAAAAAGTATACCAAAGGAATGGTTCAACATTAATGGTTTCTTAAAAATTGCCGATAACGGTTTGGTAACCATAATGTCTCCAAATCCAGAAATTGGACAGAATGTAAAAACCTCAATGCCTATGATCATAGCAGATGAACTAGGTGTTGATTGGAAAGACGTTGTGGTTGAACAAGCCCCTTTGAATACCGATATTTTCCAAAGACAACTTGCTGGAGGAAGCCAATCTATAAGAGCTGGTTGGTCTGGACTTAGAATGGCCGGTGCCACAGCAAGACATATGTTAGTTGCTGCGGCAGCGGATGCATGGCAAGTAGATGCCTCTGAAATAACCGTTGACAATGGTGTTATAAGCCATACCGCCTCTGATAATTCCGCTGGTTTTGGGGAAATGGCCTCTAAAGCTGCTACCATGGCGGTGCCAGAAGAGGTTGCGTTAAAAGAAACAAGTGATTTCAATATTATAGGAACGGATAAAAGAAACGTTGACGGACCTAATTTGGTTACCGGTAAACCTTTATTTGGTATTGATATTCAAGAGGAAGGTATGATGATTGCAATGATCATACATCCACCAGCCTTTGGACTCACCTATAAATCAATGGATGCAGAAGCTGTAAAATCTATGCCCGGCATTAAAGATGTTTTCCCTATTGATGTTTATCCTGAAAATGTTGAAAAACAGTGGTCCGATGGTGGTGCAATTGCTAAATTGGTAGCCATTGTAGGGGATTCTACCTGGCAATGTATGCAAGCCAAAAAAGCGTTGAAGGTTGAATGGGAAGAAACTTCGACCTTAGAAAGTACCGAAGGCCATGATGAAGCATTGACTAAATTATTGAATTCTACTTCTAAAAAGCCTGCACGTAAAGATGGTGATGTGGCAAGTGCATTTAGAAAAGCCGATAAGATTATTGAACGTACGTATAGCGCACCATTTTTAGCACACAATACCATGGAGCCCATGAACTTCTTTGCAGATGTAAATGGAGAAAGGGCGTTATTGAACGGTCCCATACAAACACCTGAGTTTTTAGAAAAAACATTGGCTTCTAGATTAGGCTTACCGGTTGAAAAAATCGATATTAAAATGACCCGTATGGGTGGTGGTTTTGGAAGACGCCTCTATGGAACATTTGGAGTAGAAGCTGCGGTGATTTCACAAAAAATGCAAGCTCCCATAAAATTAGTATATACCCGAGAAGATGATATGACCCAGGGAACATATCGCCCTACCTACAAGGTAAAATATAAAGCAGCATTGGATAAAGAGGGTAACTTGCTTGCATGGCATGTTAAAGGTGCCGGATCTAATGACGACCTACTTTTTGAAAACAGGTTTCCTGCCGGTGCCGTAGATAATTACTTAGCTGAGAAGTTTAATTTAGAAACGGTAGTAACTACCGGAGCTTGGCGAGCGCCACGCTCAAACTTTGTTGCCGGTGCAGAACAAGCCTTTATTGATGAAGTTGCAGAAGCCGCAGGTAAAGATCCTATTGAGTTCAGACTGGAACTTTTTGACAGAGCAATTAAAAATCCTGTTGGTGAACCAGAGAAGAACGATTACGATCCCGAGCGTTATGCCGGCGTTTTAAAATTGGTAAGGGATAAATCCGGTTGGTCTAACGGGCAAGGTAGTGCAAAAAGAGGTGTTTCTGCCTATTACTGCCATAACTCTTATGTTGCACAAGTATTAGACTTAAATGATGATACAGATGCTCCAAAAGTTGATAAAGTATGGTGTGCGGTAGATTGCGGTATTGTAATCAACCCAATGGCTGCAAAAAACCAAATTGAAGGTGGTATTATAGATGGCATAGGGCATGCCACCTATAGTGAAATAACCTTTGAAAACGGGCAACCACAGCACAAGAATTTTGACACCTATCGCTTAATAAGACATAAGGAAGCACCTAAAGAAATAGAAACGTTCTTTGTGGATAACGGAATTGACCCAACAGGTTTGGGAGAGCCATCTTTACCTCCAATTATTGGCGCGTTGGCCAATGCCCTTTATAAAGCTACAGGACAAAGACATTATAATCAACCGTTTATTACGGAGAAATCCGTAATAGGTTAATACCCTTATGCTATTGTAATACTAAAACGCCAGAATAAAAATTCTGGCGTTTTTTTAGTTCATATTTTAAATTTCAATACTGCCCTCAAATAACTTCTAGAATCGTTATCTATTGTAAGTATGGTATTATTGTCTCCATCTTTTAGCTTATTGCTTAAACTAAAATTATAAGCCGCCCTTAAATCTAACTGAAAATGTTCTGTAATATGATACTCATATTGTAGACCACCATTGATCAAAGACATATTTATGAGTTCCGCAACATCCGTATCATTCACCAGTGCCCCATTCTGCACATTAGAAGTAAAACCATCTAATTGGGCAAACAACTTTATTCTATGTTTGTCCGATATATGGTATTGTAAATTGGTTTTGGGAATCCCCAAATTATATGACCAATCTGCACTAAATTTCTTGTAGTAGCTTATAAAAGGTAAAGGGAATAAATAGCCTCTATTTTGGGAATACGAAAGCCCTAAGATCAAACGTGATGGCTTATAGTCATCTTCATATTTTTTAATAAAAACCAAGTCTCCTGAAAAGACGATGTCATCAACCGTTAAATTTCTTGCCGTATGGTTTGTACTTATACCCGGCTGAAACCTTACCCCTAATCGCCAATCATTCTTTAGTGGCTGTGTATACCCTATGGTAAAATCAAGTATTCTAAAGTCATTTAATTGATTTCTATCAAACGGCAATTCTTCATCTTTAAAGCGAAGATGAATATTGCTATAATCAAACCCTAAAAACAAATATTTACCATCTCCCTTTAAAGGAATTGGAGCATTTATCAATACTCTAGAACGGGTATATTCTACATCAGAATTTTTATTGGGTATAAACGTAAAATCTATTCTTGCCAAATCGCTCAACTGTGCCGAGGCAGATCCGGTAATCAAAAATAAAAAAAGGATTAAAATTTTATGATGCATGTAATTGTACTTACCATCTAACTAATTAAGGATAATGCAAGTACGGTCTATTTATTGTACTCTTGTTGTTCTAATAAGCATAAAAGTATCTTAAAAGATTTACCTTAAACTACAAATTCAAATCTTTGGTTACCCTAGCCAATTCTTGATCGAATAATTCTTTAGTGACTTCCTTATTATAAAATGGGACCATTTCATTTAATTTATCTTTCCCTTGTTCCGATGCCACCAATTCTGGAAATGCTTTTTCAATAACATCGAGCATTATTTTAACAGAAGTTGAAGCACCAGGTGATGCACCCAACAAACATGTAATTCTACCGTCTTTACTACTTACCAATTGTGTACCAAACTCCAACGAACCGCCTTTAAATTCATCTTTTTTTATCGTTTGAACACGTTGACCTGCAATTACAATTTCCCAATCTTCATTTTTGGCATCCTTAACAAATTGACGCAATGATTCCATGCGATCATCAAAGCTCATGGCCACTTGTTCCAATAAATATTTTGTCAATGGAAGATTATGCCAAAACACGCCCCACATGGATGGTATATTATCAAAATTGATAGATTTAAACAGGTCTAAATAAGAACCTTCCTTTAAAAACTTAGGACTAAAACCTGCAAACGGACCAAACAACAATTCTCTCTTTCCATTGATATAACGGGTATCTAAATGCGGTACCGACATTGGCGGGTCACCAATACCTGCTTTGCTATATACCTTGGCGTTATGCTGATTTTTGATATCTTGATTTTTACAGACCAACCACTCGCCACTAACAGGAAATCCACCGTAGCCGTCTTTCTCCTCAATTTCAACCTTTTGCAGCAATAAAAGACTACCGCCACCGGCACCGATAAAAACATGTTCGGCATCGATTGTATTTTTCTTACCTGTTTCTAAATTTTTCATCTTCACCAACCATTCTTCATCATGGTCAGGGTCTATGTCTTCAACCTCTGTATGGAACAATACTTCAGTATCATATTCATCTTTAAGTATAGCAAATAATTTTTCCGTTAATGCGCCGTAATTCATCTCGGTTCCCCTATCTATTCGCGATGCTGCCATAACCTCATCTTCAGTACGATTATGCATCATTAAAGGAAACCATTCTTTCATTTTTTCAACTTCTCTAGTAAACTCCAATCGAGTTGAACATAAAATGCTCTTTAAAAGCTTTAAAACGATTTTCAAGATAGTTGGCGTTCTCTTCTCCCTTTACCCAGCTATGATGTGGAACGGGAGTGATGAATGTTTTAGGGTCTTTGATCAAGCCTTCCGCTACCAAATAAGACCAGTATTGCTTAGAAATTTCAAACTGGGTGCAGATGTTAATAGCCTTTCTAATATCTACAGCACCATCTTCGTTTTCTGGAGTATAATTCAACTCACATAAGGCAGAGTGACCTGTACCTGCATTGTTCCAAGCAGCAGAGCTTTCTTGTCCCACTTTACCTAATCGTTCAACGATCAGCACATTAAGATCTGGCTTTAACTGTTTTACCAATAAAGCTAATGTAGCACTCATGATACCTGCACCTACACATATTAGGTCATATTCTTCTCGTAAAACCATTATAAATTTTTAAAATGTAATATAAAATTAATCCATCACAAACTTAAAGCCTGCTGTAAGAATGCTGGAACTAAAGGTCGTATTCCTATCATATTTATAGAATTTTACATCTATACTTTTAAGTCCGAGTTTCCAGACATGCATTTTTGTAAAAATATCTGTGTAGGAAACTCCCATTCCAAATTGGTTTGCCGAATATTTAGACAAATCATAATCAGAGGTATAAAACGTATCCGTAGAAAATGCTTCTTCATATCCGTAAAAATAATCTGCCGCTGACTGCTGGTAAAATCTATAAGATGGGTATACCGTAAACTTATCCGTTAGCTTAATAGGCACTTCTACACTTGCCGTGTGCGAGTTAATACCCCAATCATCAAAATAATATCTATAGTAGGATCGTAACACAACACTTTCATTTATATACCAATTCAACCTTCCGCCACCTGCAACTTTAAAGCGGCTATCCGGTAATTGCTCAATAGCATCCGCAAGTTGAAATTCTTGAATAAATGAATCGGCTACATCTGCAAAATAAACGCGTTGAAAAGGTGTACTCAGTAAACCATCTTGCTTTACAAAATCTAAAGCCAATGAACCTTGAAGATTTTTACCTAGAATTTGAGAAAAGCCCAAACCTACCGAATAGGAGTTTCTTGTCTCATCTGTAAACTTCTCAAAAGTAGGACTGTAATCTGTGTTCCCGGTAATTGTTTTGTTTGAAAAGAATCCGTTATCCAACCCATTTGCCCCACTTGCAAAAGGTCTTAGTTCCGTAGGGTAAATGGGAGTCCAAGTATCTAGAAATATATTCGCATTAATACTTACCTCGGTATTTTTTTCATTGAAGAGCTTTGTTAACCCACCACCAAATCCGAATGAAAAATAATCATATTCCGATGACACTGATAGATTTCCGGAGTACATAGTATTTCTATCATCTGAACTATGCGTATATGTGCCGGACAAGTTGGTCCATACATCTGACCTAGAAGCTCCAGTACTTGCTACAAAAGCATCTGCCCTTTCGCTTCCATCAAATGGATCCACATTACTAGAAGATGCAGAGGTGTAGGCAGAAACACCAGCATCAATGGTTAAAATATCATCATCATTCAATGGTACCGATACTATAATAGTTCCCGTAACATCTGTAAGTTCCTCTGTACCAATACCACCGGTAACAGCAGCATTATCACCGTTTTGAGAATAGTAACTGCTCAAGAAATCTACTTCGGTAGTTTCCAACACACGTTTTTTATAAGAGTTGGTTACACCGGTATTTTGCTGGGCGTAACCAGCACCGCATAGCATACATGCAATGAGTAGCACTATAAATTTAAACTTATGTCTTTGTTGTTTCATTACTAACTAATTACAGCCGCAGCCTCCACCTGTTTTACCTCCGTTTGCACCTACCGCTGCTTCTCTATATGAATGCACGGTAATCACATTTCTATCGCACTTTTTATCTTGCAAGGTCATGTCAGGATCGTTGATATTTACTTTATCGTACTCCTTTAATACCGTGCAGCTACTAAGACCACCAATCATTACCAACACAATTAAAATCCTTTTCATTTTACTTATTTATTTGAATATTCTTAGATGTAATTATAGTACCCAAGTCGTCAATAATGATACACTCTACCTTTGGCAACTGCTCTATTCTATTTAAACCCACTTCTTTACCCATTACAAAAACAGATGTTGCAAGCGCATCTGCAAGTTCTGCCTTTGGGGCAAATACTGTTACGCTAACTATTCCCGTTGCCGGATAACCGCTACGGGGATCAATAATATGTGTATATCTGGTATTATTAAAAGTTACGTACTTCTCATAATTACCGGAGGTGACCACCGCTCCATTATCCAAGGGTAATAATGCAAACACCTTGTTCTTATTCATTGGGTTGGTAATGGCTACTTGCCAACTATCACCATTAGGTTGCTTTCCCCAAGTATTCATATCTCCAGATGCATTTATAATACCTGCTACCACACCTCTGGAAATCAATAGTTCTTTTGCCTTATCCGCCGCATAACCTTTTCCTATTGCTCCAAAACCTATTTTCATACCCTTCAATTTGAGGAAAACGGTATGATCCTTTTTATTCAAAAGGATATTTTGATATCCTACTTTAGATACTGATGCTTTAATGGTTGCTTCCTCAGGCATTTTAGTCATGCTACCGTCAAACCTCCAGATGTTATCCATTGATGCATAACTGATATCAAAAGCACCATCGGTCAATGTAGAAATTCCTATTCCCCTTTGTATTAAATTGAACAATTCCGCATCAACTTTAACAGGTTGTACTCCTGCGTTTTTATTAATTTCCGATGTCTGTGAATTTGGATCCCAAGAAGAAATCAACTTTTCTATTCTTGTTATTTCACTGACAGCCAAATTAATATACTCTTGACCTTCAATAGGATCTTTAGCTACAACCGTAATATCAAAACGGCTACCCATTAATTTTATAGTACGCTTAAAAGGCTCTTGAGCCAGAAGCTGCCCAACAGAACATATCATTACTATGAGAACTAGTTTTTTCAAGCTATTTTATGAATGAATTTAATTCTGCAATGTATTCTTTTGGTGACAGTTTTTTATAACTGGTTTCGCCATAAACTTTACCATCCGCATTCATTACTACCACGAAGGGGAAGATACCTTGACGGTTGTACTTTTCTGCTAAAACCTTGTTCTTATTTAATTGCACTACTGGCAATGCATTCTTTTTTCTACGTGGAAAATCTGCTTGTAACATAATATAATGGTCCATGGCATACTCCTTAAACTCATCTGTTGACCACACCGATCTATCTAATTTAATACAAGGTGCACACCAATCTGAACCTTGAAAAACAAGGACAATAGGCAAATTGTGAGTTTTAGCAAGTTCTTTTGCTTCAGTAAAATCCGTCTGCCAATCTTGGGCAATAGCGGTACCTAACCCTATGACCAACATCAAAACTGTAATTACGTATTTTTTCATAAAATTCAATTCTGCTGCAACAAATTAATACAAAGCACTTTGCAGTATCTGCGTTTTAAAAGCTACGGCAATGCAATAGCCTCTAATAGCTTAACGCACCTTTTAGTAAAAATTGTGTACTTGATGATACTGATGTTCACTACTTTAAATGACCAATGTGTTATTATATGTAAGCTAGTCAAGATTTGAGATAGTATTCCCCCAAAACTCTTTAAACATCTTTCTCTATTATGTGATTTTCATCATATTTAAGAATACCCTTGATCTATATTTTTGAAACTTGAAAATTTAGAATCAACAAGTTGTGTTTATTTTAAAAACTACACATTATAAAAACATGATTTTTTAAACAAAAATGTCAGTTTATAAACCATAAATAGTATTCCCTGACAAAATCCTATAAATTTGATAAACACTAATCCCATTTACACGTGAGTAAAGCCATATATATTGTTACTACAGAACCAAATAGTGGAAAATCAATTATTTCATTAGGTCTTATGCAACTTCTTTTAAGTAGAACTGCCAAGGTTGGTTATTTCAGACCAATTATCGATGATGTTCCCAAAGGGAAAACCGACAATCATATTGACACTGTTTTAAGCTACTTTAATGTAGATATGAAGCCTGAAGAAGCTTTTGCATATACACGAAGCCAGGTGGTTCAATTAAAAAACCTAGATAAAGATGATGAAATTGTAGGGCATATTATACACAAGTATAAAACTATAGAAAAAAAGTTCGATTTCGTTTTAGTGGAAGGAACCGATTTTTCTGGAGAAGGTGCCATAATTGAATGGGACATTAATGTTCTTATTGCAAAAAACCTAGGCATACCTGCAGTTATTCTAGCAAGCGGAAAAAACAAAACTTTGGATGAGTTGGTCGGTAATCTTTACATGGCCTATGACTCTTTTAAAGAGAAAGGTGTAGATGTACTTTTAATCGTAGCCAATAAAGTACAACCAGAAAATGTTTCTATTGTTTCTGAAGGTTTAAAAGAAAAACTACCCAATGACATATTGGTAGGTACCATACCTGTAAACCCTATTTTAGGCAGCCCTACTTTAAAGGAAATTGCCCAAGAATTAGATGCTAAAATACTTTTTGGTGAAGATTATATCAATAATCAAGTTGGTAGCTTTAGTGTTGGCGCCATGCAATTACGTAACTACATAACCCATTTAAAAGATGATAGCTTGGTGATTACACCTGGTGATCGCGCAGATATTATTTTAGGGGCGCTACAAGCCAATATTTCTACCAACTACCCTAGCTTGTCCGGTATTGTTCTAACCGGTGGTTTATTACCGGAAGAATCCATTATAAAGTTGATAGAGGGACTTTCAGACATCATTCCCATTCTATCTGTAGCAAGAGGTACCTTCCATGTCACCAATAAAATAGGGACTATTAGACCACGTATTTATGCTGAAAATACCGAAAAAATACAGACCTCAATACAAGAGTTCGAAAAACACATTCCTACCAAAGAACTGGCCGAAAGGTTAATCACTTTTAAAGCTAAGGGAATTACCCCTAGAATGTTTCAATATAACCTTCTGCAAAAAGCCAAATCATCTAAAAAACATATTGTACTGCCCGAAGGTTCAGATGAACGAATTCTGATGGCAACCAAAATGCTGATAGATGCCGAAGCGGTAACCATTACACTTTTAGGCAATAGAGATCAGATTATTTCAAAAATCACTGAACTGGATATTGACATAGACCTTAGCACCATAAACATTATTGATCCTACAACATCTGACAATTTTTTAGATTACTCCACTACCCTGTTTGAATTACGTAAGCATAAAAACGTAAACTTGGCAATGGCCAAAGATTTAATGGAAGACGTATCATATTATGGTACCATGATGGTTTATAAAGGGCATGCTGACGGCATGGTTTCCGGTGCCGTACATACCACCCAACATACCATAAGACCTGCATTACAGTTTATAAAAACAAAGCCTGGTGTTTCTATAGTATCTTCTATATTTTTTATGTGTTTACCCAATAGGGTCACTGTTTTTGGAGATTGTGCCATTAACCCTAATCCTACTTCAGAGCAATTATCTGAAATTGCAATTTCATCTGCCGCTACAAGTGCTGCATTTGGCATAGAACCTAAAGTAGCCATGCTATCGTATTCTTCTGGAGCATCGGGTGTTGGTGAAGATGTTGATAGAGTACGAAAAGCTACTGAAATCATAAAAGATAAAAGACCCGACCTAAAAGTGGAAGGCCCCATTCAATATGATGCAGCAGTTGATGCCAAAGTTGGTTTAAGTAAATTGCCCGAATCTGAAGTTGCAGGACAAGCTAGCGTGTTTATATTCCCTGACTTGAATACAGGAAATAATACTTATAAAGCGGTACAAAGAGAAACTGGTGCCTTGGCGATCGGACCAATGTTACAAGGTCTAAATAAACCGGTTAATGATTTAAGCCGAGGTTGTACCGTAGATGATATTTTTAACACCGTAATAATTACTGCTATTCAAGCAGAAGGATTCTAAACTCATTTTCATGAATATTTTAATTATCAACTCTGGTAGCTCATCTATAAAATATCAACTTTTAGATATGCCTGCGGCAAAGATTATTTGTCAAGGATCTATAGAGCCTATTGGTAGTACCCAAGCTATTTCAACCTATAAAACGGATACACATAAGGTTGAAAAAACCTATGAAATTGCAACTCACAAAGCTGGTCTGGAGCGAATTACTTCTCTTTTGCTTGATGCTGAAATGGGCGTGATCGATAGTACTGAGGAAATAGATGCCATTGGTCATCGTGTGGTACATGGTGGTAAAGATTATGTTGATACTACTTTAATCAATGAAGAAGTTAAACAAAAAATAAAATCACTTTCTCCCCTAGCCCCTTTACACAACCCTGCCAATCTAGAAGGAATACTAATGGCGGAAGAAATTTTTAAATCATCTAAGCAAATCGTTGTTTTCGATACTGCCTTTCATGGAACGTTACCAATAAAAGCTAAAAAATATGCCGTACCCAATATCCTGTTCGAAGAAAAGAGAGTTCAGGCGTATGGGTTTCATGGTACCAGCCACAAATATGTTTCAGAAAAAGCAAATGAATATCTAAGTAATCAAAATACCAAGCTCATTTCCATTCACTTGGGTAACGGGTGTAGCATTACAGCTATTGAAAATGGTAAAAGTATTGATCACAGTATGGGATTTGCACCGTCTAACGGATTGGTAATGGGTACACGAAGTGGTGATATTGACCATTCCATTATTTTTTATATGGTGAATACACTTGGGTATAGTTTAGATGAAGTAAATGAACTTTTGAACAAAAAAAGTGGAATGCTAGGCCTTACAGGTTACAATGACCTACGTGATATTGAAGTAGAGGCGAGTAAAGGTAATACCGACTGCATTCTTGCCTTAGAAATGAATGCCTACCGAATTAAAAAATACATAGGCGCCTATATTGCGGCAATGAACGGTTTAGATGCTATCATTTTCACCGCAGGAATTGGAGAAAACTCCAGTTTAATGCGCCAACTTGTGTGCAAGGATATGGATTGTTTTAATCTTCATTTAGACGACTCCAAAAATGATTTAAGATCTAAAAATGTTAGAGAAATAAATACCACGGATTCTAAGGTAAAAATTCTGGTAATCCCTACAAATGAAGAATTGGAAATTGCCAAACAGGTTTACCAATTAATTAATTAGTTCTAATTATAAGCCTTGGAAATTGTTCTGTAATTGATGGCTAAATTCCAAGGCTTTCCCATATATAATGAACCAGTTTCATATGTCCAATTCTCCTGACATTTGTTTTAAAATTATTTCGGATAATTTGGCTTGAAATTTTGCATTACTAAACCTAACCCTAGCATTTATATAATTAAGTTGTGCCGTTCTAAACTCAATTGTAGGAATGATACCTATTCTATACTTTTCTACCGTAATATCTAGATTTTCCTTGGCTATTGCTTCATTATTTCCTTCCAATTCTATTAAACTTATATTGGTAAGATAGGTTTGATAGGTTGTGCTCAATGTAGATAGTAATTCCTGTTCTTTTTCTTTAATGGCAATGGCTGCATTTTCCAATTCCATTTTTCCTATTTTCTCATTCCTGTTTTGATTGAATCCATCAAACAGATTTAATGTTGCGCCAAATCCGTAACTAAATCCGTTAGACTCAGAACTTGTAGTAAAACCAAGACTAGATTCTGATTTTCCAAAATTATAACCTGTAGTAGCATAAATGGTGGGGTACCTTGATGCCTTAACCTGTTTAAGTTCCAACTCACTAATTCTCTTACTTATTCTCTCTGCATTTAATTCTGGATTATTGGCCATTAATTTAGATTCTAAATCAGGTAACAATAAACTCTGATCAACGAATATTTCGGGTACTGCCTTAAAATCGGTTGTTAAGTCTCTCGCCAATTGTTCGTTCAACTGAATTTTGGTATTTGCATATAGTTCTTTTTGGCGCTGCATTAAAGTTTGATCGGTATTTAAATCTACTTGAGCATTTAAAACTTCCAATTTAGATGCCTTTCCAATAGAGAATCTATTTCTAGCCAATTCTACTCTTTGTTCTGAAATATAAATAGTACTGTCCAAAGCGGCTAATTGCTGTTGTTGTTGTACCAAATCGTAGTAGGTAATCATTACCTCGCCAACCTTGGTCAATACCACTTGCTTTAATTCTTCTGCACCTAATTCCCGGTTCTGTTTCAATTGATCATATGCCGCAAACATACTTAACCCATCAAATAAGAACCAATCTAAAGTTACTCCATAGTCCAAACTATTGTTTTTAGCATTGTCCTGTTCTACTTGAGAACCATCTGTTCTTGTTTGTGATAAATTCTGCACACTATTATTATCTTCAATACTTGCTTCTAAAGTAGGAAGCATACCAGCAAAACCTGGACTTACGGAGACAGAATCAATTTTTAAATTGTTGGCGGCCGTGATGATCTGATAGTTGTTCTTCACCGTAATCTTAACGGCATCTTCAATAGTCAGAATTTCTTGTGCGGCGGCGTTAAGATGTAAAATAATTAAAAATAAAAATGGTAGCTTGGTTATATTCATTCTAGTTGGTTTCAAATACTTTAAACTCCGGTCTCTCTACTTTTTCCCTAGACCACAATAAATACAGGGCAGGTATCACAAAAAGTGTCAATAGCAAAGAAAACATGGTACCTCCTATTATTACTACACCCATACCTATTCTACTAGTTGATGCCGCTCCAAGAGATAACGCAATTGGTAGAGCGCCTAATGCAATGGTTAAACTGGTCATTAAAATAGGTCTTAACCTTGATTCTGAAGCCTTCATAATTGCCTCACTTTTTTCAATACCTTGCTCCCTTAATTGGTTTGCAAACTCCACAATCAGAATACCATTCTTAGTTACAAGACCAATTAGCATTATAGTACCGATCTGGCTAAATATATTCCAAGATTGCCCAAACAACCACAATGAAAACAGTGCACCGGCAACCGCCATAGGCACCGTTAAAATGATAATAAAAGGGTCAATAAAGCTTTCAAATTGAGCCGCTAAAATCAAAAATATCAGTAATAATGCTAGTCCAAATGCAAAGAGTGTATTGGAACTACTCTCAACAAAATCACGAGACTCACCTCCCAAATCAGTGGTAAAGGTATCATCAAGTACATTTTCCTTAATTCTTTCCATTGCGGCAATACCATCATTTATAGTTTTTCCAGGCGCAAGATTTGCTGAAACCGTAGCTGCCATATAGCGATTGTTATGATATAATTGTGGCGGACTACTATGCTCAGTAGTATGCACTAAATTATCCAATTGGATAAGTAATCCGTCCTTGTTCTTTACAAATATAGATGTGAGGTCCATTGGTGCATTCCTATCCTCCTTATCAAACTGACCTATTACTTGATATTGTTTTCCATTCTTTAAAAAATAGCCAAAACGCTGACCACTTAATGACAATTGCAAAGTCTGGGCTACATCTATAACAGATACTCCTAATGTCTCCGCTTTCTCCCTATCTATGGAAACATATAGCTCCGGTTTATCAAATTTCAAATTGACATCTACATAAGAAAAGGTCTCATCATTCTCAGCTTCTGCCATAAATTCCGGTATGTATTCCTTTAACTTATCAAAATTCTGAGCTTGAATAATATACTGTATCGGTGGACCTCCACGTCTATTCACTGAAATAGTTGGGCGTTCCGATACGTTAGATTTTCCTCCTACATAAGCTTTTGCCCATTCACCTAAATCATTGGCTATCTCTCTTTGCGATCGATCACGCTCACTAGGATCCACCAATGCAATATTAGCCCTACCGCTGTTCACAGATGAAGAACCAAAACCAGGTGAAGTCAAAACCAAACTCACCTTTTTTTCTGGTACCGAATCATTTATCAATTCGGTAATATCGGTCATTAACCTATCCATATACTCATAAGAAGAACCCTCTGGAGCATTAACACTTAAACGTATAAAGCTACGATCATCATAAGGAGCCGTTTCTTTTGGTAGAAGAATATAAAATACCGCAATTAAAGCTATACAGCCCGCTAGAATGGGGAAACTCAACCATTTTCTTTTCATAAAAACCCTTAGCGATTCTGCATAGGATTTATTCATTTGCAAAAAGTATTTCTCAGTTACATGATAAAATTTTGTTTGCTTTTGTTTGCCCGGTTTAATCAAGTAGGCATTGAGCATGGGAGTTAACGATAAAGACACAAATGCCGAAATTAGTACAGCTGCTCCAAGTACTACCCCAAACTCCCTAAATAGCCTTCCTACAAACCCTTCTAAAAAGATGACGGGCAAAAATACGGCTGCCAATGTTATTGATATGGATATTACAGCAAAAAATATTTCATTAGACCCTTTGATAGCCGCCTCAATGGGACTCATACCTTCTTCTACCTTTTTATAAATATTTTCCGTCACAACAATACCATCATCAACAACCAATCCCGTTGCCAATACAATAGCCAAAAGTGTTAAAACATTTATTGAATAACCAAACAACCACATTACGAAAAACGTAGCAATTAAGGATACAGGTATATCAATTAAAGGGCGCATGGCCATTGACCAATTTCTAAAGAAAACGAAGATGACCAATATTACCAGAATTACCGAAATAAGTAAGGTCTCGGCTACTTCGGTAACCGCCCGTCTTACAAAGACGGTGTCATCAATTACAATATTCAGTTTAAAGCCTTCCGGTAAATCTTTTTTAAGGTTTTCGTATTCTTCGTAAAAAGCATCTGCGATTTCCAAATAGTTAGTACCGGGTTGTGGGATTACCGCAGTAGCTACCATGGGCTGACCAGAATCGCTCATTTTAGTCTCCATGTTCTCACCCTCTAATGAAGCTTGGCCTATATCACTTAAACGCACTAACTTATCATTATCTGCCATGATAATGATATTATTAAATTGTTCTTCAGTACTTAAATTACCTATGGTCTTTACTGTTAGCTCTGTGTTATTGCCGGTTAATTTTCCCGATGGTAATTCTACGTTCTGTGCCAATAATGCATCTTGTACATCTGAAACCGTTAATCCATATGAGGAAAGTTTTAAAGGGTCTATCCAGAGCCTCATGGCATATCTTCGTTGACCCCAAATTTGCACACTACTAACGCCTGGTATGGTTTCTATTCTTTGAGCGATGACGTTTTCAGCATAGTCGGATAATTCAAGAATATTTTTATTATCGCTCTGAACGGTCATTGACAATATTCTTTGTGCATCCGCATCAGATTTAGACACCACAGGCGAAGAGTCAAGATCATCGGGCAAACTTCTAATTGCTTGTGACACCTTATCCCTAACATCGTTTGCTGCTTCTTCAAGATCTTTGTCTAGATTAAATTCTATATTAATAGAACTTGAGCCTTGTACACTAGATGAGCTTAAATTTCTAATGCCATCAATAGAATTAATGGCCTTCTCCAGTGGTTCGGTAATTTGAGATTCTATAATATCTGCATTGGCACCAGAATATGTAGTTCTTACCGAAACTTGTGCAGGGTCAATTGACGGAAATTCCCTAATGCCTAAATACGTGTAACCTATAATTCCAAAAAGAACCAGGGTCACATTCATTACTATGGCAAGTACCGGTCTTTTTATGCTTAAAGTAGATAGATTCATTATTCCCCTGTTCTTGCTTCTGGTTGATTAAAATCTATTTCCACCGGTGTGCCATTTTTTAAGGCCATTACGCCATAAGTTAAAATGGTATCACCGGCTTTTAAGCCGGTCAACACCCTAACTTCATTTCCAGTTCTTGTACCAATCTCTACATCTATCTCTTTCGCCCTACCTTTTTCAGATATAAAAATGCGTTTACCGTTCTGTACCGGAATCAAAGATTCTGACGGAACTAATAACGCATTATCAACGCTTTCTAAAGGCAAAAGCACGTTTGCGTAAGTACCTGGATAAATTTTCCCGTCACTATTCTCTGCAATTGCTCTCATTTTCAAGGTTCTGGTAGCAATTTCAACCTCAGGTTCTATAGCATACACGGTAGCCTCATGATTTATATTGGCATCTGAAGTAGTAAAAGTGAGATTTGTACCAATCTCTACCTGGGATGCATACTTTTCGGGTATGGAAAAGGTGATTTTAAGTTTACTGGTATTTACCAATTTAGCAATAGGTGTTAATGGTGTAACATAGGTTCCCTTTGATATGGAACGTAAACCAATGGTACCTGAGAAAGGTGCCCTAACAATAGTTTTTGATAATTGGGCTTGTATGAGTTGTGATTCTGCACTTGCGGACTGAAAATCCGCACTTGCAATTTCATATTCTTCTTGACTAATAGCCTGCTTTTCTAAAAGCAATTTTGCCCTTCGTTCATTTTCAGAAGCTAATTTTTGTGCAGTTTGTACTTTTGACAATTGTGCCTGTAGCTCAACATCATTTACAGTAAAAAGTACTTGACCTTCTACCACTTTACTACCTTCCTCAAAATTGATACTCTCTACAACTCCTGATATTTCACTTCTAATTTCTATTTGTTCATTGGCTTCAATAGTTCCAGAGAGAGAAATATTGTCATTAAATTCTTGTTCTTGTAAAACAAGGCCTTTTACGGTTGTAGCTGTTGATGATTCCTCTGACAGTTTAGGCTCTCCAATTTCATTATTGGCATTTATTCTATAAACGATCAAAGCGGTCAACCCTATCAGCAAGATACCGTAAACAATGTATTTTGTTTTCATAGGTGGTGGATTGTTTTTAGTTAGTTTGGCTACTAACAAATCTAAACCTAAACACCTATTTTGGGGATATCTTAAGCTATATTTAACAAGGTTTTAGCACCATATTTTCAACTATATAAAAAATGATATCAAAGACTATCATAAAGGCAATTAAATATGACTTCAAAATTTAAAAATGGTTTAGTATACCTTATTATTTAACATTTTTTAACCTCTCAGAATTTATACGCTGAACATATTTACACTAAGATAACAGCACAAACTGTTTAATAAAAAAGACGGTGCCTTAGTAGAACGTTTTCGTTCTCTAAAACACCGGATCTTGAACTGTATATTCTATTTCTAGAACAATTATTTATGCTTCACAACTAGCACAATCTTTCTTTTGCTTGAATTTTTGGGCAGCATTCATACTATGTTGGTAGTACAATGACTTCAATCCTAATTTCCATGCGGTTACGTGAATCTTATTGATTTCCTTAACTGGCATTTCTGGATGAACAATAATGTTAACGGATTGACCTTGATCAATATGGTTCTGTCTATTTGCTGCTTGATAGATAATATCCATCTGGTCAATTTCTGAATAGGTTTTAAATACATCTTTCTCCAAATCAGAAAGGAAATCTAAATGCTGTACAGATCCATCAAAATCACGAATGCTTCTCCACACCTCAGTGGTATTCATACCTTTCTCCTCTAAAAGATCAACTAAGAACGGATTTCTTATGGTTGTCTTTACCTTGGCAATATCCTTTACGTATGTATTTGACCAAATTGGTTCTATACCTTGAGAAACCTGACCTAATATGAATGCAGATGACGTTGTAGGTGCAATTGCATTCAATGTCGCATTTCTTCTTCCAAAACCTTTTAAAACCTTTGGCTCTCCAAATTTATCTGCCAACTCTTCAGAAGCACTGTAGGACTTCTCTTTAATTGTCTTAAATATCTCACTATTTAGATTATAGGCTTCTTGACTGTTAAAAGGCAACATTTTAGATTGCAATAATGAATGCCAACCTAATACTCCTAAACCTAGCGCTCTGTTATCTTTTGCAAAATTATAAGCGCGTTCCATGAACAAAAAGGTTTGACGATCTTCCCTATTTTCAGAATCGCGGTATACTTCTAATTTTTCACAGAATTCCGTAATTACAGCATCTAAAAAGAATACCATAGTTTCTACAGCATCTGTATCTTTCCATTTATCGTAGTGAAGAACGTTTACAGAAGACAATACACATACAAAAGACCACTCGTCACTAGATGGCAACATAATCTCCGTACATAGGTTACTAGCATAAATCTTATGACCTTTTTCTTGGTATACATCTGCAGCACCATTGTTGGCATTATCCTTAAAGAAGATATACGGGTAGCCCATTTCACCTCTTCTCTGTAAAACTTTGGCCCAGATAGAACGTTTTTCATTGTCACCATCTACCATTTCTTGCATCCACTCATTCGTAACAGTTACGCCATGAGTCAATTCTTGAATAGGGTTACCTTCAGTTCCAATTTCCAAAAACTCTTCAATATCAGCGTGTTCTACCGGTAAGTAAGGAGAAAAACGACCTCTACGTACAGAACCTTGGCTTACGACATCTACCATAGATTCAAAAAGCTGCATAATATGTACCGCACCAGATGCCTTCCCATTATTTTTAACTTCTGCTCCCCTATGTCTAATATTACCAAAGTAACCAGAGGTACCACCACCTAATTTTGACATCATACCTACTTCAGATTGGGTGTACAAAATGTTACCCATATCATCGGCTATATTAGAGCCAAAACAGCTAATTGGCAATCCTCTTTCTTTTCCAAAATTTGACCATACCGGAGATGCCAATGAGTAAAAACCTTCACTCATATACCCATAGAACTTATCTGAAAAACCAGGCATACCTAATATTTTCTCCGCTCTATCTGCAATTTCACGAATACGGGTTTCGGCTGATACTCCCGGAGTTAAATAACCAGAAGCCAAGAAGTTACGACTATCTTGATTTAACCACTTAAACCCTTCTTCTTTGTCTTGTTTTATACTTTTAAGCGCTTCTTTTCTTGCTTGTACCAGTTCATTAGAACCATTCAGCTTAATTTCTTCTTTTACGCTAGTCTCTAAGTTAATTTTTGAATCGTTCATTTAAAATAAGTCGTCACTGGTTATACTTTGTGTTCTTTTGCTATAGTTAATGGAGCGCTTTACGAAGAAATCGCCATGTTTGGTACCGATTATCTCATCATCAAACCATTCTGTCTGAGATAATAATTCTTCGTCTACCTCAAATATTTTTTCGATTCCAATACTTTCTATCGAATCATTAAATCTCTTTTTAATGAATTCCTTGATTAAGTTTTTAGGAAGGAAATCTATTTCACCTGCTTCAAAAATCCAATCTATAATATCACTCTCGGCCAAGAATGCATCTTTACACATATCTTGAACAGTACTATTAAATTCTACGTTAAACCATGTAGGATTCTCGTCTTTTATAATATTGATGATGTCAATTCCGAAATCGCCATGAATCTGTTCTTCTTTTGAGGTTGCTTCAACGACGTTAGAGATACCTTTAAACATATTCTTATGTTTATTAAAGGCCATGATAATCAAGAACTGAGAGAACAATGATACGTGCTCAATGAATAGTGAGAACAATAAAATTGATTCAGAATACTCTTTGTTGTCTTCACTTTTAGAGTTCTTAAGAGCCGTTTCCAAATAATGAACCCTTTTCATTATTACAGGCTTTTTCTTCAAGTTCTTGAACTCTGCATTTAAACCTAATATTTCCAACAAATGAGAATACGCATCATGATGTCTTACTTCACTTTCTGCAAACGTTGCACCTACAGAACCAATTTCTGGTTTTGGCATCTTATGGTAGATATCTCCCCAGAAGCTCTTAACCGCAACTTCAATTTGGGAAATGGCCAACATCGCATTTTTTATGGCATTTCTTTCAATGTCATTCAAGCCGGTCTTAAAGTCTTGAATGTCACTTGTAAAGTTAAATTCCGTATGTATCCAATATGAATGTCTAATTGCCGATACATATTCGTACAATGCTGGGTATTCATATGGTTTTAGATTCACTCGCTTTTCAAAGATGTTCGATTTTCTTTTCTGTGCTTGCTCATTTCTATATAGAATATATCCCTTAGCAACATCAAAGTAACCGCCTTCCATTAACTTGTTCTCAACGAAATCTTGAACCTCCTCTACTGTAGGAATATAATTATCGTCTAATTTCTTTCTTTCTAACAGTGCTAAATGCACATTATTGGAAATTATTTCAGCTTCACCAGGACCACCATGTTCAACGGCTGTCATAGCCTTTAAAATAGCATTTGTAATTTTGTGTAAATGGAAGGGTTTTGTTGAAAAATCCCGTTTTATGACCTGTGTGATTTTCATGTTAAAATAATGTTAATGATGAACTAATTAAGCGAGGTGTAAAGTTCCAAAATTAATCACCTTATTTTCACATTTACCTCGTTAAGCTTTTAACATGGTTATCAACAATTGCAATTTTAACTAAAAATAGAAGAATGCCAACCTTCTCCAAATCACACACTAAATAACTTTAAATCAATGTCTTATATTGATAAATTTAAATTCTAAATTTAGATTTGCTTAAAGAATTACTTCAGCTAATAATTGTATAAATAATTTTTAATAAAGTTGGCTATAGTCATTTTTTTCTAATAACATACTATTAACATTGATGTAATTTTTTACAATTTAAGTTGACCAACTTAAGTCGTTTTTCTTCAATATAATAGCTTTACCCATCTGTCTAAAAAATTCAATTTTCTCTTTAAAAAATCAAATGGTATCATTTAGAAATGTCAATGGTTTTTTTAATGATTTCACCTTTTTTACCACCAAAACTCTCCGATTGCACTTCAATTTTTATTTTTCCATTTTTTGTAGGAATTTTTGAAATATAAAAATCTTTAGAGGGTGTTTTACCTAACCAAATTTTGTCATTTTCTTCATTTATAAAGTATAAATTATGATATACAGGAGCATCTAAAGTTTTAAAATGAACATACAATTCGGCATTGTTTTCATTTAAAAAGCCATTTACCTGAAATTGAGATGTAGTTGGTGATGGTTCGTGTTTGGAGTTTATGGCAACCTCGCCTAAATACGCACTACCTTTGCCCCTAGTTCTAACTCCGATTTTAATTATACGAACGTTTTTACGAGCGGTTATTCTAAAATTGTTTTTCTTCCAGGAAAGTGAATTTTTAAGCGCATTGGTTAAAATCTCCCCGTTAGATAATTGGCAATAAAACTCTAAACTTATATTACCAATAGTTTTAGCGACAACGCTAAAATTCACGTTCTTTTCTAAACTTATTTTTGTCTTGTACAAAGGTAGTTCTGCATTCTCGTACGCTTCTAAGAATAAGCTACTACCACCAAAATAGCTATCCTCAAAACTAATGGTAGGTTCAACTTTGGTAGTATCTACCTGAAATTGCCATGTTGGCAATACGTCTTGAATACTTAAATTATGCCATTCTTCTCTTGAAACCGTTTTTCCTTTCTCATTGTAAAAACTACCAAGTCCGTAATTGAAATTAGATTTAAAAGGCAGTTCATTAATTACGCTTCGTGGTTCAAAATAATTGGAGAATCCTTGCCAAGTACTTTCGCCAAACCTGGTCTCTATAGTTGAACCACCATTCCAAAATTTTTGTTCATTACGGTATACGTCCTCTGGCATTTTACTTTCAGAAATATCAAAGGTAGAGTTGGACCAGTAAATACCTATAGATGTATTGTTAGGTTTACCGTTCTTATATAGTGCATCCCATTTTACAGGTGTCTTATAACTTTTGGACTGTACATCTATACCCGCGAACAGATCCCACTCACTTCTTCCCAGTTTATTGGCCAGAAGTTTACTATCTTCTAAATTGACATCGTGATACCTAAAATTGATTAAAAACACATCAGACATATTAGTATCTCCATTTTGAAAATACATTTGATTGTGCTCGTTTAATTCGTCTTGCCAAATTACGCGTGAATCATCTATCATGGCATCGTACCAGACCAATTTTAAATTTGATCGTTCCCTATAATATGTGATGAACTCTTGCATGAGTTCCCCCATATTACCCACTAAATCATACGTTTCTTGATTAATAAACCAGCCATCAAAATTATATGCTTTAGCTACTTCAATAAGTTTATCGGCAACGGGAAAGCTTCCATCCTCATTCTTTACAAGAAACTCATACACCCACTCTTCCTTACCACCATAAACGTTGGGCGGAAAAAACACCGTACCTATACTCTTTACTCCGTTCTTATGGGAAGCATCTGTCCAGAACGCTGTTGGTGGCACAATAATACCTTCGTTTGCTGAGCCACCCCATTGCACAAAATAATCTATGTATTGCCAAAATGGAAAAGCATATTGTTTTACCGAAGAAAACCCTTGAGAAGGATGAAAATTAGTGGTATGAGGTGCCATTAAAGCTATAATACCCGGAATTTTTAGTGAACTTTCTCCTAAATCCGTACTATCATTTAAAAACCGATCTGCCAAAGGAATACTACTTACATTAAACTTTGCTTCCCTATCATTTTCTGGTGACCATTCTAAAAGCTCGTGTACAAACCAATAAGAAGAATAGGGCTGATTTTTTCCATACTCTTGTTCTTGTGCCTTGATGTTAAATCCGCACCAAAAAAATAATATTACAAAATACACGGTTACTTTCCTCATGGTCGTTATCAGTTTAATTTAAAGTTTAAAGATTGTTCTTTTCTGAAGAATCTACAACTCTCTTGAAATTATAGAAGGTTTAATTTTAAATGAAAAAGAATATTAAAACATAAAAGGAACATTTGAAGGGTAGGCTTCGCTTTATGGAGACCTCAAATGAAATTTTCAATACTTTCGCCTTTTAATTGAATGCCATATGAATATTGAAGAATTAGTGGGTTCGTATTCTATTATAGGGAGCAACCAAGATGGGGAATCTCATAATTACAAAGGCCTACTTTTATTATCCCTTGATGGTAATAAAAGAATTATTGCAAAATGGACCATTAATAATACTCAGAAACAGACTGGTACAGGTTTTTTCAAGAACAATATTTTGGTGATAAATTTCAGCTATACTGGCGATGACCAAAATATTTACAAAGGTGTTGTAGTGTACCAGTGCCTTAGCAAAGATGTTCTAGACGGATTTTGGTCCGAGAAACACGGTAATCCTCTTTATTTGGGAGAAGAGCGTTGTCTTAGAATAAAATCTAAATCCAATACGCTGAACTAATATGTAAATGCGGTAGAAAACTAAAGTTAATACCATATTATTCCTGTAATTTTACATCCCTATTTAAAATTAAGAAAAGAATATGACGAAAGATCACGAGTTTTTTATGAGAAGAGCCATAGAAATGGCAGCAAAAGGAATGAACTCAAATGCAGGCGGCCCCTTTGGTGCCGTAGTTGTAAAAGATGGAGAAATTATAGCCGAAGGCCATAATAAGGTAACTTCTACGAATGACCCTACTGCACATGCAGAAATGGTGGTTATTAGAGATGCCTGTAAAAAACTGAATACGTTTCAATTAACAGATTGTATTATTTATACTTCTTGCGAGCCTTGCCCGATGTGCTTTGGTGCTATTTATTGGGCCAGACCAAAAGCGGTATATTATGGTTGTGATAAGGCAGATGCAAAAGCTATAGATTTTGATGACCAGTTTATATATGATGAGCTAGAAGTTGAAATGCAAGACAGACAAATTCATTTTAAGCAAATGCTTCAAGAAGAAGCCGTTGAAGTCTTTAATGATTGGGCCTCTAAACAAGACAAGACAAAGTACTAGCAAAGCAACGGTAACTATATAGTACGTTTATTATTTTTTAAAAGAGGGAAAAACAAATTTGTTTTTCCCTCTTTTTTATTTAATAAAATTAAATTGAAGTCAGATATGAACTAATTACTAAACCACTAGTAATTACATATTTTTTATACATCTTAAAATAGTTCGTATTTTGTAATAAATTACATGATATGAAACTTCATCTGCTAGATCGTTCTAGTGTTGCCAATACCTCTATTACCGTATCTCAAAATAATTATAAGAATTTTTTGAAGGTGTGGCATTTTCATGAAGAGCTAGAATTGGTATATATTATTAAAAGTACCGGTACTAGATTTGTTGGAGATAGCATAGAAAAATTTGAAGCCGGTGAGGTTGTTTTAATAGGTAAGAACGTTCCGCATATGTGGTTAAATGACGAGGTATATTTTGAAAAAAACTCCACACTTACGGCACAAGCAGTTTCCGTTCATTTTAAAGATAACTTCGTTGGTCAAGAATTTTTATCCCTGCCAGAAATGCAACCTGTTGCTCAATTATTGAAGAAAGCGACACAGGGAATAAAATTTAACCATATTAAGGATAACATAAAAAATGAATTAATAAATCTACATAGTCTTGAACCTGCACTTAAAATTACGAGAATAATTGAATTATTATGCAAATTAGAGCAACAGCAAAACTATACGCTTTTATCAAGCAATGGTTTTATAAATACATTTCATAAATCAGAAAATAAAAGGTTGAATATTATTTATGAATATGTATATCAAAATTTTCACACCCAAATAAGCTCTAAAGATGTAGCTCTGTTGGTTAACATGAACGCATCATCCTTCAGTAGATTTTTTAAGACAATTCACAGAAAACCGTTTACCAGATTCTTGAATGAAATTAGAATTGGCTTTGCTTGCAAAATGCTACTTGAAAACAAAGAGAGTATTACATCAATTGCATATGCGTGTGGATTTGGAAACATTTCTAATTTTAATCGTCAGTTCAAAATCATAAAAGACGAATCTCCTTCTTCATTTTTAAGCCAACATCGAAAACATTTTTAAACCAAATGCAAAAAAAGTATCAGATTTGGTATTTTATGTGGTGGTTTTAGGTCATCTACTCTCCTATTTTTGAATAAAACAAAATCAATGTCAAATTCAATTATAATTACTGACGTCATCTCTAGGGACATTCGCTTTCCTACAAGTAAGTCTTTAGACGGATCAGATGCAATGAATCCTGATCCAGATTATAGTGCTGCATACGTTATTTTAAAGACTAATGCACCTGATGGCCATGAAGGTCACGGATTAACTTTTACTATAGGTAGAGGAAATGAACTTTGCACCCAGGCCATAACATCTCTTTCTCATTTAGTCATTGGTAAATCTTTGGAAAGCTTTACCTCGAATATGGGCGCTTTTTGGAAAATGATTACCGGAGACAGCCAATTGAGATGGTTAGGTCCTGAAAAAGGGGTTATTCATTTAGCCACAGGCGCTATTGTAAATGCCGTTTGGGATCTATATGCCAAGGTAGAGAAGAAACCGCTTTGGAAATTATTGGCAGATATGACTCCCGCTGAATTGGTCTCATGTATAGATTTCACTTACATTACGGATGCCATTACTCCTAAAGAAGCTCTTGAACTTTTAAGTAAAAATGAAGCTACCAAACAAGAACGTATTGCTTTTCTGAAAGACAAAGGCTACCCTGCATATACTACATCGGCAGGTTGGTTAGGGTATTCCGATGATAAAATGAGACGTCTTTGCAAAGAAGCTAAAGAGAGTGGCTTTAAGCATATGAAAATCAAAGTTGGTTCTGACCTTAAGGATGATATGAGACGTGCCGCAATTATTCGTGAAGAAATTGGAGACGATTTAAAACTCATGATGGATGCCAACCAAAAATGGGATGTTGACGAAGCGATCACCAACATGGAATCGCTTAAAAAATTCAACCCGTGGTGGATTGAAGAACCAACTAGTCCCGATGATATTTTAGGTCATGCTAAAATTGCAAAAGCCATTAAACCCATTGAAGTTGCAACAGGTGAACATTGTCAAAACAGGGTTATCTTTAAGCAACTAATGCAGGCCGGTGCTATTGGCATTTGCCAAATTGATAGTTGTAGAGTTGGTGGTGTAAACGAAATTTTGGCTATTTTGTTAATGGCAGCTAAATTCAATATCCCTGTTTGCCCGCATGCAGGTGGTGTAGGGCTTTGTGAGTACGTTCAACACCTATCCATGATAGACTTTATAGCTATAAGCGGTAGTATGGAAAATAGAATTATAGAATTTGTTGATCATTTGCACGAACATTTTTATGATCCTGTAGTTATTAAGGACGGAGCATACATGCCCCCAAAGTTACCAGGTTATAGTATTACCATGAAAGAAGAGTCATTGGACACCTATACTTTTCCTGATGGGGCATTTTGGAAAGAGGAATTACAGAATAAATAAACGATAGAAACATGAAGTTTAACCTAAAAGGTAAAAACGTAATTATAACCGGTGGAGGTAGCGGTATTGGTCAAGCTATTTCTACCACATTTGCAGCACAAGGAGCCAACGTTCATATTTTGGAATTAAATGCAGACAACGCTGAAAACACCGTAAATCTAATTAAGAAACAAGGTGGCTCGGCTACAGCATATAACTGCAATGTTGTCGATCAAAAGCAGGTAGTTAACGTAATCAATGAAATTACATCAAAACAAGAAATACATATTCTTATTAATAATGCAGGTATAGCCCATGTAGGAAACATTGAAAAAACGGCCGAAACGGATTTTGATCGTGTTTATGATGTGAACGTTAAAGGGCCATACAACTGCATGTATGCTCTTATCCCTGAAATGAAAAAAACGGGCGGAGTCATCATTAATATGGCATCTATAGCTTCAAGTGTAGGCATAGATGATCGTTTT
Organism: Maribacter sp. UBA3344; assembly: GCF_002362375.1. Lineage (NCBI taxonomy): Bacteria > Pseudomonadati > Bacteroidota > Flavobacteriia > Flavobacteriales > Flavobacteriaceae > Maribacter > Maribacter sp. UBA3344. Next base: position 225,431 of record NZ_DERI01000012.1, on the reverse strand, counting down.
GCCTATTCCATGAGCAAAGGAGCCATATTGACCATGACCTATTCCATAGCCAAAGATTATATTAAAGACGGTATTCGTTGCAATTGTATTTCACCGGCTAGAATACACACTCCTTTTGTTGACGGATTTATAAAAGCAAATTACCCGGGACAGGAAGAAGAAATGTTCAAAAACCTTTCTGCCACACAGCCAATTGGCAGAATGGGCAAACCTCAAGAAGTTGCTGACCTAGCTCTTTACCTTTGTTCAGACGAAGCTTCTTTTATTACTGGAACGGATTTCCCTATTGACGGGGGATTCATAAAACTTAACGGATAAATTATATACAATGAAATTAATACGATTTGGAACACCTGAAAATGAGAAACCGGGAGTAATTCTAGATAATGGCGATTGGATAGATACTTCAGGTTTTGGTGAAGATTATGATGAACTGTTTTTTGAGAACGACGGTTTAGCACGACTTAAATCTTGGGTAGATGAAAAAGCTAATGATTTACCTAAAATAGATAAGAGTACAAGATTGGGACCTCCCCTAAAAAAACCTTCTAAAATTGTTTGCGTTGGGTTGAACTATGCCAAACATGCAGCGGAAAGCGGCATGAAAGTACCTACCGAACCTGTATTGTTCTTCAAGGCAACTTCTGCTATCGTAGGACCAAATGATGATGTTATCATCCCAAAGAATAGTAAGAAAACCGACTGGGAGGTAGAGCTTGCCGTAGTTATTGGTAAAAAAGCAAGCTATGTTGAAGAAGCCGATGCCATGGACTATGTTGCGGGTTACACATTGCATAATGATTATAGTGAAAGGGAATTTCAATTAGAAAAAGAAGGGCAATGGGTAAAAGGTAAAAGTTGTGATACTTTTGCCCCAATAGGTCCGTTTTTAGCTACCAAAGAAGAAGTTAGCGATCCACATAATTTAGACCTATGGTTAAAGGTCAATGGAGAACTATTACAGAACAGTAATACCGAAGATTTAGTTTTCAATGTTCCAGAATTAGTCAGTTACATTAGCCAATACATGACCCTATTACCGGGTGATATCATATCTACAGGTACTCCTTTTGGTGTAGGTTTAGGTTTTAATCCTCCAAGATATTTAAACCCAGGTGATGTGGTTGAATTAGGTATTGAAAAATTAGGAAGCTCTAAACAAATTGCCAAGGCATATACAAAATGATCATAGACAGCCATCAACATTTTTGGAAGTATGACCCGGTTAGAGATAGTTGGATCAATGGTGCAATGAAAATTATTCAGCGCGATTTTTTACCTAGTGATTTAAAACCAATACTTACTGAAAACAATGTTGATGGTTGTATTGCCGTACAAGCAGATCAGTCTGAAACCGAGACGACCTTTTTATTAAACTTAGCTACCCATAATAATTTTATAAAGGGAGTTGTAGGTTGGGTAGATTTATGCGATAACAACGTGAAAAAGCGTTTGGAATATTTTGCCCAAAACAAACTTTTTAAAGGTGTGCGCCATATTCTACAAGCTGAAAAGGAAGACTTCATTTTAAATCAAGCCTTTTTGAACGGCATTAGTGAATTAGCGGCCTTAAATCTAACCTACGATCTTTTGGTGTTCCCTAATCAATTAAAGAACAGCACTCAATTGGTTTCAAAATTTTCAAATCAAAAATTTGTTCTTGACCATATTGCCAAACCACCAATTAAATCTGGTGAAATAAATGATTGGAAAGCCGCTATTACAACACTTGCCAAAAACCCAAATGTATATTGTAAACTATCGGGACTAACTACTGAAGCAAATTGGAGCAGTTGGATAACTTCCGATTTCACTCCGTATATCGATGTTGTATTTGAGGCATTTGGCACAGAACGTTTAATGTTCGGGTCAGATTGGCCTGTTTGCCTATTGGCGGGTAGTTACGCTAAAAACAAAGACATCATAACGTCTTACATCCAGCAACTATCGCCTACAGAGCAAGCACAAATTATGGGATTGAACGCTATGGATTTTTACAACTTAAACGCATAATCAATTAATCATATTAAAATTACCAACGATGGATTTAAATCTGAAAAATAAAGTTATCATAGTATCTGGAGGTTCATCTGGAATTGGTAGAGGTATAAGTATTTGCCTAGCAAAAGAAGGTGCCATACCATATATTCTAGGTAGAAATAAAGCGAATATTGTATCGGTAATTTCTGAGATAGAAAAAGAAGGCGGACAAGCAGGGTATGCTTTTGCTGAGCTGACAGACCCTCAAAAATGTAAAGAGGCCGTTGATAGCTGTATAGCACGTTTTGGTAGAATTGACGGCTTGGTCAATAATGCCGGAGTAAATGATTCAGTAGGGTTAGAAGATGGTAATCATGAAGATTTTATGCGTTCCATTTCTAGAAATCTTACCCATTATTACATGATGGCACACTATGCGCTTCCTGAACTTAAAAGAAACAAGGGAGCAATTGTAAATATCGGCTCTAAAACCTCGGTAACCGGTCAAGGTGGCACTTCTGGTTATGCCGCAGCAAACGGAGGCAGAAATGCACTTACAAGAGAATGGGCGGTTGAGCTACTACCCTATTCCATTCGTGTAAATGCCGTCATTGTTGCCGAATGTTATACACCGTTGTACGATCGTTGGATAAAATCATTTCCAAACCCAGAAGAAAGACTTGGTAAGATTACCGAAAAAATTCCTTTAGAAAATAGAATGACCACAGCAGAAGAAATTGCAGATATGGTCGCTTTCTTACTTTCTGAAAAATCCAGTCATACCACAGGTCAACTCATATTTGTAGATGGTGGCTACAGCCATTTGGACCGCGCCCTATAACGCTGACTTTGCTTTCTAACCTTTCAACTTAACAACAAAACTCACCATCCATGTCAAAGACAGATAAAACACCCATTGTATCAAGAAAAACTTTGTTACCATTTATTTTAATAACTTCTTTATTCGCTCTTTGGGGTTTTGCAAATGCCGTTACGGATCCTATGGTACAAGCCTTTAAAAAGGTATTGGAACTATCTAATTCTCAGGCTGCATGGGTACAAATGGCTTTTTATGGTGGTTATTTTTGTATGGCCTTACCGGCAGCGTTATTTGTTCGCAAATATTCCTATAAAGTAGGTGTTATCATTGGTTTGGCCTTATATGCCGTAGGCGCATTACTTTTTTATCCTGCGGCCATAACAGAACAGTTTTGGTTCTTCTGCTTAGGTCTATATATTCTAACATTTGGTCTTGCCTTTTTAGAAACAACCGCCAACCCTTACATATTGGCAATGGGCGACCCTAAAACCGCGACCCAAAGATTAAACTTGGCACAAGCCTTTAACCCTATTGGTCTGTTATTGGGACTTTTAGTGGCCCAGCAATTTGTACTTAAAAATTTACAATCTGACGATGTTGAAAATTATAGTGCCTTATCCGAAGCAAAAAAATCTCTCATAAGAACTTCAGATTTAATGGTGATAAGGGATCCATATGTAGTCTTAGGTTTGGTTATTTTGGCAATTTTGGTGTTGATCGCCGTTAGTAAAATGCCACAATCAAAAGGAGATGGCAACATACCTAGCCTGGCCCATACATTTAATTCGTTGAAAAAGAATAAAAAATATGTCTTTGGTGTGGCTTCCCAAATATTCTATGTTGGAGCCCAGATTATGTGTTGGACCTATATTTACCAATATGCAGAGGCTATTGGTATGGAAAGTGAAACCGCCGCAAATTATCAAATTATCGCCTTTATCCTCTTTTTAGTAGGCAGGGTAATTGGCACGTATCTTCTAAGGTTTATATCCTCTGGAAAATTACTGCTATTATATGCCATTGCCGCTATTATCGCATCTTTAGGAACCATGTTCTTAGTAGGTACCATAGGGCTTTATTGTTTGGTAGCACTATCATTATGCATGTCCGTAATGTTCCCAACAATTTATGGTATTGCCTTAGAAAATTTAGAAGAAGAGGAATCTAAAATTGGTGCCGCAGGTCTTGTTATGGCTATCGTTGGTGGTGCCTTAATGCCTGGTCTACAGGGTAAAATAATAGACGTTGGCGGATTTGGTGTCAATGACACGGAAATACTAGGGTTATCCGAAGTCAACTTTTCTTTTATATTACCATTAATCTGTTTTGTGGTTATTGCTTTCTACGGACAAATGACCCATAAATATTATCAGAATTAGCATGAAGAATCAAAAACATTGTTTTGCGAATGACCCATAAATATTATCAGAATTAGCATGAAGAATCAAAAACATTGTTTTGCGTTAGATTTGAAGAACGATGAAACGTTGATCAACGAATATATTGAGCACCATAAAAATGTGTGGCCAGAAATTATTGAAAGTATCAAAGGTTCTCACATTGAAAATTTAGATATTTATCTAGTAGAAAACAGGCTTTTCATGATTATGGAAACCAACCCCTTATTCTCATTTGACAAAAAGCAACAAGCTGATGAAAGAAATGTCAAAGTGCAAGAATGGGAAACTTTAATGTGGAAGTATCAACAAGCTATACCAAACTCAAAACCAGGAGAAAAATGGCGACTAATGAACAAAATATTTGAATTATGAGTAAAGCCAAAATTGCCATTAACAACAAATACCCTTCAGTTACCGATTTAAGAAACAAGGCGAAGAAAAAAATTCCAAAATTTGCTTTTGAATATTTGGATGGTGGTTGTAATGAAGATGTGAACCTCATTAAAAATACGAGCGATATCAGAAAAGTGGAATTATCGCCCAGCTATTTAAGTAAGCATACGGGATCCGATATGAAAACCGAACTTTTTGGGCATACATACGATGCTCCTTTTGGTATAGCACCAGTTGGTCTCCAGGGGCTCATGTGGCCCAATGCTCCGGAAATTCTAGCCAAGGCGGCTTTTGAACACAATGTACCCTTTGTTTTAAGTACGGTTTCTACAAGTAGTATTGAAAGAATTTCTGAAATTACCGAAGGTAAGGCATGGTTTCAATTATATCATCCGACCGAAAATAGATTACGCGATGATATGATCAACCGAGCTGCACAGGCAGAATGCCCAGTTCTAGTTATTTTATCAGATGTACCAACTTTTGGGTTTAGACCAAGGGACATTAGAAATGGATTGGCTATGCCACCAAAAATGAGCGTAAAGAATATTCTACAAATTTTAGGAAAACCAGAATGGGCAATGAAAACCCTAATTCATGGTCAGCCCAACTTTGAAACGCTTAAGCCTTATATGCCCAAAAACCTAGATTTAAAACAACTAGGAAAATTCATGGACCAAACTTTTACCGGTAGATTAAACGAGGAAAAAATTAAACCTATCCGCGATATGTGGAAAGGTAAATTGGTACTCAAAGGCGTGGCTTCTGAAATGGATACCGAAAAAGCCATACGACTGGGTATTGATGGTATTATTGTTTCTAACCACGGTGGTAGACAATTAGATGCAGGGGAATCTACTATAAGACCGTTGACTAGAATTGCAGAAAAATATAGCGACCAAATAAAAGTTATGATGGATAGCGGCTTACGCTCTGGTCCGGATATTGCCAGAACAATGGCTTCTGGTGCTGAATTCACCTTTTTAGGTCGTTCTTTTATGTACGGTGTAGCGGCATTGGGAAATGAAGGAGGAAATCATACGATTTCATTATTAAAGACCGAATTACAACAGGTAATGGAGCAAGTATGCTGTGAGAACACGAAAGATTTTCCAAATCATTTGATTAAAAAAATCAACTAATATAAAATGGATGATTGTTTTGCTATGAGTTCATATAACTCAACTATGGTGCAAAACAATCATCCGTATAAGTAACCAACTACTTCACTTTAACTTCTAATGGTGCGTTCACCTTTTGGGCAAATTCCTTTAAATAAGCGTTCCACTCTTCTTTGCTATTAAATTGTTTGCTTTTTTTCCATCCAAATCCGGTATAATAAACCGCTTCGCCATTTATCACTTTAACTTGTGCATACAAATTACTTAGATCTTTGGCATTGGTCATATATTTATCATATCCCAACATAGCGTTGGCAGGAACTACAACACCTGTTCCTAATTCAGAGCCAAAATATGGTTCCCAATAACTGACCCAACCCTGTTCTACCTCAGCAGCAATTTCCCCATCTTTTTCATGAAGTGTAAGGCCAACGGAAATGGTTTCCGAGCCGTTGACTTCAACTCTGTATTTAGACAGGTTACTTCCACGATCCAAAGAAATAAACTTCTTTTCCGCTATGGTTTTATCTCCCGCCTTCCATGGTGCGTACGTAATCCAAAAACTAGTTCTGAGCGGTCCGGTTTCAATAGTTTTATAATCTGTAAAATTTCTTGAAAATTGATATGTAGTGTCCACCTTGACAGCAATACCACCTACTCCTCTGCTGGTGCCAACATGAAAATTATCTAAACCCTCGCCGTCATCTTCATGGTAAGTGCCTTCAGTTTCCAATTCTTTCTTGTACCATTTATTGATTATTGGATAATCCACCCTTTTTAACCACGCATCCATACCACTGGATAATGTTCCACCGGGTATACTATCCTCTATCATTTTTTGCGCCACAGGACCATAGGTTCTAAATGCTACCCTATCATTTTCCCAAGCATAATCATCGGTTCGCTCCGGAACAAATCTTGAATAACATGTAGGAACATCTTCTGACCCTGCTACAGCCTCCTTAAGTGTGATGTTAAAAGTTTTACTTGAATTTGCCGCTATTTCCGGTTGAATCAGAAGAACATCTGCCGCGCCATCTCCATCAACATCGCTCAGCTGCGAAACTAATTCAGTACCACTACCTACTTCACTGACTTTGTACGATTTTCCCGTGACCAATTTTAAAGATTCGTCAGATTGTAAAAGTGCCAAATCAATTTCAACGGTCTCCAATGAACGATCAATATTCAAATGATTTACAACTTCAATTTCTAACGGTTTTTCACCTGTACAGCCTATTAAAAATAAGGTAACTACTACTGCACAATACTTTAAATGGATCTGGTTAATCATAATTTTAGTTTTCATTACTTGGTTTACCAATGGTTGCCAAAATACCACCATCTACATACAAAATATGTCCGTTTACGAAATCGCTCGCCTTAGACGATAAAAATACCGCTGTACCTGCCAAATCATCTGGGTCTCCCCATTTTGCTGCCGGTGTCCTATTTACAATAAATTCATTGAAAGGGTGACCATCTACACGTATAGGCGCGGTTTGACTGGTTGCAAAATACCCTGGTCCTATACCATTGACCTGTATGTTATGCTTAGCCCATTCTGTAGCCATATTTTGGGTCAACATTTTTAATCCGCCTTTTGCGGCCGCGTAAGCCCCTACGGTATTTCTACCCAATTCACTCATCATTGAGCAAATATTAATAATCTTACCTTGCTTTCTGGCTATCATGGTTTTCACCACATGTTTAGATACTATAAACGGACTCACTAAATCAACATTGATAACTTCTTTAAAGTCCTCAACTTCCATTTCTTCTAGAGGTGTTCTTTTAATGATCCCTGCATTATTCACAAGAATATCAATGGTGCCAACTGAAGCTTGAATATCGTTAATAGCTTTTTCAACCGCTTTTTCATCGGTTACGTTAAACTTGAATCCGTATGCATCTATACCCAATGATTTATAAAATGCAACGGCATCATCAATCTTAGTTTGCGATGAATTACCGTTAACGATCAACTTTGCACCTGCAAGTCCCAAGCCTTTTGCCATTGCCATACCTAGACCATGGGTGCTACCGGTTACCAATGCCACTTTTCCTTTTAAACTAAATAATTCTGTAGACATAATTTTACTTTAATTCTGTTATTGCAGCAACATCCATATCACTGTAATCTAAATTCTCACCTGCCATACCCCAGATAAAGGTGTAATTTGAAGTTCCTGACCCACAATGTATAGACCATGGTGGTGAAATTACCGCTTGGTGGTTATGCATCCATATATGTCTTGTTTCTTGGGGTTGACCCATAAAATGACAAACTGCTTGACCTTCTGGCACATCTAGATAAAAATATACCTCCATTCTACGATCGTGCACGTGTGCCGGCATAGTGTTCCAAACACTACCGGTCTTTAACTTGGTCATACCCATTTGCAACTGACATGTAGTTACCACTCCACCAATAATCATTTGACTAACCGTTCTATGGTTTGCAGTTTCCAAGGACCCAAGCTCCAATTTATTCGCCTCTTCCAAGCTTACTTTTTTAGTTGGAAAATTGGTATGTGCCGGTGCTGAATTGATATAAAACTTAGCCGGTTTTTTAGGGTCATCACTTTTAAAAATAACATCTTTTGCACCCATACCAATATAGAGTGCGTCTTTATGACCAAGACTATAACTTACACCGTCTACTTCAACGGCTCCTGAATCACCTACATTGATGATACCCATTTCTCTTCTCTCCAAGAAAAACGCTGCCTTTAAAGGATCAATAGTTTCCAGTTTCAAATTAGATTTTGGCACTGCAGAACCGGCAATATAGCGATCGTAATGGGTGTAGGTGAAATTGATTTCGCCCTCTTTCATAAGGTCATTGATCAAAAACTCGTCCCTTAAAGCGGTTGTATCGTATTTCTTAACTGCCTCTGGGCTAGAAGCGTATCTTGTATTATAGGTTGTAGACATTTAATTATATATTTATTATTGTTTTAATCTGTATACTTTAAAATTATCAATTGTCATATGATTGTTCACCGTTCTGAACCCAAAATATCCACTGGTATAAGGATCATCATCATTTAGATCGATCATTTTGACTCCATTTCTGTAATATTGAATAACATTGTCATACGCAATGATTTTAATATGATACGTGGTATTGGGCTCTAACAAAAACTCCTGTTTAGAAAAATCATGTGCTGCCAATAACGGTCTTTCTCCATTACCTACATATCTTCTAAATCTGGTTTTGGTATTGTCATGACCACCTACGCCCATATAATACAGCCGTAGACTATCATAATTTGTAAACTTACCGTGTCTTTTGGCTGAATTTTCAAATAAGTTATCAGGATGTTCTACATCTTTCGCCATCCAAAAACAGTTCATATCAGAAACCCGGTCGTTTTCACCTCCGTCCGATATGATATAGGCATCGTATTCGATCATTATTGGTCCGGATAATTCTTTTTTAAACCAAATTGTACAACCTGCGACATCATCAATTTCAAGCTTTTCATTATTGATTTTAGCTATTCCCCCAGGCATCTGTTCCACCTGCCAAGAACTTAGGTCTCCATTAAAATTTTCCTCATATAAAAGTGTAGATCGCACTTCTAAAGAATCATTCAAGACCATTACTTTAGCCGTTTGGGCACAGCCATAATTAAACAGAAAGGTCATTAACACCAATGCTGCGATATTAAAATTTTGATTGTGTTTACCCATAACCTGTTTAAGTTGCCTAATGACCTTATGCAATATGAAAAAATAATCCCCATATACTTATAACTCATGATTCATTATCGATAAATTATGAATCACAATATATTTAACCCTTAAAAATCAATCAATTAACCTATTCAATTTTTTCTAGGCTTACAAAATATGCACCAAGTGTTTCATTATTATCCAATGTAAACCATGTTTGCAGTTCAGCTTCCCCCTCGGTTAAATCCACCTTAAATTCTGCATATTTCTGAGTAGAATCCACTTTAATTTCACTATTGAAATGCTGCACTTTTAACCTCGCTTTGGTAATTGGTAAAGATTTACCGGGTTTACTTGCAGAAACACTGGTCCCTTCTTTTGCTGGTCTAATAGGTGCCTCTGCATTTAAGGCCAACTGTGTTTCTTCTGGCCATCTACGCAGTTTTACTGAATATGTACCTGGCTGGTCCACATGTATTGCCCAATAACCATTATCCCTATAACCCGTTCTTATATGCCTTTGGTGCCAAGGGCTATCTCCTTCTGTATGCCAATCATGACAATACAATTTGGTAGGATTTTCCTTTTCATGACCAACATAAATTCTTGGAAGATCATTATACGTTGGAAGCAAATCTTGCCACCATTGATCATATGCTTCCTTAAATTGTTTCATTTTTTCAGGATGCATAGAGGCTATATTCTCTCGCTGTTCTGGATCAGTTTCTAAATTATAAAGCTCGGTACTATCTACCAATCGCCACTTACCTTGCATTAAGGATGTTCTACGCCATGGCTCAGGATTCTCGGTACGCTGAGAATTGGTAATTACAATACGTTCTTTAAAATCATTGCTTTCCCCTTTGATTAGGGGCAGCAAACTCTTCCCGTCAAAAGAAATATCATCATCCACCTCTAAACCACACATTTCTACCAAAGTTGGCAATACATCAAAATGAGCGGTCAACTCATTAATATCCTTACCAACGGTAATTCCTCCATTCTTCCAATGGATAAATAGTGGCACACGGTGACCACCCTCGTATTTACTGGCTTTTACCCCACGCATACCTGCGTTAAAACCTTTCTTAATAAAGCCGTCTAATCGGTGTCCATCTGTTTTGGCTCCTTGTGCGGTACCGTTATCGGTGGTGAAGATAAGTATGGTATTATCCATCAATTCTGAGGTTTCCAGATAGTCAACCAACTTACCTATATTTTCATCTATATTGGCAATCATACCATAGAAAGCTGGTAACGGAATGGCGTCATTATCCTTATATGGTGCTATATACTTATCCGCTACAAAATATGGTGAATGCGCAGTATTGGTAGGTAGGTAACAAAAGAAAGGTTTATCCTTATTTTTTTCAATATGCTTAATTGCCTCATTGAACCAAATATCTGTACTGTACCCTTCAAATCTTTTTAATTCCCCATTATGTATGTACATGTCATCAAAATAATCGTTATCCCAATAATCCATAGTTTGCTCCATACCGCCACCGCCGTGAGACAATACCTCATCAAAACCATTATCTTCTGGTCTAAACGGATAGTTATCCCCTAAATGCCATTTACCAAAAATTGAAGTGGAATAGCCGTTCTCCTTAAAAATCTCGGCCATGGTCGTTTCTCGTTCCAATAATAAAGACCTACCGTTAATGGTATGCCAAACTCCCGTTCTATTTGCATTATGCCCTGTTAAAAGTGCTGCCCTTGTTGGCGCACAAGTAGGATTTACGTGATAATCCGTAAATCTGGCACTTGTAGCATGCAGCTTATCTATATTCGGCGTTTTTATATATGGATTACCCAAAGCCGCGATATCACCATAACCTTGATCATCTACCAATATCAATATTACATTAGGCTTTTTTTCAACGGCGGAGACCGGACCTTTCTCCTCTTGACATGATGTGCATAGTAGGACCATAGTCCCCAAAAGGACTACGGATATTTTATGAAACTTGAATACCGATAGATATGATTTTAAAAACATAGATATATTATAATTCTTGTGCGTTATTTGTATTCTAATCTTGAAAAATTGATTTATAAGAAAGGTGATTATTTTGCCCTTCATCTATAACCTTACCCGCAGATACTCCCTTAATACCACTGCTATCTTCATCGAGAACAATGGGATACGCTGTTAAATTATGAAGTAAAATATGCGATGCGGTATAATTTTCATCTGATTTTAGTAAGCCTATCGTTTTGTTATCACCACCAATTTGAATTTTTAAATTCTGATCAGGATCAGGGATAGCACTCCTAAGGGTAATTTTATGATTGCTTCCTATAATGATGGCTGCATGACCACTACCGTTATAGGACTCCCCTTCATACGGTAGCAAGGTTATATCTGCATTTGTACCACTGTCCGTAATATAATCTACCCCAAGTGCTGGACCATATTGGGTATCTGCATAACAATCTACAATATCTCCCGTGCCAATGCAAAAACCTCTCTCACAACCAATAGTTGTAGTTCCCGACACATACTTTTTACCTGTTGCATGGGTCAGTGTTACACCTGCCCTCATATTCTTTACCGTGCAATTAATGATCGTTGGGTTAGAAGTTCCACGGTTATACTCCACACCATCAATTATAGTTTCCCCTCCATTATATGCTCTTATACCTCCTTCGCCCAGGCTCATCATATAACCTGGTGGTAACTTATACCCAAAATATGTCATGAAACCTGCTTTATCTCCATCTGTACCCGTTCCGGTTTCGGCAAGCATATCATCTGTTGATCGCATGGTACCTTCTATATAACAACCTTCAATTAACGGTTCATCTGCCGCCTGCATAAACAAGGCATGTCCATAAGATCGGTGAATTATTGTACAGTTTTTCACATGATTCTTATAACCCCGAACCAAAAAGGCAGAATGCTTAAAATGAGGGATTACATTTTTGCCTCCTTTTCCAAACGTTTCTCCATAACCATACGGGTAAGATCCTTTGGTACTTAAATGTAGCCCTTCTATTCTGTTGCTAGCTCCATCCATAACCACATTACAAGCCCTTCTAGTTGGATGGTCATGCACAGATCCTACATCTGCCAGGGTTAAGTTCTTTATAACATTGTTATTACCCGTTATTTGAAGTTCATAAAATTCACGATAGTTCTTAAATGCCGTAAGGACCTTTGTTTCTACGTTAATGGTCACATCCGTAAAATCATAAGTACTATTATTGCCACTAAACAACAATAGCACCAATGCATTATGATCATCAATATTTGTGTGAGATTTAAATGTGCCATTTTCTATATCCTTTACCGTGATATTATATACACCTTTCTTTACAACTACATTGACACTATCTTGCGCTAAATAGGGTACCAAAGCTGCCAATGAAGCAACTTCGGTTTGCGCAGATAAAGACATACTACAAATCAAAAAATGAACAACAACTAAGGTTTTTATTACAATACTTTTATCTATTTTTTTACCAAAAATCATTTTCCTTTTCTGTTTTCATGTTTTTATAAATCTCTATATACTTCTGATCCAATTCAGATGAATCTCCATATTTTACCCGGAGCTCATCTAACTTTGTTTTCATTTCTTTGACTACTGATGCATACGCTGGATCATTAAAAACGTTGTTGAGCTCTTGAGGATCTTTTAATCTATCATATAATTCCCATTCATCAACATCATAATAAAAATGAATCAGCTTATATTCTTTGGTCACAATGCCATAGTGACGTTTTATCATATGTACACTAGGGTATTCATAATACTGGTAATACACCGCATCTCTATCCCATTTTTCCTTTTCTCCCGTTAGTAAGGGCATTAAGCTCTCCCCTTGCATATCCGTTGGTACAGGAATATTGGCGGCTTCAAGTAAAGTGGGTGCAAAATCCAGGTTTTGTACCATTTCATTTTCTTTACTACCAGGGGTAATTTTATAGGGCCAACGAACCAATAACGGTGTCTTAAAAGACTCATCATAAATAAATCTTTTATCGAACCAGCCATGCTCACCTAAATAAAACCCTTGGTCAGAAGTATAAACCACTATTGTATTTTCTGCCAATCCGCTTTCATCCAAATAATCCAAAACACGACCAACATTATCATCTACAGATGAAATACAGGCTAAATAATCTTGCATGTAGCGTTGATACTTCCATCGCATTTTTTCCTGCTCGGTCATGTTTGGCCAATTTGCTTTAAAATCAGCATTTATTTTGTCTAAAACCACATCATATTTCGCTTTTTGAGCTGCATTTGCCCTGCCATAAGGACCATAAAAACCATTCTCGAATTCCTCAACTTTTGGTGATACCTTATCACCCATTTCTTGAAGAAGTTCTGGTCTAATTTTACTATCATGACTATACATCATATGGGTCAATAGATTCATTTCCGCCGTTTTTGCAGCGGTGCCCCTATTCTTATAATCATCAAAAAGGGTTTCAGGTTCTGGAAATTCCTTATTCGTAAATTCCGCAAACTTTTCCGGACTTGGCCACCAAGGTCTATGTGGCGCCTTGTGCATGTACATCATCATAAACGGCTTTTCCTTGTTGCGCTTTTCTTGCAACCAACCCAATGTTAAATCGGTAATAATATCCGTAACATAACCAGTAATAGTCGTAGTATCCCCTTTGGTATCTATAAAATCCGGATTCAGATAAAATCCCTGATCTGGTAATATCATAGACTCGTCCACACCTTTTGGATTATTCCCAAAATGTAACTTTCCAAACATGGCAGTTTCATACCCGTTTTCTTGAAAAATCTGAGGAAAAGTAACCTGTGTAGTATCAAAGGGCATTAAATTATCTATTTTACCATTGATATGGGTATGCTTTCCTGTTAATATTGTTGCCCTTGATGGCGCACAAATTGAATTGGTAACACTGGCATTGGTAAACAACATCCCTTCTTTTGCCAACCTATCTATATTTGGTGTTTGTATCAATTTACTGTCATACGCACTTATAGCTTGGTACGCGTGATCATCTGACATGATGAACAAAATATTTGGTCGTTTTTTTGGTGCTTCTTCTTTATTCCCAGCACACGAGAAGAACATCATTAGTACCGCAATTACGCATAAATGATTGCCAAATGGCTTTATCTGTTTCATATATTCTTTTTTCTTACACCTTAAAATTGCTCTATTTTCCTAAGAAAGATTGTTAGCTTTATCTGGATTGTTGCTTATTTATTTCTTGACCTCAACATCTTTAACAAAGTCATTGATGATTACATTTTCAACTTGAATTTTTTTACCGTCTAGAATTACATTGTCAAAAACTACCCCTTCAACAATGTGATCTTTATCATAACCGATCAATTCCATACTTGCATGATCTTTAATGCTATAGGGTTTCCAATCTGGTCCATCTTGAAACCCTGTAAGTGTGGTATCTATTGGCGCGGAAGTTGCCGTAATATTTTTGAAGGTTACATTTTTAATATGTCCACGTTCCATGGTTTCCGTCCAGCGTGTTTTTCCTATCCAACAGGAAATCAACCTACGGGCTTCTTCAATTCTGATATTATCAAAAGTGACATCGCTTATTACCGCATCATCACAATGATATACCCTTAACGCTGTCTCCCTACCTACGTCATGTATAACATCACTATCTTCAAAAAGTACGTTACTGATATTTTCATGAACTTCTGCCCCAATGCTAAAAGCATGGGCTAGCTCATTCCAAACCACACACTTTCTTGTGTGAACGTTTTTCACCTCTCCATATCCGCCAAAGGACTTGATCACTACGGCATCATCAAACGTTCTCATAAAGCAATTCTCTACCAATACATCTCTACTACTGGTAATATCAACACCATCTGCATTACCACGCCAACCTATAATTTTTATATTATCAACATGTATATTATCACTACTTTGAATAGGAATGGTCCAATGACTGGGATCAAAAATTGTTACACCTTCAATCTTTACGTTTTCTGCTTTAAGCGCCAAAATTGTGTATCGTCTTTCTTTTTTTGGAATACCACTTTGATCAATAATGCCACGACCCCTTATACTTACATTTTTTCCTTCTAAAATAAATGTTGGTTTTTTTCTTAATTGCCCTCTAATTTCAATTTCTTCCTCTATTTCCGGAACTACACAATTTATATAGGCCCCACCTGCAACATACAAGGTCTGCCCATCAGTAACTGTTATTTGTGATATATTATGAATTCCCGGTCCAAAATAAATGACATTAGGGTCATTGGGATCGGGTATATTTTCTTCAAAAGGATTTGCTAGTATATGTAAAGATTCATGCCACTCTCCATTAATTTCAATAGTTACATGACCGGGTTCATCTAATTGAAAATCAACGCTATTTCCTTTAAAATTCGGTTTTATGTTATAAGACGAGGGTAAAATCTTTACCGATTCCACTTTTTCATGATATGCAATAGAAACTGATGCACTCCCCTTCATATCAAAAGAAGCAATAAATGCTTTACCGAACTCACCCCGTAAAGGGTTCAACCTTGGTATGGGCTTAGACGGTGGTATTTTAGTAGAGTAAACAGGAACATCCAAGCCATCTACCGCTACCTTATATGTTTTAGCTAATTGTATTCCATTTGGTGCAGGATATACCTTAACCTGTGCTACCAAAACCAAACCAAACAAAATAATAGGTAACCATATATTTCGCCGTAACATTTTACAGCATAATGCCATTTTTTGTTCAACAGCTATTAAAGACAAAATACCTACCATTTTTTCTGTATTGATAATTGTCCACTAATATCAATTCTTTGAACTTATAAGGCTATAAATCTATGCTCCATGTATATAAATTATATTGCAAAGTGATGATAACCTATAGCTATACACTTACTTACCAATGGGCTATATATCAATCAGCGAAAACAAAAGCTTTTATTCCCATTTTGGCAGTGATCAATTTTTTTAAACGCCGTACGGTCTCTGGATGATCCTCTGCGATATTGAGCACTTCACCCTCTGGTGTATTATGGTCATACAATTCTACTTCGCCGCTTTTATGTTGAACCAATCTGTATTGATCTGTTCGTATGGTAGTTGCATGTGCCTTAATTGCCACAGCTTCATGACCACTTGCCTTGGCATCTTTTAAAATGGGTATTAAAGATGTTCCTTTGGTAAAATCAGGAACGGGTAAATCCGTTAATTCGCATAATGTTGGAAAAACATCGACCGATTCTACAATGGCATCACTTTTTTGACCTTTCCCAGTCATGGAAGGGTCATAAATTATTAACGGTGATCTTAAAGATTCTTCAAATAAGCTATGTTTGCCCCAGATTGCATGTTCTCCCAAATGCCAACCATGATCTCCCCATAAAACCACTATCGTATTTTTATCCGCACCCGTTTGCCTTAACTTTTTAATGATATCACCCACATGCTTATCGGCATAACTAACGCATGCGGCGTAATACCTTTTAAGCTGTAAAGCGAATTCCTTATCAATATTAGGATCCTTATCCCATCTATTATAATTCATGAACTCTGCCGAGCCGTGCCATGTGGTTTTCCCTTTTGGTTTATAGGTATGTGGAGAAGTAGGAATTTCAACATCATCATAATACTTTAAATAGTGCTCAGGAACCCCAAAAGGAAGGTGTGGTTTTATGAGCCCTATTGCCAGAAAGAAGGGTTTATCTTTTTTAGACAATAAATCAAGCTGCCGCAAACCTTCTTCTGCAATATGACCGTCCGGGTAACTTTTATCATCACCATTTACCGTTTCAATGATATCTCTATCATTGGGTGTACGCACTTTACCATACGCCAAGCCATGCATTGCTCCTTTAGGTGTTTCCCATTCTGCAACGGGCATAATATGCTTATCCCAAGCATTAGGTATTTCAGGTACTTGATCATCATTCCAAAGTGTACCTCCTCTACCACCGGGATGATGAGAAACTTTACCTACCGATACCGTGGTATACCCATTTTTGCGGAACCATTCTGGCATACTTGGAGAAATAGCATTGGAATCTTCAGATAGTTCTTCTGCCCTTTTGAATAAAGATTGATTAGCATCACCCCTATACTGCAATCCATATAGTCCTGTTAAAAACGCATAACGCGATGGGCCGCAACTGGGGGCATTTACATAGTGCCTTGTAAATGCCCTACCCTTATTTACTAAGCTGTCTATGTTAGGGGAATGTATATATGCTGCACCAAAAGATTTTAATTCCGGTCTTAAATCATCTATACAGATAACAAGCACATTTTTTTGTTGGGCCACGAGATGTAAGCTCATAAAAAGTATAAAAACAAAAGCTATCACCTTTTTCATAAAACACATTTACAGTAAAACATTAATATTACACCCCACTATTACTTAGTCTACTTCATTTCTCCATATATGACTACCTTCTAGCAACTTACCATACTCCGTATGAAGTAATTTTTTCATTTCCGTAAATTTTTCGGGCTCTGTTTCTACTAGATTTACGGACTCCATTTTGTCCTCAATTAAATTGTACAACTCATAATCGGTTAGTTCACTTTCTTTTATCAAAGCTTCATTACCATCGTATACATTCATTATCTGTGGAAGATATTCACCGTTGTTTTTTAAACGTGCCAATATTTTATAATCACCATATCTCATAGCAACTTTATGTTGGTTTAAGGCATTGTAAAAACCCCAAACCAATGGTTTCTTTCTTTCAAATTTCCCTGTTTTAATCAGGGATAAAAAGGATTCACCATCTAACTCTTTATTTGGTAATTTGGCTCCGGTAAGCTCTGATAATGTAGGCAGAAAATCCAATGCGGATACAACAGCATCCGTAGTACCAGTATACATAGGTTTTCCTATCCAATTCACAATACCAGGAACACGAATACCAGCCTCTGTGGTCCATAATTTTCTCCCTTTTAAACCACCTGTTTGCCCAAAGGTCCTTTTTGCGCCAGGGTAACGTGTAAATGTTTCCGGTCCGTTATCAGAAGTAAAAATGACCAAGGTATTTTCTGTTCCTTTTTCTTCCAAATATGCTAATAACCTGCCCACAGCCTTATCTACATTGGCAACATTTGCAAAAAACTCGGCTTCAGCAAGACCATTGGAATATGGCAAGTACTCCTGCACTAAATCTTCTGGTGAAGCTACCGGTTCATGAGGTTCATGAAACGTTACCTGTAAATAAAATGGATGATTTCCTTTTCTATTATCTAACCAGCTCATAGCTTCATCTACCACCAACTGACAACTGAACCCTTCTTGCTGACCAACCTTCTCTCCGTTTCTTACAAAATTCTTTGGATTTTTATGACTTGGCGATGCATTGTTATGGGTAGCGTACCAATGGTCGAACCCGAAATAATCTGGTTGTGGTTGTGCAGGATTATTAAATAAAGAACTACAGTGCCATTTGCCAACCAAAGCAGTTTCATAACCTACGGTTTTTAACATTGCCGGTATGGTTTCCTCTCCTTCTTGCAAGTGGACCTTATCCCTTAAATCCTCACTTTTCTTAGGACCTGGTATAAAATCGTATACCCCTGCCCTATTGGGACTACGCCCCGTTAACAACCCTACACGGGAAGGTGAACAAACCGGTGCTGCAGCATAGTAATTTGTCATTCTAATGCCCGTTGCCGCTAACTTATCAATATTCGGAGTTTTTATGAAAGGATGCCCATATGATGATAGATCTCCATACCCTAGATCATCACAAAGAAAAATAATGATATTAGGCTGTTCCGTTGTTTTAGCTTGTTGCGCCCAACTCATTAATACGCTAAAAAATAGTAGCGTTAAAATTGTAATACTACGTGTGTTTTTTAAAATCATCATGTATAGTTATTTAGTTTCTTGATCCCATAACCTGAATGGATCTCCGTAATTTTCCATTTCCTCTAAAAGTAATTTTTCCATTTCTGCCAACTTAGCTGCGTATTTTGGGTTTTCTGACAAGTCATTTTGCATTTCTGTAGGTTTACTATGTTCTGCTATATATTCATTAGGATTTTCCGCAAGATTGAACAATTGTGTCTCACGAACCTTACCGTCTAAAACATCGTATTTAATTAATTTCCAATCTCCTTTTTTTACGGTACGCATACCTGGTTTTGAACCGCCAGCATACACGCCGTACATGACATCCCTAAGGCTTTCTTGCTCTCCCATAAGAATAGGCTTAAAACTTTTCCCTTGTACCGTTTCCGGTATTTCTATTTCGGCTAAATCGCACAGGGTTGGCAAAATATCGGTCAGATATATATTACCCTTAACACGCTGATTTGCCTTTATACCAGGACCTTTTACAATTAATGGCACCCTCCATGAATGCTCATATAAATTCTGCTTCCCCATTAAACCGTGACGCCCAACCGCTATACCATGGTCAGAAGTATAAATAATATAGGTGTTATCCAATTCTCCCATAGCCTCTAATTTATTTAAGACCTTGTTCAATTGAATATCAATATTTTCTGAACAGGCATATTCCCTCCCTATTTCGTTTCTAACGGTTTGCTCATCCCTATTTTTCCAAACGCCACTAACATTTTCTTCATCACGTAATTCTAAATGCCCATGATGAAAAGGGTGGGCATTTAAATAATTTTCTGGTAAGGGTGGTTGATTTTCATTTGCAGGCGGAAGATTTTTCTTATCGGTATGATTTGTTGCACCATACTTTGCCAATAATTCTGGCGTACCGTCCCGAATATCATGTGGATGTGAAAGACCAAAATAAATAAAGAACGGATTCTCGTCTGCTGTTTCTTCCCTACCGTCTAAATAAGTCAATACTTGATCAGCGTGCCAAGCACTACCAGACTCTTCTGTTCCTCCGCGTTTTGTAGCATCTTTCACCACGGTAAACTGTTTGTTCGCCTTTGGATATGAATTTCCCTTTTTACAAGTACGCATAGTGCTATAGCCTGCTCTATTGAAAACCGCACCAATAGTGTTTTCCTCCAAATTTTCAGGTGCGTTAGGGTTGATGTATCCTTGCATAGAAGGTAGGCTCCAAACCGTTCTTCCACTCATGATCATATGTCTAGATGGGGTACAAACCGCACCCACCATTGCCCCCATGTGCCTGGCATCATCTACTATTAAACCATCTTTTGCCAATTGGGTTATCGTTGGGGCATCTAATGATGAAGTGGAATCATAAAATTTAAAATCGAAAGGAGATTGATCATCTACCAGAACAAATAAAAAGTTAGGCTTCTTTTTTACCTCAACCGGTTTATTCTTCTCTTTATCCTTACAACCAAGACCAACAATAGCTATTAAAAAAACTACGATTACTTTGCTCAAAACTCTGCCTTTATTCATTCTTTGATTTCATTTAATTTCATCAATATCTATCCCCTAGTTCAACTTACCAACAACAATAGAACTGCTGAATTATGGATCTTATATCGAAAGTAATTTTTAATATAGATTTGCGATATAATTTATAGTTCATTCAATATAGATTATTGGTCTTTGTTTATATTTATAAAGCCTCTTACAGTAAAATTTAATAAACCACACTTTTATATCACCGATAAACAATGATTACAGTTTTAGTCATTTTACCTATGCACTGTTTTATCAATTACCTCTAAAATGCCACCCTAGATTACACTTGAAAAGCAAACCTGATTTTAATTCATAAAACTACTTGGCAAGTAGCATAACTTCTTGCCCAACTTTTGTAGCTATATCATATAAGAATGTAGGTTTTAAAACAAGCTCTTCTGGATTTGTTATTGATATGACGGGCTTTTTAATTTGTGGCACTTGATAAAACGGGTTCACGTTTTCCGTGGTCGCAACTTTAAATTCATTACCGTTTTGATCCTTCAATCTATCATACCCTCGTACACGAAGGTTTCCGCCTAGATTAGATCGGATTATAGCTTTTACAACTCTACCATCTTTCCATTCCAACTCCTTGATCTCAAAACCTCCCCTAGCCCGAAGACCCATTACCTTGCCCTTTGCCCATATATCTGGTAATGCAGGTAATAAGTGAATTGCCCCATCATGACTTTGAACCAACATCTCCGCTACACCAGAGGTGAACCCAAAATTACCATCAATCTGAAATGGCGGGTGAGCATCTAGCATATTGGCATAAGTACCTCCGCCTTTAGGCGAGTCTGGTCTGCCCACTAATTTTATTTGATCGCCCATTAATTTATACGCATGGTTGCCATCTAACATTCTAGCCCACAAATTAATTTTCCAGTTCATTGACCATCCGGTAGATGGGTCTCCCCTTTGTATCAAAGTATTCTTGGCACCTTGAAATAACTCCGGATTTCTATAGGGAGATATTTGATTTGAAGGATATAAACCGTACAAATGAGATACGTGACGATGATCATCGGTAGGGTCATCTAAATCTTGCATCCATTCCTGAAGCTGATGATGTTGACCAATTTTCATTGGAGGTAGTTTCGCTAAAACCGACTGCATTTTAGATACCATTTTATCATCTACCTCTAGTAATTTTGCCGCTCTTATTGTTTTTGTCAACATATCGAACACCAATTGATTATCCATGGTTGTACCTGCCGCGATAAATACATTTTTAGAACGGTTTTTGGGTCCATGTTCAGGGGATATCGAGGGTGAAATTACCAACCAACCATTTTCAGGTTCTGGAGTTAACATACTCAAACAGAACTCAGCGGCACCTTTCATAGCTGGATAAACCGTTTTTAAATATGCTATATCACCATTAAATTCATAGGTATCGAATAAATGCTGACTTAACCATGTTCCGCCAGTTGGCCACATTCCCCAAGTTGCCCCATCTACAGGACCGGTAATTCTCCATAAATCTGTATTGTGATGGGTTACCCACCCATCTGCGCCGTACATAACCTTTGCGGTTTCTTTTCCCGTTACTGCAAGATCTTTTACCATTTCAATTAATGGCTCATGCATTTCAGATAAATTGGTAACCTCAGCAGGCCAGTAATTCATTTCTGTATTGATATTTACGGTATAGGCACTTTTCCATGGTGGTACCAATAGGTTGTTCCATAAGCCCTGTAAGTTGGACGGCTGACCACCTGGTTGCGAAGATGAAATCAATAAATACCTGCCAAATTGAAAATACAGGGCAACTAGCGATGGATCTATACCGGTACTAAATTCTTTTATTCTAACATCAGTAGGATTTTTTGCCGCATCTGTACTACCTAAATGTAATGAGACCCTATTAAAATACTTTTGGTAAAAATTTGAATGACGGCTTAACAATTGGTCATATCTTTTAGAGGATGCTTTAGCCAAATAGTCTGCTGCATTTTTATGAGCATCTGCACTTACATCATTGTAGTCCACAAAATTTGTAGCTATTGAAATGTACAGCATCACACTATTTGCATTTGTTACCTTTAATTCACTTGCCGTAGAAACAATTTCTCCACCTTCCGGAACAATTTTTATTCTGGCATCAAATTCTACTTCACCTTTAACTGGCTCAGTATCTTCTGGCAAACGCTTGTTCTTATTATCACTACCAAAACCTGTCATGACCAAAACATCACTGTTTTCAGTAAACAATCTTACTTTAGCCGGTTCTGGGCGATCCATAGTTGCCGTAAAACTAATTTGAGCTTCTTTATTGGCTGTTAAACTCATTACAATGACCTCATCCGTAAAAGAGGTAAAAACTTCTCTTTTAAATTCCACACCATTTACCGAATACATGATGGTATTCACTGCATTTTCAATATCCAATTCCCTATAGTAATTGGTGTAATTTTCTTGATCTTTAAAATTCAACCTTAAATTCCCCACCGTTTCATAGGGCATGCCATGAGAGGTTTTTGAAATAAAATCGCGATTAGCGATACCGTGAGCTTGATCATAGTCTTCTTCAAAAATGAGTTGTCGTATATTGGACAAAGATTCTTTTGCCCTTGGATTATCATTACGGTGCGGACCGCCAGCCCATAAGGTACTTTCGTTCAATTGAATATTCTCGGTAATAGGATTCCCAAAAACCATAGCCGCCAAACGACCGTTACCAATTGGCAAAGCTTCATTCCAATCTGCCGCTGGTGCCGTATACCATAGTTTTAAAGTATTTGCTTGTTGTGCGTAACTGCATTCTAATCCCGTAAAAAGTATCAAGAATAGAATTACCCTATAGTTTGCTTTCATTCTTTATAAATTAATTGCCATAGAAAATGTCCTTTTTATTCTACTACTTAATGAAGTGTCTCTAAATACATTTTTTCTGTTTGTTTTCTTAATTGTTGTAGCACAATAGTATATTCATCATTATTCGCTAGATTATTTTGTTCAAAAGGGTCATTCTCCACATCATACAATTCCTCAATAATTGGATCATGTTCATAATAAACAAAATATTTGTAGCGGCCAGTTCTTATGCCACGGCTGCGGTAAGATCTGTTAGCGTTTATCAAATCTTGATTTATTTCATCAATATTTTCATTGTAACGTTGGTGAAACAATTCCTCAATAAAAAGGTCTTCCATAAAAACGGCATTTCTCCATTGAGACATCTCTTGAGTCTTATTCAAGAGTTTACTAAAATCTCTTCCCTGCATACTTTTAGGAGCAGTTATTCCTGCAAGCGATAAAATAGTAGGAGCAATATCTACAGATGATACAAGGGCATTTTCCCGAAATCCACGTTCTGTTTCAGGCACCCTACCATCATATACAATTAAAGGTGCTTTTACCGATTCTTCATATAATAAACATTTATCAAAAAGACCATGAGAGCCTTGAAAACGACCATTATCACTAGTATAAATGATAATTGTATTATCTAATATCCCCTTCTCCTTTAACTTTGCCACCAATAGACCAACTTGATCATCTACACTATACCCTTGTGTTGCAAAACGACGAACTAACTTTTGTTGTAACTCTGAAGTAGACGATCTTTGTTTGTGCAAACGTACACCACGAGCATTTTCTTTAACAACTACGGGCAATTCCTCATTACCGCCTTCTACCCAATTATCTGGAACAGACATTTCCCTACTCTTAAACTGCTCATGATGAGGCATGTACATATCCTTATCCCTATCATGTTTTACGGCATAAAAACTGACAGATAGGCAAAAGGGCTGATTCTTAGGTTGGGTTTCTATAAAGCGTAACATTGCCGCTCCCGTTCTTAAGGTCCTGCCAGAATTAATTCTTTCTTTTCTATATATTTCCTGTAAACCCTCATCATTTTCCGGCCATATGACTACCCCATTTCTATCATGTTCTTGGCTACCCGCAAAAAAATCGAAAACAGTTTCCATATTCCGCTTATAGAATTGTTCTTTAGGCATACTTGGTCTTTGTGCTTCTTTGGTTACCGTAAAACCAACTTTTCCAATAAATCCGGTACGATATCCTGCTCTTTTTAGAATGGCAGGATATCCATTATTAAAATCGTTTTGAGATAAGGTATAATCGGTCGGTGCAACAAAACCTACTTTGTGATTAGAATTAAAACGACCTGTTATCATGGTGACCCTACTGGGCATACAAATTGCTACGGCTTGGTATGCTTTATCAAAAACCACAGCAGAACTTGCCAACTTATCAATATTGGGTGTATTAAATTCGGGTTTGCCGTAACACCCTAAATTGTCCCACCTTTGATCATCTGTCATCAAGAAAATAATATTAGGTGGTTTTGCTTCTTGACCGTAACTATGCAACATTGTCATTAGTGCAACGCAAAAAATAAAAATCTGTTTTTGTGAACTTTTCATGAGTATTATTTTTCCTGAAAATGAGCTATTCTTCACTCTTGACTAGCCTAGCAACATAACTATTTTACTTTATTAAACGATAAGGACCTACTGGGTAGTCATTTGCAACGCCTTCAATCAATATTTTCACAGGAACTTCATTATGTAAATACAGTTTACCATCTTTCAGTTCTAAAACCACATTACCTTTTTCAACTGAAGCAATCACGAAATCTTTTGTTTTCAATTGTGTACCATTGCCCATAAATAGGACTACATTCTCATTTTTCTCAGTACCAATCAATGCATACGTAGCATTTGTACTTACTTCACCATAAGTTGCTGTTTGATTATTGACCGTAGAGAACACCAAATCTTTTCTTCCAGACGTATGTGTAATATTTAATCCAACAAAACCTTTACTGTTATTTTGGTCTTCAAAACTTGAAATCTTCTCTATACTTTTTCCTTTAGAAGACGTAAAAGGTTCATATACCGACACAAATGGATGCTCCCAAGCCTCGCCATGTTGTCTTGCCGTCAACGTTAAATAAGGGGCTTTATCTACATCATATGGTAAACCGTGGTTACCCTTAAATCCTTTATTAGGTGGTGATTTAATGGAGAATACCTCACGACCTTCTGTACCTTTCATCCAAAGGTTCATGAAAATATCATCTTCACCATCTGGCATATCTATTTTCCATTCGGCTTGATAGTCGTCTTCTAACTTTACGGATTTTTTATCCCACATATAATCTAACGCGTACAAATGTCCTCCCGCAAAGCCCATTTCCTCACTGGGTAAAAGTGTTAAGGGGTTTCCATCCGCATCCATCACCTTCATGGTCTGACCCAAATTATGGTAGTAATAGTCATGAAATTTATCACCCTTGCGTTGCTTCTTCGAGCGAAAAATATCAACGTAATATCCTGTTTCCTCACCTGTTTTTACGATGCTTACCAAACGTGATTGGTCGCTTCGCGTTTCGGGCTCCAAGAAATAGACATCAGAATAGGTAATATCTTTGTAATACCCCTCTTTCTGTCCTGAAATTGGGTATTGTCCCATCAAATCAAATGCATGATAGCTGAGCATTTCGGTATAGGATGATACACCATCTACCATGACCGTATTGTGTGCCGGAAATTGAGAATAAAACTCCAAATACACCGGTTGTAAATAGCCAGCACCTTTACCTGGATCAGAACCTTGTACCAATCCTTTTCCGTACAATTCCATGTTAATTCCATTTGCATGCATGTGATTTCCCAGTGATGCATTTAAAGAAACCATCATTCCGTTTTTGCCCTTACCCATGCGTTGTACGTGCCAACTTACATTAGGAGCGTAAAAGGTTTGGGTAACATAATCGTCCAAATTTCCTTTTTTGTATTTCGGATTGATTTCTAACGGTTTACTGGCAAAGAACGAACTTATATCGGCTCTTGGCTTTTTCTTTTGCCCTGCTTCATTATCTGCAAATAAGCGATACATTGCCGTAAATTCCTCTTCTAGCTCTACATTATTATTTTTCTGGGCAATACGGATCATATCGTTCATTGGTTCTGAACTCAGCGGACCATAAAAACTATCACCAAAGGCAACCGTTTGCCCATTAGGAAATAGATATTGTGGCAGCATTTTTACCGCATCTTCCATTATGGGCATGTATGGTAAAATATTATGATCAAACGTATTATTGAAGTCTTCCACAAAGTGCGTTAAATCTTTGGTGACACCCATAGAATACCCAGGACATTCTGCCCAAACTCCATTTTCCTTATCATAACCATAATCCATAAATTTGGTCAATGACCATTGACGTGCAGAGGTTACGTTCAATATATAATCTATGTAATATTCCCTGCCTTTTTTGTCTTCATAAAACCGGTCATCTTGTAAAACCATTGCAGCTTTCAATATGATTTTTGCTTGGTGTAAATTCCAATTATTCTGCGGTACACCGTTCTTAATGATCTGGTCTGTCCAACGTTTTATGGTTTTATCGTACATGGCAATATGCTGCGGATATTTTGCTTCTATATACGGATGTAAAAAATCATAGAGTTCAGCTATTTCAATTAGAACATTCTCATGTATCACCTGAAAATTAGTAAAACCAACAAGGGTCTGTATGTGACCGTTCAACAAATCTATGGGCTCACTTCTATATGACATGCCCTCCATATATTTATGAAAAACATCGAAGGAGAATTTAGCATACTCCTCTTCATTTTCTAACCAATTGATGAAGGCGGCATCACGTGCAAGACCTATTATTTCTTCGTTTATCGAGTAGATAATCCTACCGGTCTTAGCAGGGTGTACCCACTCAAATGGTTTGCCCTCTTTACTTCTATTGGGCAAATACAATCCCCTTGGGTCATCCATATAAGGCAGAATATCTTCTAAATCAGGTTTACCATAGGGAGTGGTATAATCTCTTGCACCTACAAAACGAACCGTAGGCACTGGTGCTTCACCATCGGCATGTGAATAATTTACCCCATTTACATAAATGTTGGCCGCCTTGGTTTTCCAATGCATTTGCAGTCTTGAAACCATCCACTCCGGATCTGATTGATGGCGCTTTACATGAGTATCAATTCGATCATGAATGCCCTGTAACACCTCTTTTGCCCAAGTTTCTTTTTTAATGGTTTTTTGAAGGTCTTTTTTCTCATCTTGAGTAATATACAACCTTGGATAGCCTTGTTCTAAATTGGTCGGTAGAGGTATCTTTTCAGTACTCTGGGCAAAAGATATTGAGATACATCCTATTAGAACATAGGTACATATTACTGCTCTACTTTTAATTTTCAGCCTTTTTATAATTGTAAACATCATTGGATTTTATTTGGATTTTGAAACCTTAACCACTTCACCTTCACTTTTTATTTCGGGATTTTTGGTACCAGGAAATAAAAGCACTTTCGCTGTAGTTTCATTCTCTAATTTAATATCAGTGGCATGCATGACCGCATTTTTATTGAAGTTGCCATAGCCCTCCCAAACCGATAATTTTATCTCTAAATTTTCTGGTATATAAGCTGGGTCTGCCATTTTAATTATTACTTCATGCCCCGTACCATTAATTTTCGCCAATAGATTATTGGCCAAGCCATTTCTGCTATCTAAAATATTCATTTCTACATAAGCCCCTTTGGCATCTGTATAGGGTACGCAAAATGCTTCTGCATATTTTGCATCTGCACTGCAATTAATTACTGTATCTGCATTACCTATGTTATATCCGGTAGCTACGCAATTGCGTACCACACAATCAATAATTTTATCGCCAGATGTGCTTAAACCCGTGCAAATACCTCTTCGCATTTGCGTAACCGTACAATTTTTCACTGTTGTATTCAAAGTTTTATGACCGTTGTATTCCGGATACATTCGGATTCCGTCTTCGCTTAAAGAAATAATCTCATTTGGCAGAATTTTGCCATCTCTACCAATAATGGTTCCTTCAACATAACCGGGTTTATGTTCATGTTTTGGCTTTAATGCGTAAAAATCCCTATCAAAAAGATAACCTGAAGTTTCCTTAAGAATGGCATTTGTTGTTCTAAGTAAACCGTCTACATGGCAATCTTCTATCAACGTATTCTCTGCACCTTGTAAAAAAATGGCATGCCCCATGGCTCTCATATGGACTTTACAACCTATTAATTTTGCATTTTTTGCGGGATAACCTACACGAATACCGTTCATTTTTCGAACATCACCCCCACCTAAACCATATAAACTTCCATAGCCCCATGGACTAGATCCTGCCGTACGGATTTCTATATCTTTAAGGGTAACATCATCACCAACTACATTGAATATTTTATTCTTGCTCTGCTTACCTGGTGTATCTCCATAGGTTTCAATATACAAACCTACAAGCGTGACATTTGTACCAGAAACCTCAATGGCACAATACATGTCATTACCATCATTACTAGATTCTAGATCATTACGACTAAACAATTTTGTATCGACCATAAATCTTGCCCCAGTAAGGTCAAAGTAGCTGTTATTACCTGTAAACTCCATAAACCTAATTTTCTTAGCATCATCTATCTGATAATTGCCTGCTGCCAGTTTTACCTTTACATTGTCCTTATTCAAGTACTTTTTGAATTCAGAAAGTGTTTGTACTTCTATGACCTCCTGTTGGTTATCTACAACATAAATCATAAACGACGTTGTTATCGAAAAAACCGATAATAGAAATAGAACCTTACCTATTAATTTCATGTGTGTATTATTTATTATCTGTTAGTGGTATTACCATATTCCATGTTTTGGTACCATTACCAAATCCTCCTGGACCATCCATTGTGGCAAAGAAAATATGGGTTGGCTCTCCATCTTCAACTAAAACAAACGGTCTTTCCAACTGACCTTGCTCAATAGTTTGTCCGTTATTCCATATTACTTCTCTGGTATATGCCAAGGGATTTTTATCCAATGCCCATTGAATTCCATCTTTAGAATGTGCTAGCACTCCACCATGATACCCATCTGTAATTGCACCTGTCATATCTTTCGCTATCATATGAAAACCATTATCATCGCTCCATATGTGTGGGTCTTCTACTTCCCCAAATTTATCTGCCGAGAAAAGTGGTTCATTACCAACAACGCTATATTTACCGTCAAAAGAATCTGCCGTAGCCACACCTATAAATTGGTCAGTGTGCGTAATTTTATCTTCTCTATAGCTTCGACCTTTAAATAACAATACCACAGAACCATCTTTTTTAATCAATGGCGAAGGATTTGAAGTAATATAGCTGTAAAAAGAATCTGGTTTTACATCTAAAATTGGAGTGTCTAACCGTTTCCATGGTCCATTTGGACTCTTAGAAGTGGCTAAACCAACCCTTTTACCCCATCTACCGGATATGCACCATTTGCTATTTAATGTTAGCGCATCTGAATTTTCTTCTGTCAACTCTTCAAACGGATGGGTAGAGCCCATATAATAGAGCAAATAATGCTCTTTATATTTCACAATCTTTGGATTATGGCAAGACCTACCATCCCAATACTGTGCACCCCTAGCTCCAAGCGCAACATCTTTAAATTCATAAGGACCTTCAGCTGAATCTGAAACGGCATGTACAATTTCAGAAGCGATCATCCACCCAGGATGAAACTTTAAATATTTTGGCCATCTTGAAGCATACATATGATATTTTCCATCTTCTCCCTTTATCACAGAACTTCCCCAAACCCAATAATCTTCCATAATGAGTCCGCCTTCAACTGGTGCTACACCCAATTTATCTAAAATATTGTTTTGGCTATGAACTATAGAAACGAGTAAACAGCAAATCACTAAAAGTCTATTTCGCATTATGATATTGGTGTAAATTTGATGGTCAGAATTCCCTCAACACTAGGTTCAGTAAACTCTATTCCAATTTTATATGCAGGACCGCCTTCCCTTAAATGTTCCACTGGTACTTTTTCATCTTTAATGTGAAATTCAAAATCTTTGCCCTTAATCTCGGCTTTTACTTGCTGGTTGGCTGTCTTTAAAATAACGGTTTTACCATCTACAAGTTCATACTCGTTTAAAGTCATTATTGCTGATCCAAAACTAACAGGCTCCGTTGCTACAAAATGATCTTCAATTATAATAGTTCCTTTACCAGACTTATTATTTGTTACCGTCCTTTCCAAGGTTTTTAACATTGGTAATTCATAGGCAGGTAAAATATCCATAACCACCTTATCTATTTGATCACTGAAATCTGTTTCCGTAATAATTCCCTTAAATTCAATTCCGTTAGACTGTAAGGTGTTGTTGACCATAGGTACGGGATGCCCCCAAGAACTTCTGGCTTTATTATCCGGAGAAAAAGATCCTGCCCTATATGATGGCGCACCTATGTCTCCTGCTATAATTTCATCGTTCAATACCAGGCTATACGTACCCACATCACTATGATTGTGATTTTCGGCATTATGACCTGCTTTTAGGGCAATTGAAAATGGAATTTCCTGTTTTCCCCTTGAAATGACCATTCCAAAATCATTGAAGTATGTATGATCAGGTAATTCCGATGACTTCGATTTTTCAACAACTTGAAACATTTCCGGGTATTGCCAAGCGATCAATTGCTCTGCTGCTTCCTCCATTCTTATTTCGGTCGGTGGAATGGCACCGTAATGCTTTGCAGATAAAACATCGGCGAAATTACTACCCTTTCTTGAGATGGATGAAACCCCATCTGAAAACGGAGAACAAACATTCTTCTGAATTTCAAATCCTTCCGGAAAATTGCCAACATTCTCCATTTTTTCAGCATTATTGAAAGTAAATAAATCTATACTTCCATTGGTATAATCATGTAATATTTGAGCCAAATACAAATAATGCCCAAAGCCATAACCCCAATATCCCAAACCTTCTGAACAATACCCATCATCACCAAAACCGCTTAAATAATACGCCATGCTATTAAGCGCAGCACCTACAGTTGCCAAACGCTTCTCATAACTTTCTGAACTGGTAATCGTGGTCAACACCGTGCCACTGGTACAAACGGAATTCCAATTACTGGTACTCTTTATCCACTTATTATTCTCATCTAAATACTTTGTACTTTTTAAATAAGAATCCGTAATACGCCTTTGCAACTGTTTATGAATTTCATCTTGTAATGACTTTGGCAATTTATCTTCCAACAAATTTTCAGCCAATGCCAGTACACCCCCAAATTTTCGTGCACCCAAGTCAATGGATATTCGCCTACCTTCTAAAACTCCGTTTTTATCATCATCATGATTAGGGTGCAACCATGATTTCATACTCATTATAGCTTTGCTATACGTCTTGATCTGTGGTAAAAAACGTCCTTCGTTCTCCAGACATTCTGCAAGAATAAAGCGTTCTAAACGATCCATAGTTCTGTAATACCTTGGTTTGTAAATACCCCGGTTACCTTCTTTATTGGCAAGTCTATAAATACTGTCCGTAATGGGTACTTCGGGTTTTTTATCTAAAAGCTCCAATGCCTTCGTCAAATATTCTTTACCTGAGCTCGTTTCTGAAATACCTTTCCAATACTCCCTATTCGATATTTTAGGTGCTGGCTGAAATGCTTCTCTTGGCATTATTTCTTTAAGCATTGCCAATTGCTTGTCAGTAGGATAAATAGTGTCTTTATCTGCAAGATCCAAATAAGCTTTGATATCCAATTTTTTAACTTTAGTCTTTTCTTGACCCGTACAGGAATTTAAAATGATGAGTGATAAAACCAAAATAAGTGCATATACTATATGTCGTTTACGTTCTTCCATATTCGCATTAAAAAATTCTTACAACCTTGTTGTTTATGATCAACTACAAGCCCTATTCTTATAGCCATAGCAATGTTACTTTTTTTACTTAAAAATGGCTTAAATCATAGTTCAATGTGTATAAATTATGATGCGCAACCTTTAATTCATTGCAATTCAGGGAATATTGCAAACCGGAGATATATTTAATTGTAAACAAATAGATAGGGTACGTTATAGCAGTACCGTCAAAGTACATGCTATTTTCTACAGAAAAGTAAAGTTATAGGTTAGTGCCAAAATTGGACTGTTGGATACTTCTAACTGGTAAGAGCCTAAAGGAAATCCCCCGAAAAAATCCTTATCTAAATTACCATCTCGCTGTGAGTAGAATCTACTATACGCGTTTTTTCTTCCGTAGACATTATAAACGGTAAACGTCCAATCTCCCACCCAGCGTGGATTCTTCTTTTTACTATAAGATACCTTCCATGAAAAATCTAAACGATGGTACGTTGGCAACCGATCATTATTACGTTCCAAAAATATAGGAACATTAATATCTTCAAACTCAAAGACCCCATTTGCAATGGTATATGGTCTACCGGTCTGTCCCGTAAAATTAAAACTTACCGTATTATACTTGTCAGCAATGATATTGACCGAAGCATTAATTATATGAGGTCTATCAAAATCTGAACTAAACCAATTATTATTATTGATCCTGTTTGAAAGATTCTCCTCATCTGACCTTAACAAACTTCTAGACCATGTATAATTTAACCATCCGTTTACATTGCCCACCTTTTTTTTAAAACTCAGTTCTACACCATATGCTTTTCCTTCTACTTGGGCTACACTTTGCTCTATAGATTCTGCCAAAAAGAAATCTGCTCCTGGCCTATAGGTCAAATTGTTTTTAGAACTTCGAAAATAACCTTCTACACCTACCTCAATTTCATTATTTTTCAGGTCTTTATATACTCCAAGTCCATAAGCATTACTACTTTGTGGTTTTATAAAACTATCTGAAGTTTTCCATCTAGATGTTGGTAAGGGCGTTGTACTGTTGTACACATTCTGTAAATACTGATTTGCATTTGCGTAGCTTGCTTTGACAGAAGTATTTTCATCAATCTTAAAATTAACACCCAATCTAGGTTCTAGATTATTGTATGACTTTACTTTTTTACCTTTCTCTATAAAATTACTTTCTAAGACCACTTCCCCTGCTTCATCGTAATTATTAAGAACATACGGTCCATTAAACTGAAAATAGTTGTAGCGTAATCCTGCAGATAATGTCAAATTACGTTTAGGTTTCCAATTCGCATTAGCATAGCCCGATAGTTCATAACTGTTTTCTTCAAGAAGATTTACGGGTAATACGCCGTTTGATAAACCAGGATCCAATTCTCCTGGATTGATCTTATAATTATTTAGTTGTACACCCGTATAATAATCCAGCTTATCAGAGACCTTTTTAGATACTTCAGAAATTAGGCTTAAATAATGTATTCCAGATTTATATTCTATTTCATTGGTGTTCTCCAATTCTGGAAAAATGTTTTTTGGCGAATAATTACTTGCAACAAAAATGGTTTTTAAACTTACCTTTTCATTGAAGGTATGTGACCAATTAAGTGTACCGTTCAACGTTTTAAAATCATACTGATTATTTTCAGCATTGATGTTTTCCACCTTAGTAATTAAATCAAGTTGATAAAAATCTTTACTATAGAAACCCGTGAATGAAATTTGATCTTTCTCTGTAGGTAAGTATAAAAGCTTCATGGTACTATCATAAAACCTAGCTTTTGTATTCTTTAAGCGTTCTGAGAATATGGGTAGTAAAAAATCCGATAATCCGGCACGTATGCCAGCCATGACCATTAATTTATCTTTAACTAGTGGTGTTTCAACGGTTAGTCTACTAGATACCAAACCTACCCCTCCAGATAATTTAAACTTATCTACATACGGATTTCTCACTTTTATATCCAATACGGACGTTGACCTACCGCCATATCTTGCAGGAATATTAGCTCTGTAAATATCCACAGAGGAAAGGGCATCGGGCGTGAAAACAGAAAATAGACCGAATAAATGAGTAGGATTAAATACCGGTGCATAATCATACAACAATAAATTTTGATCTAAAGACCCTCCTCTCACCGAAATTCCATTACTTATTTCCCCTGAATTATTTACTCCCGGCATTAGGGTTACGCTTCTTAAAACATCAAATTCACCTAAAGCCGCAGGCATTTTTTTTATCTCTTGAGCGTTTAACTGCAATACACCCATTTGTGGTGATTCCAATAATTCGTTTCTTTTTTTCGCCCTTACCACAACTTCCGACAATACTTCATTTTCTTCTTCAAGAAAGACTTCCAAGATCGTATCTTCTTCCAGTACTATATTCTGTAAGTTTTCATTAAAGCCTACATAAGAGGTTCTTACCGTATATTCACCTTGTTTTAATTTGATGGTTAACTCACCATTTTCGTTTGATGCTCCTCCGCAAGAACAGGGCATGATAAAAATATTTGCATTAGGCAAAGGTTCATTGGTAAGGCTGTTCTTTAATTTTATAGTTAGATCAAAATCTTGACCATACACATTGATACTTGTGATGTACAGTACTAAAAACAGTAGATATGAAAAAGTTATTTTCATACTTCAGTTATTTTTAAATAGATTTTAGAATCTAATTCCATCCTTCTGGTTCCGTATAGGTCAAATAACGAGACTCTTCATAACAAGGTGCTTCATATACCCTACGTTCCTCCGGTATTGGAGCGCTTTCGGGTAAAGGAATAATTGAAGGTTCCAATTCGTTTTCTTCAATTCCGTCACGACTCAAAAGAATTCTATTCAACGATGCTGCCGCAACCGTAAACCTTCCTAAAACAACCTCTTCTTCATCGTTTGGGTTAATGATGTTTCCTAATAATGCCGCTGGAGGTGGAGCATTTAACCCATTACTGTCATCAACAATATCCTTTAAAACCGAAAAGTATTTATAGGCTGAAGCAGAAATTGAATACTGTTGAAGCTCTATTAAAATCTTACTCTTATTATATAAAAGCAAATTTGCTACCGGTAACTCAAATGTACTACCGTTTATAAATTCATCTGCCAAGATATTGACCCGATTATTATAGCGTATTTGCCAACAATCAGATTCACAGAAATAGGTAAAATATGGCGGAACATTTTGTGCCCTCTCCGGATCTGTATATTCAACACACATACCTTCCCTAAAAAAATTATACTCTGGACAAAAAACACAAATAGTATTCTTTTCAAAGGTTTTATATGTCCAATAGTAATAATTACCTTTTATTGAAGGATCAGTTACGTTCAAAGTAATTTGGTGGCCGGGCACAAATTTGCCTTCACTAGCCACAAACTCAAGCTCTTTATCATATGCTACGGTTGAGTTTACAATAGGTACAACATTGGACATTGTTTCTGGTGTAGATGTATATTCTGTACCATTTTGCAACCTTACGTATAACTGCCAAGTATC
Organism: Maribacter sp. UBA3344; assembly: GCF_002362375.1. NCBI lineage: Bacteria > Pseudomonadati > Bacteroidota > Flavobacteriia > Flavobacteriales > Flavobacteriaceae > Maribacter > Maribacter sp. UBA3344. Next base: position 189,508 of record NZ_DERI01000012.1, on the reverse strand, counting down.
ACCTTCTAACGCAACAAAATCTAGCGGCGGCAAGTAAATTTCATTTTCTACATCTTCAACTAAAACCACTTCTTCATTGGTGCTACTGTTAATGAACCTTACCTCTGCTTTTTCTTCAAAGACATTTACATAACTATTTAAACCGGCATTAAACTCATTTAACCTGTAAATTTTGGCATAAGATGATTTCTCAAAATTGGACACAAATGCCTCAACGGACATAAGTCCATTTTTAATATCAAATTCTGGTGTTGTAGGGTTAGTACATCCTAAAAACAGGAAAATTAGACTAACCCCAAATACAATTCTTGATTTCATCTTAACATAACCCTTATGTCATCTAATTCTAGCTTTTTAAACACCATTTAGATCAATGATCCGTTTAAATAAATTACCTATATTTCTAGTTTTAAAACCATTACCTCTGAATCAGGTTTTTCTGTTGGCAACTCTACAACTATACCGTCTGCGGTAGATTGAGTCTTTAATGTTGCTGCATTCGTCAACATAGAAGCGTTCTTAAGCTTAATCGCCTTGTTCAACTTCAACTTTCCATCTTCTGGCCAATTGAAAATGTGTGCGTAAATAACGCCATCTTTTGAGGTATACCTACCCCACTCTGGCATATCAAATGGACTGGCTTTTGCCCCATAAACTGCCTCGCCATTGGCATCTGTCCACTCACCCAATGCTTTTAACCGTCTAATACTTTGTGATGGAAACCTACCGTAACCATCAGGACCAATATTTAATAAGAAGTTGCCCCCTTTTGATACGATATCTACTAATTTTTGAATAAGATCTTCACTACTTTTCCATTTGGTATCGTCTGGTTTGTAGCCCCATGTACCGTTCATGGTCATACAAGCTTCCCAATCTTCAGCAATACCGGTTGCTGGTATCTCTTGTTCAGGTGTACCAAAATCGCCTGCAAAATTACCTTCACGATCCATGCCTTCCATACCTTTTCGTCCTTTGTCCACTCTATTGTTTATTATGGTATTGGGTTGCATTTCGCGAATAAATCCGTACATATCCTTACCCATTTCCGTTGTATAATCTGCGATCCAATCACCATCAAACCAAACAATATCAATATCGCCGTAATTGGTAAGCAATTCCTTTACCTGTGGCTTTAGGTAATTTTTATAGTATTGAGGAAACTCTGGATTAACCACGGTCTGGTCTTTTTGACCTGCATTATAGTTTGGAAATAAATTGCCTTGTGCTTGAGGATGATGCCAATCTACTATGGAATGATATACACCAAATCTAATGCCTTGCTTTCTTGAAGCTTCCGCTAGTTCCCTAATAATATCACGTTTAAATGGTGAGGCATCCATAATATCATAATCCGATACTTTTGAATCCCACAAACCAAAACCATCATGATGTTTAGAAGTGATAACAATGTATTTCATACCGGCATCTTTCGCCATTTTCACCCAGTCATCGGCATTGAACAATTCTGGGTTGAACATTGCCGGAAACTTCTCATACTCTTCTATGGTATAATCTAATTTATCCATAGCCCATTCTGCGCCACCACCTGCAATTTTCTCTCCTCTTTCCCCTCCAATTATTGAGTATGCACCCCAATGTATGAACATACCGAATTTGGCATCACGCCACCATTCCATTCGTTCATCATCAGATAATTGCACCACTTTTTTGGTTTGTGCACAACCAGTATTCATACTAGCTACCAGTACAAATGCCGTTAGTATTTTAGTTAATTTCTTCATGTCGTTGTTGTTTACTTAATTTGATTATTATTTTGTTTGAATTGTTAGTTTTTTCTCTGATTGATTACGCATGACCACTACCTCTAATCTGCCTTTATTTTGATGGTTTTGGTTCATGATGAAAAAATCTTTTACGGTTGAAATAGGTTTCCCCTCTACCGCAATGATCACGTCTCCTTTTTTGAGTCCGTTATTCTGTACCGCGGGACTCTTGTTCCAAACCCCTAAAACGATCACTCCTGCCGCAGAATTTAATCCGTAAGCAGATTGCTCTTGTTCAGAATCTACACTTTTTAAGCTGTTACGAAGCCATTCTACAGTAGGACTCTTATCTTCCTCCAACGTGTTATTGGAATTAAGAACAGGAACTGTAGGAGTCTTCGCCTGTTTCTTTAATGCGGGAATTTGTACTCCAAACCCATTCATTGGAAAATTTTTAAACCCTATTGTCGATGCTAAAGAATCCGCAGTTACGGTAAAATCCAAGATTGAGGGATCTTTAAATTGTGGATCACCATAAGTACTATGAATATCCCTACTATAAATTTGAGATTTCATCATACTTTCTTCATTAGAAAATAAATTATAGTCCAAATCATCTCCCCAGCCCTTTAAACCTACATCTTGATATGCTTTGGCAACAATGTTGTGTTTAAATACATCTAAACTATTGGCAAACCATACATGCGGATGCAGTGAGTTGTTTACCAGAATATTGTTCTCTACAACTCGCTCAAAGCCTTCTCTGAGCTTAATACCATTATTTAAACAGAGATTATTGTAAATATGATAATTGGAAGATCCATCGTCCAGATCAATGTCCCAACCGTGATCACATCTAAATCTATTTTGGCGAATGGTCGTTGTTTTTATGGCATCCCAAGTATACATTTTGGGGTGCTCTAAGGTCATGCTATCCATCACTTTTCTATTAGGGTGCCAAAAACGATCGCGCCCCCACGAATTAAAAGACCCATGGTCACTGGTCTTCAGTACGGTATTGAAAACATCATTTTTTTCAATTAAGTGACCGCCCCACGTGCCATCACCAATGTTTATACCTGCCCGTGGTACGTCATAAATACTATTGGAACGTATGGTGATATCCATAGCCATGGCAATTTGTACACCCGCTGTTTGCTTTTCGGTTCTACCGATACGATGAATTAAATTATTCTCTACCAAGCTATTTCTTGGGTATAGTTCATTTTTTGGACCGGGTAAAGTATCCATCTCCGAATATGGGACTATTTCACCATATTGAAAAGCCGGTGACCTAACGGCAGAAGGATCACCTATAAAACTAATGGCACTGCCACCGCAATCATAGATATGATTTTCGGTTATTCTCAAGTCAGCATTATACTTACTAGCCAGAATGGCATTACCGCCTAAATCTTTAAGAATACTATTTGTTATGGTACAATTTTCAGTGCCTTCAAAGAACACTACTCCTCCGCGATAAATAGTCCAATCGCTTCGCAATAATGGCTCATACTTTTTCATAAAAGTGCGTTCCGTATGCTGTAAACCAATGTTTGATATAGTAACATTTTTAACCGGATTTTTGGTCGTACCAATAACCTGAATCAAACTTTTTAGGGTAGAGACCTCAACCTTGGCATTTTCCAAATTGATCTTAGTAGTAGGATAATAATATAACTTAGCATTCGCCTTATCTAAAAACCATTCGCCTGGTGCATCTAACTCTTCAAATACATTCTCCACCATACGGTATTCTTCATGTGGCCTTGATGGTCTGTTATTTTGATGCCCGCCCTCCAATTTTGGTGTACCATCTTCGTTCAATCCTATGATTTTATAATGAAAACCGCCCCATCTGCCATTATGTAATACATGAAAATACGCACCAATGGGATTTTTCCACGTAGCTACTTTCTCTTTACCAATAGCATCTGCAGCATGCCCTTGCCAGTACCCTCCATTCTCATCATAATTTGGGTATCTCGCCAATATTTGTGGTTCGTCACCAATGATCAACTGATCAAAACTTAAATTTTGGGGCACTTGTGTTACGTAGATATTTTCATTGAACTTCTGCCATTGTGCCACTAGTTTTCTAGATCCCTTAAGTATTACCTTAGCCGGATGAGCTCCAATTATGGAAAGTCCGCTTAAAGAGCTATCTATCATTATAGGTTTATCCAAATAATATTCACCTTCCAAAAGATTAACGTTTACATGCGTATTCAAAGAAGTTGATTTAATTTCTTTCGCTTTGGTCAAAGCATTTGAAATTGTTGTGAAAGGATTGTCCATACTGCCGTCACCAGAAGTATTTACATTGACATCTACATATAAATCAACGGTTTTTTGCTCTGTGGTACATGAATACACAAAACTTAAAATCAAAACCAAAAGACAATATTTTCTCATAAATTTTATGTTATTCTATTGTTGGTTTTCCTTTAATATGACCTAAAGAATTTAAAAACTTGTCTGCTTCGTAAGTTGTCTTTTTATAATACTCAGCTGTTTTTACTTTAGGATTAAAGAATCCATGACCTTGCCCTTCATAAATAAAAACATCACATCTACTACCTACCGCATCCATTTTTGACTTATACTCTTCTGCCACAGAAACCGGAATTAGATGGTCTTGAGCACCTAAAAACAATAATGTAGGCGGAGCACCTTTTTCTATATGATGTATAGGCGAAATATCCAGATAGTTTTCACCCATTCTCTCATGCTGAAAACCACCTTCACCCGGACCATTGTCCACCACGGCATTATACAATATTACTGCGCTTACCTTGGTATCTATTTCTAAATTGTCCGTGATTTCATTAACTCCCGGCAATAAAGCTACTGCCGCGGCTAAATGTCCGCCAGCAGAACCACCTGCTGTTACCATACTTGTAGTATCTACTTGCAAATTAGCCGCATTCCCCTTTAAATACCTAACTGCAGATTTTGCATCTTTTACGGATTCATATGGTGTGGTACCATGTCTACTTTTTACCCTGTAATCTGCCAATACCGTTACCATGCCCCTTGAAGCAAAATACCCAGCTTGTGCCCTAAACTGGTCTAAGCTACCACCATTCCAACCTCCTCCAAAATAGAATACAATTGTTGGATATGCTTTTGCGGTACTCCAATTATCCGGAGAGTATAACTGCATTTTTAACGTATCGCCATCGACTACCTTATACACTAACTCTTTTAAGTCCTTTCCAGGTATGGTTGTACTCCAATTGTTCTGTGCCGTTAAAGAACCACCAATGAAAATGACCAATACGATGAGGCTGCGAGTCAAAATATGATGTGGCTTTTTATTTTTCATTATTACTACTTTGAAATTTGATAACAGCTTTTGCATAATCTTTTGATAATCTAAATTCTAATTGCTCATCATTGACCCAGCTTTTTAGTCCTTTGCGTGTGTCAATTAACTCATTATCTTCATAGATATATAATATTGCCTCACTACCGTTTTTAGGTTTAGGCATATTCAAAACAACAGGCTGATCGTTCTGTAGTATTATTTCGTTTTCTTTAATGTCAAAGGAAAGAGTCACTGGAGCGCCAGATGCCTGAATTCCCCAATTGTTATGTTCATACCTGTACATACCCGAAAGAAAAATAAAAGAAGGTTGCGCTTTGTTTTCTTCGGTTCTCGTTATGGACAACAATCCTTTTTGATACAGATTACCTTGATCATAAATAACACTTTCATTTTCATTTAGTACAATGTTATCTTGCGTTGCCTCATCTTTAAATTTTACCTGGATCTGTTGAGCAGTGCTATTTTCTATTTTTTGAGCATATTCAACTTCTAAAATAGGATTATCTTCATCTGTTCCTAAAGGGTTAAATACCATGGCAAACGGATTCTCCCATGCTTCGGCATTTCGTTGAACGATCAATGTTGGTATTGGTTTGTTCAATAATTCTTTTGGAGAAGTACCACTTGTTATCGCTTTAGACTTGGGCGCCATTGCTGAATAAAGTGTTTGATCAGCACTGCCCTTTACCCAAACTTCCATTAAATCTGAGGTACCATCTTCTGATGTAAAATTGAAATTAGCACTAACCGCTTTGGCGGTTGTCAACTTCTTTTTTTCGGTGAGATAATCATATGCCTTTAAATCACCTTGATGACTCCCTAAATCTTCGGTATCTTCCAATTTCAAAACCTCTTCATTTGAACTGATCTTAAATGCATCCCCAAGGTTGTGATAAAAATAATCATGCCTTTGCCCATCACTACCTGGTTTTCTAGACCTAAAAACATCAACGACATAACCGGCTCCTGAAGGACCTTTTATCAACGAAGTAAATCGTAATTGCCGAGCCTTGGTTTTAGGCTCAACAAATGAAACATTAGAAAAAGTAACTTGATCAAAAATTGGGGTTTCACCAGTTTTGGGGAAACTATTTTCCAAATGAAATGGATGATGGCTTCTCATAGGTTCATAATCCGAAATACCATTGACTACCACCGTATTATGTGCCGGCATTCTGGAATAGTATTCTGTATGATCTTTGTGCCAATAACTTGACCCTTTTCCCATATCTGGTGCAAGTACTGATCCCTTGGCAAACAACTCTATAGATATACCGTTACTATGCGCATGGTTACCATAAGATCCTGTTGTGGCAACCATCATAGCATTTGCTTCACTACCCAGTCTTTGGTTGAACCAGCTTACGTTTGGTGCGTAAAATGTAGGCGAAACCAATGGAAGATCAAATTCATTTTCCTCCTCATTTGGCACCACATTATTGACATAGAAAAATAATTGAAACAAGTCTTTAACTTCCCTTTTATAATCGCCCTCGGCAATCATATCGTTCAGTAAATTGGCAATTATGTTCCGTTTTTCGTTCGCACCGTATTTCTGATAGTTGGTAATCAATAACTCAAAATTTTCAGCAGGTAATTTTTTATGTGAAGAATCTCCAAATCCAATGGTATGCCCAGAAGGAAACAAATACTGAAAAGATGCCAAAGCTGCTTTTTCAACTATAGGAAAATTAGATAACTCATTGGCATTGGTAAAATGGTCCAAAAGGGTTATAATATTTAATAAGGTAGTAATTACATGCACTGAATAAGATGCAGACTCTGGCCATATACCGTTTTCTTGATCGTAAACCAACAATGATTCCTTTATGGAAATTTGTCTTTCGGTTGATGTATTAAAAGTATGATCTAAGTAATACTCCCTACCCTTACCATTTTTGTAATTACTATTTGGTTCTAAAACCAAGGCCACATAAGTAAGAAAACGTGCTTGAAAAAGATTCCAGTTATTATTGGGCACACCATTCTTAATAATTTGATCACCCCATTTTTGAAACACAGCTTCTGCTTTTGAAATGTTTATTTTCTGTGCCTTTAAATGATCATATAAAAAGTCGTACGTGGTAATGAGATGTATCAGTACTTTTTCATGGATAACCTCAAAAGTTGCCAGCCCAGAAAGAAATTGTTGATTGGTATTTGCCATGTCTATTGGGGCATCTCTGTAGTACATACCCTCAATGTAAGTAGCAAAAACGGGGGTAGCAAAATCTGCATATACCCTATCGCCCGTTACCCAATATAAAAAGGCTGAATCTTCTACTAAAGACATGATCTTGCGGTTAATACCTTCAATGATATGACCAGATTCTTTAGGTGCTACCCATTCCTTTTTACCCGTCTTTTTATGCTCTAAATACAGTCCCTTAGGGTTGTCCGTATACGGAGTTATATTTTCTAACGAAGGAGATCTATATTCTGTTGCCCAATCTCTTGTACCAGAAAAACGAACAGTGGGCACAGGTGCCTTACCTTCTGAATGAGAAAAATCACCGCCTTCTAAATACACTTTATCATGCTTGGTTTTCCAGTTCATTTGTAAACGGGACACCAACCATTCCTTATCATTTTTCCAAAGGGCTATATACTTTTGTAACCGTTCTTTTTTACGTGTTACCAATTCCTTTTTCCATGGAACATTTTCAATGGTTTGAAGAAAAACGGCTTTGTTTTGATCGGTTGTATAAATTCTAGGATGAACACTTTTTTGACCATATACCATTATTCCCCCAACTATAACAAATGCTATTGTCAACCATATACTTTGGAATATGTTCTGTATGCCTAATTTCATTTTCGTTTTACTTAACCGGAATTATATGCATGGTAAATCCGTTATTAGGTTTTATCTCTAAATCTAAAGTTTCTGTACTTGAAAGCTGCAATTCTTCAATTTTTACTTTTGTACGGGTTTCAACCATTTCATCATCAGTATATAATTTTGCCTTATAAGTATCCCCTTCTTTTAAAAAACTGAAATCGATTTCCAATTGCTGAGGAGCCGTTCCATTGATTCCGCCTACAAACCATTCCGAACCTTTTCTTCTTGCCAATACTCCAATCTCCCCTACCTTGGCATGCAACACTTTTGTTTCATCCCACGTTGTGGGTACATTATCAAAAAATTCCAGTTCGGGTTCATTGCCTATATGCTTGGTATCTCCCCATAGACCATCATTTTTCTCTAAAGAAGAAGCAGGCTTGTCATACCAATAAAGCAATTGCAGCGGACTAAATAGACAAACAGTTTTTGCCAACTGAGATGCATGCGAGCCCATTTTATTTACTCTGCTATTATAATAGCAAACCGTATTATCCGCTGCGCCTGCCAACATTCTTGTAAACATGGTGTTAAGTGTCTGCTCATTCGTAGGACTTTCCTCATCACCCTCAATACCTTCCTGTGTCAATAAATTAGGATATGTTCTTGAGAAACCTGTAGGTCTGTATTCATCATGTACATCTACAATGAATCCATATTCAGATGCCTTTTTGATAGCATTATGCAACCAAGCAGTAGCTTCTTGATCGCCAACACGGACAAAGCCAAATTTAATTCCTGAAATACCCCATTTTTTATACAGGGGCAGTATATCATCCAATTGCTTTTCTAAAGCCCTTCTATTGACATATAAGATTATACCAATTCCTTTCTCATCGGCATACTTGGTGATGGCTTCAATATTGAACGGACCTTTGGATCTTTTAGGGTCCAAGGTTATGGTCGTAGCGTCTGATTCTTCATACATTTCATTACCGTACCAACCAGCATCGAACAAAACGTATTGCATGTTGTGTTCCGCAACAAAATCGATCGCCGTCATACCTCCTTCTGTTGTTAGCGTGGCTTCTCTCAATGCCTTTCCCGGGGTTACCCAAGAATCATCTTTTAGTTGATTAGGCTCACTTAAGTTTTGAAGTATATAATTGTTTTCTAATAATTCACCTTCATTTTTCGCCATCATTACTACACGCCATGGCGATTGAAATGGTAGGTGCTTATTTACTTTAAACACATCATTCTTACGTTCCGAAATTAAAGCCCCCGTGATGGTATCCTGAATTTCTTCTTCCATTTTACCATCTAAAGTTGATAGCACACTGTTATTGGAAGCACCTTTAGAAAAACTTAAACGGGCATAATCTACCAAATTTGCTTCGGCAAGAGCTATTTTGAGGTTTTCATCAATTTCAATTAACAAAGGTCTTTCAATACCCGTTTCTATCTCTGATAACGGAATTTTTTTATACTCGCCTTGTGCTGTTAAAACTCCTTTTTCTCGCTTTGGAGTAGACCACATCATATGGTCTTTCTCAAAATTATAATAAATATTTTCATCTAATTCCAGGGCCTTGATGTCAGCTTGTACAGGAATTTCATAGGCAAAGGCCACACCTTCATCATACGCCCTAGCAATGAAATTTACAAGTGTTTTACCTTTCTTTAGATGGATTTTTATTTCTCGATAATTATCTGGCACTTCGCTCAATTCACCAAACCTTGTTGTCCAGCTATTTTCAACATTATTTTCATCGACTCTCAATACGGACCAATCTCCTTTCAAATCAAAATGGTTGGTAGAAATTTCCAATACTGAAGGAAGCAAGACTGGCTTACCTTCATACATAATATCAAATCCCAATCCATTAGAATGGTCACTATGATAACCGGGGAAAACCGTAAATACATTTTTACCATTTGGTGATGTTACGGTATATTCCGGAACCTTTGAGCATGACAAAATCAATGCAAAAACCAGCAGTAAGCATTTTGAAGTTCTATTTATTATAATTGAGTATAAATGCATTATTGGTCGGTTGTATGATTATTAAAAAACTCGTTGAAAAACAACAATTGATACTTAATTGAATTTCTCCAATAGTCCGGATTATGTTTTCCTGGGCGTTCTATATATTCATGCGGAATTTTTCTTTCCATTAATTTTTCGTGTAACCTCTTATTATCCTCGTAGAAGAAATCTTCAGTACCGCAATCTACTTGAAAAACCAACTTCTTATCACTGATCAAATGCACTAAATTGATTACACTATTGTTCTCCCAATGCTCAGGGTTTTCGGCAAAACTGCCCAAACGATCTGGTATTCCCCATTTTAAGGCGTAAGGTCTAATATCTACACCACCACTCATACTAGCGGCAACTCCCCAAACGTCATAGTGTTTAAAAGCTAGGTATAAGGCACCATGACCACCCATACTGTAGCCCGTTATAGCTCTTGCATTTGCATTTTTAACAGTGTTGTATTTATCATCCACTTCAGCGACCAGTTCTTTTGACACATAGGTCTCATATTTGAAAGTAGGGTCTATAGGGCTGTCCAAATACCAACTTTTTACATCTCCATCTGGGCAAACAATAATGATATTATATTGATCAGCATACGCCGTTAACTTTGGTGCTACTTTTAGCCAAGCTTTATAGTCACCGCCAGCACCATGTAATAAATAAACCACTTTATAGGGAGTATTCTTTTTTCCATATCCATTGGGAGTGATGACTACATTTTTAATGTCCTTGTTCATTGCCTTACTGTGTACGATCAATGTATCAACACTTGAAGCTGAAACCAATAAGGCCATATGAAATAGCAAAACCAATAAAAAATATTTCTTGTTTCCCATTCTTCTACAATTTATTTCTTCAATAGTATTTTCTGAAGTTCCTCTAAAGTTTTTCCCTTTGTTTCCGGCATCATAAAAGCAACAAACAATAACTGTAAAACCATCATTGCTGTAAAAAATAAAAACACCGCCCCAGCTCCAATTGATGGATGACTAAATAAATAGGGTATTAATGAGGGTATCAATGCAGCCAAAACCCAATGCGTGGCACTACCAAAAGATTGACCGGATGCCCTTAAATGATCTGGAAATATTTCAGAAATGAATACCCAAATTACCGCACCCTGCCCTACGGCATGTGCTGCTATAAAAATGAATAAGAATATGGGTACGGCCATACCTGTCCAGTTAAAGAAAAATGCCATAGCCACTAAGCTCAAAGAAACTATATAACCTACAGAACCAAAATACATAAGGGTTTTTCTCCCCAATTTATCTATCAAGAACACTCCTAAAAGCGTAAAAACAAGATTGGTTACCCCTATACCTACACTGCTTAATAAAGCTGTACTTTCTCCTAAACCCGCTTCTTCAAAAATTCTAGGCGCATAATATAAAAAGGCATTTATTCCCGAAAATTGATTGAAAAACGCAATTAAAAAGGCTAAAGTAAGGGGAAAACGATATTTTTTGATAAAAATGGTTTCGGAAGCATCTGGCTTTTCATCAGCGCCTTCGATAGCTTTTAGCTGTTCATCGACGTTAATAGTAGGATTGATTATTGCCAACACCTCTTTTGCTTCCTCTAACCTAGATTTTGATAATAACCATCTAGGGCTTTTTGGCAATTTCATTGCGAACAAGATGTACAATATGGCCGGTATAGCTTCTACACCAAGCATCCATCGCCAATCATTTTCACCACTACCACTTAATAGGTAATTTGATAAAAAGGCTATTAATATTCCAAACACAATATTAAATTGGTACATAGCTACCAATTTCCCCCTTTCATTTGCCGGTGCAATTTCAGATATATACGCAGGTGCCGCAATGGTAGAAGCTCCTACACCAATACCGCCTATGAACCTAAAAAGTGCAAATATATAAGGGTCGTTGGCCAATGCAGACCCAATTGCGGAAAAGGCAAAAAGGACGCCAATAACAATCAAGGTTTTTTTTCTACCATACTTATTTGTTGGTTTACCACCAAAAATAGCTCCAATTACAGTACCCCAAAGTGCCATACCCATAACCACCCAACCATGAAAAGAATCTGACGATTGCCATAGTTCCTGTAATTTTTTATCCGCACCGGAAATGACCACTACATCAAAGCCAAATAAAAACCCGGCCAAGGCAGCGGTAATGGACCATAAAAGTATTTTTTTATTCATGTTCGTATATTTCTTAATTCAAAAAAGAAAGACTTTAATACAAGTATTACCTCAATAGTATTTTTTCATATTGAGGTATAACCCTAGATAATCGTAGAGATCAGTTCTTATGATTTTGCCAATTGCGATGAATTTTCATCCATTTTCTGCAACCTTAGCAATGCCTCCATAAAATAATAATCAGCATAAATAATAGGAATATCTATTTCAGAATCATGAGGTAAATGACCTGTTGAATGCAATAATAGGGCTTGATTGGTTTCACCACTATAATAAGGCGCTTCTGATAACAGGTTAATTGTTTTTCTTGCCGCTGTTATATATTTTTTAGATAGTTCTTCACTAGGTACATACTTTGACAATTCTAACAAACCACATGCAGCAATTGCAGCTGCGGAAGCATCTTTTGGAGCATCTGGTATATTTACATCATCAAAATCCCAATATGGAATACCATCTTGGGGCAATCTATTTAAATAGTGCTCAGAGACCTTTATTGCCGTGTCTAAAAATTCTTTTCTGTGTGTTTCTCTATAAGCAACGCTAAAACCATAAATACCCCATGCCTGACCTCTTGCCCACATAGATTCATCCGCATAACCCTGGTGGGTCTGCCCTTTTAAGAAATCGCCCGTAGTTTCATCAAAAGAACCTACGTGATAAATAGCGCTATCTTTTCTTACCAAGTTTTTCATTGTTACCAAAGCATGGCTTTCCGCTACATTATAAAGATCTTGTTTTCCCCCGTTTTTTGCCGCCCAGAACAATAGTTCCAAATTCATCATATTATCTATAATGGTATTATGTCTAAACTGGGTCTGTGATGGCCATGATAATATAGAACCTACATTAGGGTTATAAAGGGTAGCTAAAGTGTCTGCCGCGGCTAGCAGTACATTCTTATACTCCTCATTATTGGTCAATCTATAACCATTACCATAACTGGTATACAACATAAAACCAATATCATGATTTTCTGCCGGGCTATATGCTATACTTTTAAGCGGCGCAGTGAATTTCTCTGCTTGTTCGCGAAGCTCTTCATCACCTGAAGCCTCGTAAGCATACCAAATTACTCCTGGCCAAAATCCGCTACACCAATCTTTAACCCCAACCAATTCCCAATTGGTCTGTTCCTTGGGTATATTTCTGGCAAACCCTTGATCTGGAGTCAACACCTTTAATGTTTCTTTTGTTTTTTCTACATTTTGAGACAATATTTTTTTAGTATCAACAACGCTATTCTTCTCTTGGTTAGAACAATTAGTCAACGTTAAGACAAAAAGTAATAGGAATAATCGATTCATATTTTTCTTAATAATGAGGCAAAAACTGCCTTAGTTTGTAAATGTTTAATTCAGTAGAAATGATTCGGAAATGGAAAATTCCACTGATAAAAATGCTGATGAATTACTGTTAAACAAGTTTATTAAGAATGTCTTTTGAAGTAGATAAACTATCATTCAATCACTATAAAATAGCGTTCAAAATGACCCATAAATCATAGAATATTTGGCATTTTACATATAGCCCTTATGTTTTTCCATAAAAACCTTCTGAAATTTCCATAAATCAACTTTCTACTTCATAAAAGTGAATTCGCACATATTACCGTACAGTGAAGTGAAATTTGACACAAGCCTAAAACCGTATAATCAGATGCGTTAAAATCTTAAATAAAATACTGTAAATCAAATAATTATATAATAGTGTTGATAATTTAATATATGTACTTATATAATAGGTATAGATTATTATGCAAAAATTTTAGCTTGTACTGTTGAATCAACAACCAACAAAAAAACTGTTAAAAAAATGTGTTTCAGACAATTTGTGCCTGCCCAAAAAACGGATTTAACCCCTGTTTCAGTAAAAAGGAATATAATTTATAACCATTGAGTAATAATTTATAACCCTTTGCTCCAATTATAATTAACATTGGCTTAACAAATATCAATATGATAATTACTGTATCGGGAAACTGATGAAACGACATTAATTAACTAATTAAATTAACAATCTTATGATTAAACTAATCAAACTTTCTAAATGGAAATTACAGACCATGATACCTTTATTGGTTGGGTTTGTAGTTTTGTGCACAAACCACGCGTTCGCGATTACGGCTAGTAATACTTTGAATAGTGATGTTGACCTGTTGAACTCAGAACAACAACTTACAATAACGGGTACTATAGTAAGTAGTGATGACGGCATGGGTCTACCTGGTGTTGCCGTTGTCGTTAAAGGCACAACAACAGGTACCGTTACCGATTTTGATGGAAATTATTCTATCAACGTACCTTCTTCAGATGCCATTCTTGTTGTTTCCTATTTAGGGTTCTTAAAGCAAGAGATTACCGTAGGTTCCAAAACTGTAATCAACGTATCTCTAGAACCGGACACTACTGCTTTAGATGAAGTAGTTGTTGTTGGTTATGGTACTGCCAAAAAAGAAACCCTAACCGGTTCTGTAGAACAGGTAAAGGCAGAGGCTTTTGAAGATTTGGCTGTTGGTAGTCCCGCTCTTGCCCTTCAAGGTAGAACTCCCGGTCTTGTTGTTACCCGTACTTCATCTAGACCAGGTGACGAAGGTGTCAACTTCTTAATTAGAGGTGCTTCATCTATTAATGGAATAGAACCTTTAATTGTTATTGACGGTATTCCTTCTATAAACTCATCATCATTTAATGATATGAACCCTAATGACATTGAAAGTATTAGTGTACTAAAAGGTGGATCTGCTTCTGTATATGGTTCTCGTGCTGCTGGTGGTGTTATATTGGTTACTACTAAAAAAGGTAAGGGAAAGATTTCTGTAGATATCAGCACGGTGTCCAGAGTAGGTACCATAGGTATACGCCCACCAACACCAACCATGTCACAGTACGGACAGTTATATGCTGCAGCGGCTCGTGAAGATATTGCATCTGGTAAGCCACCAAGATATTTCTTCTGGAACGACCTTGAAACTCTTGATAGAATCGCTTCTGGTGATGAAGGATATTATGACCTACCCATTAACGGTAATATTTGGTTAGGTAACGCCCCTAGATTTGATGAAATGTTCGGTAACTCTTATTCTAGCCAACATAACATTAGTATCTCTGGTGGTACCGAGACGAGTAACTTTCGTATTTCCGCTGGTTATGATAACAACGTAGGTGGTTTAAAAGTTGCAGATGATAGTTCTGATAGATATAACTTCTCCATGAACTATAGCGCTGATATTAGCGATAGACTTAGTGTAAACACCAATATTACATATTTCAACAACAAATTCTCTGGACCTTCTGGTGGACTTGGGAGAGAAGCTGCCACTTATGATGCCCCTCTTTTTCCAACCTACAATCCAGATGGTCAATATTATGCCAACTTTGGTGGTGACCTTATTACAGGTGACAGAAATGGTGTAGCTCAAGTAATAGATGGTGGTCGTGAAAACAAAACCGTAGAGCAGTTTAAAATATCCGCACTGGCAAAATACAAATTTACGGACCATTTAGATTTTACCGGGTCTTATGCCATTAGTAGACAAAATAGTGAATATCAATCTTACTTTGTATCCGTACCTCTTTACAGTTGGGGCGGAAAATTCTCTAACAATATAAATAACACTACCTCTATTCAAGAAGGTACCGGTCCTGACAGTAATGATGGTAACATTACTTATAAGAACTACAAGGGCACCTTAAACTACGCAAACCAATTTGGTGATCACAATATATCTGGACTTTTAGCTATTGAAGCTGAAAAAAACGATGTAAACGAATATTCCATTAAAAGAAACGGTTTTGTAGATTATGGCGTTTATGATATCAATTTAGGAGCTACAGATCAATTGGTGACCACTTCTGGTGGGGGTACATCTTGGGGTTTCTTTGGTTACATTGGCCGTATTAACTATGATTACAAAAGCAAATACTTATTAGAGGTTCAAGGTAGACGAGATGGATCTTCTAGATTTGCCGAAGGCTCTAAATGGTCTAACTACGGTAGTGTTTCCGGTGGTTGGGTAATTAGTTCAGAAGACTTCTTAAAAGAAAGCAACTTAATTTCCTTTTTAAAACTTAGAGGTGGTTACGGTGAATTGGGTAGTACTTCTGGTATTGGTGATTTTAGTTACTTATCTACCGTAGGTTTTGGCAATACCGTATTTGGAGAAACAAATGCCGGTCAACAGGCAACTTCTGTTGCTAGTAGCTTATTTAGTAGCAGTACTACTTGGGAGAGAATTGTAACCAAGGAAATTGGAGTTGACTTTAGACTGTTCAACAGTAAGGTTTTTGGTTCTTTTGATTTGTACCAAAAAGAAAACGTAGGTATGTTGGTTAGAGGTATTGAAACATCTGTATTAGGTACGGCAACTCCATTTACCAATATTGGAACATTGGAAACCGATGGTTGGGAAGCCATGTTAGGATACCAAGGGAATATTGGCGATTTAGAATTCACAGTTAGTGCTAATATGAGTGATACCAGAAATGAGATTACCCAATACGACGGTGCTCAAACAATTTTTGAGAACTTAAACGATGCTGAAAGCGGAAGAAATATTTTAAATAGACCTATCAACTCTTTCTTCTTATGGGAAACGGATGGTTATTTTGATTCTCAAGCAGAAGTTGATGCTTATTATGCTAGCTTAAATGAAGGTGGAATTTTACCGCTACAAACATCTAATGACGCTTTAAGACCAGGAGATATGCGTGTTGTAGATTCTAACGGAGATGGTACATTAGATAACGAAGATTTAACCTATAGTGGAGATGCCGCTCCACATTATGTGTACGGATTCAATTTTGACTTAAAGTATAAGAACTTTGATCTTAGTGCCTTCTTTCAAGGAGCTCTTGAGCATAACATTTATAGAACAGGATATTTTGCGCAACCTTTTCAAGCTGAATGGCAAAATCAATCTAACACATGGTTAGGTAGAACTTGGACCGAAGATAATAGAGATGCTGAATTTCCTAGGTTGACCACTCAACGTGGATTATCTGCTTGGAACTACCGTTCTAAAGATCATATCTTACAGAATAATAGATATATGAGATTAAAGTCGCTTATCATAGGGTATACCTTTAGAGATTTAAGCATTGGAAATACACCTATTAATAACTTACGTATCTATTTTTCAGGAAACGATTTGTTCGAGTTAACTAGCGTTAAAGATGGTTACGATCCAGAGTTTCAAGCGAGCTCTAACAATAGTGCATACCCTTTTATGCGTACTTGGGCATTAGGTTTAAAAGTATCGCTCTAATACAATTATAAAAGTAGATTATACATCATAAAATCATATACAGATGAAAAAAATAAAATATATAATAATACCATGTTTAATGGTCTTCTTTACATCTTGTGAAGACGAATTCATTGACCTTGATCCACCTGCATCTATTACAGACCAGGTTTACTATACTGAAGCTGATCATTTTTTAACCGGCTCTAACAGATTCTATACAGACCTAATGACGTGGAGGTATGATCAAGGAATTTATGCTGATCACGGTTCTGATTTGGTAGGATATACCGAAGATAGTGATATGCAAATATATAGTAGAGGCGATACTAGAGCTCCTGAATCTGACGGATACTACTCTACCCCATACTCTACTATTAGAGATATCAATCTTTTATTACAAAGAGCGGAGGCTTACGAAGGTGAAGAAAGTATTGTTCCTTATGTGGCTGCCTCTAAGTTTCACAGAGCGTACCAGTATTTTAATTTAGTACAGCGTTTTGGTGGTGTTCCTTTGGTTACCAGACCTTTAGATGTTGGTGATGAAGAATTAAACGCTCCTCGCAGTAGCAGATACCAAGTTGTTGCTCAAATTTTAGCGGATTTAGATGATGCTATCGCAGGTTTACCTACGGAGCAAGAAATAGCTTCTGAAGATAAAGGTAAGATCAGTAAATGGGCTGCAATGGCTTTTAAAGCAGATGTTTTATTACACGAAGCTACTTGGATGAAATACGTAGGTACTTCTACCGATGGCGATGGTACAAGTACAGGTGCCGGTAGTGAAGGTTTTAATGCTTCTAACATAGATGTTTATTTACAAGAAGTAATTACACTTACCAAAACCGTAATGGACCAAGGTGGCTTTGAACTATGGGATTACAATGATGAGTTAGACAACTTAAGTTCTAACTTCCTTTTCAACTTAGAAGATGGTGGTTCTAACCCAGCAGGTTTAGACAAGGCTACGAATAAGGAGTTCATATTTTATAACAAATATGATTTCACCTTTAGACAGGCCGGTGACCTTTTAAGCCATGTTTATGAAGGTAGAGTTAAGCCTAGTAGAAAAATGATGGACCTTTTCTTAAGTTCAGATGGATTGCCAATTGACCAATCTCCATTATTTCAAGGTTATGAAAATACATCAGATGAATTTCAAAATAGGGATTACAGAATGAGAGCTTATTTCACGTACCATAAAACCCTTGGTGAAATTCCTCAAAACGGAGATGTTCTGTTGAACGGTACCAACAATTTTGGCTATTTCAACTCTAAATTCATGAGTTGGAAATGGGGTACGGATGAAGCCTACAGAGCTACAAAAACTGAAGCTTATGACATGCCGTTTATTCGTTTAGCAGAAGTTTATTTAATGTACGCAGAAGCTTTATATGAATTGAATGGAAGCCTAACCGATGCCCAAATGGATGAATCTATCAACTTGGTCAAAGCTAGAGCTGGTTTACCACCATTAACAAATTCCTTTTTGGCTACCAATAATATGGATATTGAAACCGAAATTAGAAGAGAGCGCACTATAGAGCTTTATGCCGAAGGTGCAACGAGATTCAATGATCTTAAAAGATGGGGTATTGCCGAGGAAGAACTAGGTGAAACTATTTATGGTGCAGTTATAGAAGGTACTGTTTATGAAAACAACCCAGACCTATACACGCCAGGCGGATATGGCTTTGGAGAAGGAGTTACCGAAACAGGCGTGGGCGAAAGAAGAGCGTTGATCGTTCAACCTTCTGCTACACGTAATTTTACAAGAGATAACTACTTATTTCCCATACCTACATCGCAAACAAGTTTAAATGAAAACCTAAACCAGAATCCTGGTTACTAAGATAATTGTGTTGAGTTAGTTTAAAGGCAGTAATACGTAATGTATTGCTGCCTTTTTTTATGCAGAAACTTTCCTTTGAATAAAGTATAAAAAGTAAACATGAATCGGTTTATGGAAATGGAAAAGCATACAATTCATTTATAGATTGCCCTTATACGCTGTCAGTACTTTTTAATTAATAGCACATAAAAAAATTAGTTACCTGGCCAGTAGGCATGCTAAAAAAAGAATGCAATTATATTATATGTACAATTGCATTCTTTTTTATTGACCTATTTAAATTTAGATGGCCATACATTAATTGTCCTCTTTTACTGGTTCACCTTTATTACCCTCCATATATTCCGTTGGGGTTACATTGAATAATTCTCTAAAGGTTTTACTAAAATAAGCCGTTGAATTGAAGCCACACATATGGGTAACTTCTTTTATAGAATAGCAATTTTTCTCCAACAGTTCTGCAGCATACCTTAATCTTATTGTCCTTATAAAATGACTAGGATTATTACCTGTTAAGGTATTTATCTTTCTATAAAATTGTGACCTACCTATACCGAGTTCCTTTAATATATCATCTTGCTTAAAATCCTCATCATCAACATTATCCAATACTACCTTTGTTGCCTTATCTAAGAACACCTCATCCATATTATTGGTAGTAACCTCACTTGATGGGAAAATACCGCCAATTTCAGAAAAGCGTTTTCTAAGTCTCTTTTTCGCTTCAATTAGGTTTCTAATTCTTGATTTTAGCACACTGGTAACAAATGGTTTGGATAAGTAAGCATCTGCACCATTATCATAACCACTAACCCTGTCTACTTCCAAACTTCTAGCCGTAAGCAGTATGACAGGTATATGACAAGTTTCGAACTCGGTCTTCATCAACCTGCACATTTCAAATCCATCCATTTTTGGCATCATAACATCACTAATGACCAAATCTGGGTAACGTTTTTTAACCATTTCTAAGCCCTCTTCCCCATTCTTTGCCTGCAGAACCTTGTATTTGTCTTGCAAATCGTTCTTTAAGTGTTGACGAAGCTCCTTGTTATCCTCAACCAATAAAATAGTTGGTTTTTCAATTTCACTTTCAGTATTAGGGTTTGGCAGAATTAGATTTTCATCATCCGCGATATACATTTCATATTCTACAGATTTCATGGAATTGATCAGGAATTCATTTTTTACATTCTCGACTTCAACCGGAGTAGACTTATTATCCAAAGGTAATCTCACCACAAATTTACTACCTACACCATATTCACTTTCCACAAAAATTTCTCCACCATGTTTTTCCACCAGAGCCTGCGTAAAATTCAGCCCTATTCCCGTACCGGACTTAGTTACATCTATATGGTAAAATCTTGAAAAGATGTTTTTAATTTGCTCTTTATCTAAGCCTATTCCCGAATCTGTTACGGTTATTTCAACAAAATCCCCTGTCATTTCCTTTTTAAGAAATAATAGTTTGGACGAGCTTTTTTTCTGGGATACCTTTTTTATTGAAAAGGTGATTTCGCCACCTGCATTGGTAAATTTT
Organism: Maribacter sp. UBA3344; assembly: GCF_002362375.1. Lineage (NCBI taxonomy): Bacteria > Pseudomonadati > Bacteroidota > Flavobacteriia > Flavobacteriales > Flavobacteriaceae > Maribacter > Maribacter sp. UBA3344. Next base: position 168,811 of record NZ_DERI01000012.1, on the reverse strand, counting down.
ATGGCATTTGAAATAAGGTTGGTTATAATTTTTTCAACCTTATCCAAATCGAACAAAAAGTCGATACTGTCAGACTCTGAGATAAATCTATATTCAATTTCCTTTTTATTGGCAAGACCTACAAACAGTGAAAATATGTCTTCACTAAATTTAACAATGTTTCCTTTTTCGAGCTGAAGGGGTGCCATACCGACATCCATTTTTCTATAATCCAATAACTGATTCACTAAATGCAATAATCTACGTGCACTGCGCTGTATTGAAATAGCTGAAGACTTCACCTCTTCCGGATTATAGGAATAATTGGATAAAATTTTATCGACCGGGTTCATTATTAAGGTCAACGGTGTTCTAAATTCATGGGAAACATTGACAAAGAATTGAAGTTTCAACTGATCCAGTTCATGTTCTTGTGCTTCTTGTACTTTTTGTGTGTAATATCTCATTATCAAATAAAACAGCAATACACCAAACAATGAATAAAGTAGATAAGCCCACCAGGTTTTCCAAGGTGGCGAAAGAACTTCAAAATTAACGATGGTTGCCTTAGCTTGTTCCCAATTGCCATCTAGAGATGCTTTTACCTCAAAGCCATATTTCCCCGGACTTAGGTTGGCATAGCTCACCTCTCTTTTTGTGCCAATGGTTTCAAAATCGTTATCAAGACCTTGCAACTTATAGGCATATTGTACCCTTTCTGGGTTTTCAAAATGAAGTGCCAAAAAATCGAACGCAACATAATTTTCATCATAGTTCAATTTTAAATTTTCCAACTCTTCTACCCTATCTTCTAATAAAATTCTTTCATTGACCGTATCACCAACAACTACTGGCATATTGTTCAATGTAAACTGGGTAATCTTAGGTTTTAGTGGTGATGAGGGTTTTAATGTAATATCATCTGGGTGAAAAATATTAAATCCGTTTATGCCTCCTATTATAATTCTACCGTCACTGGTTTTCTCAATAGATTTACTTTGATATTCTGGTCCTTGCAACCCATCATGAATATTAAAGTTCTTTAATTGATCTGTTTCCGTATTTAAAAATGAGAGTCCGCTTTTTGTTGTAATCCAAAAATTGTGATTATCATCTTCTTGTACACCAACCACCAAATTATTGGGCAAACCTTCTTTTGAGGTATATGATTTAAGAACATTAAAATCTGAATCTAATTTATAAATACCAGTATCTGCACCCAACCAAATATTTCCTAAATGATCCTCAGAAATATGATTGATAAGGTTGTCTTCAATACCCGGTTTTTTAATCTCATTAAAGGTCAATGTTTCAGGTATTCTTTCTTTGAACTGGTTTAAATCAATATAGTTTAACCCTAATGAAGTGCCAACAAATAACCTATTTCTAGAATCGACGAATAAATAAAATATAAAGTTACTGGCAAGTCCATTTTCCTTACCGGCTACATTTTTAAAGTTATGGAACTTATTGGATACAGGATCAAAGAGACTTAAACCTTCTGTTCTTAACCCAAGCCATATTCTATTATCATTATCTTCTACCCCTGACCAAACGGAATTTTGACCTATGGTATTGGGGTTAGATTCATTGTGCAAGTAACGTTGAACATTATAACTTTCTGGATCAAATCTATTTACCCCCCCATCTAAAGTACATACCCAGATTTGCCCATTCTTAGACTCAAAAGTGTACAAAATTCTATTAGAACTTATACTGTTACGATTATTGGGGTCATGTGGAAAATGCTGAAAGGTATTGTTTTCTTGATTTAATAGATTTAAACCACCATTATAAGCACTTATCCATAGGCGCTCTTTAGAATCTTGGAGAACAGATTGAACAATTTTTTCGTTTAGTCCGTATGGGTTTCCCGGTTGAAAGTAATAATGACCAAAAGCGTATTGCGAAGGGTCCAACTTACTAACCCCTTTATCATAGCTACCTATCCAATAAATACCATTAAAATCTTCATAAATTTTAGACGGTTTATTGTTAGGTAATGAAAATGAATCGGAAAAGTTATTGACTAAATTCTGAATTACTTTTTCTTCGGTCTTATTTAAAATGAACAGGCCATAACCATCTGTTGATGCCCAGATATTACCATCTTTATCTAAATGCATATCACGAATAGCAATATCCGTTTCATCTGTAAATGATATATGGGAAAAGGTATTCTTGGACCTATTCCAATGAATAATGTTAGAGAGGTTATTTCCTATCCAAAAATCATTGTCAGCATCAACAAATATATTCTTGGGTATATGGTTTAATTCGTAGTTAGAAGTGTTCTCAATGAATACACGATCAAAATTATCTTGCTCAGCATTATATCTATTTAAATATTCGCCATTGGTTCCTAACCAAATTTCATTGTTTTGATCTTTAAGAATTACATTAACAATATTATTATCCAACGAATTTAAGTTAGAATCATCATTTAGATAATAGTAAAATTTTAATTCAGATACATCTGCATTAAACTCTTCCAGTAGTATTTTTATGACACCATTATTGGTAGCTACCCACAAGGCATTATTTTCTTCATCAAAAAGTAAAGCATTTATAAATTTACGTGGATTGTTAGATAAGGAAAGTTGCTTGTACAGATCTACCCTAAGAAAACTATTCGTTTTTTTATTAAAGTAATTTAAGCCATTGTTAGTACCTATCCATAAATTACCATCTGCCCCTTCTACAATGGCATTAATTCTATTATTACTAATTGAATTCTGATCATTTAATATTGACTTGTACACTTCAAACTCATACCCATTATACTTATTAAGGCCGTCAATAGTACCAAACCACATAAAACCTTCTGAGTCTTGAAAAATAGTTAAGCAAGTACTGCTCGATAAACCATCAACGGTATCTAAGTTTTCAAACTTAAAGTTGTTGAATTGAGCATTGGTAACATAGCTAAGTAAGCCACAAAAAATTAATAAAAGTATCTTCCTTTTCATTATAATCCGATTAAAATATCATCCTTTAGAACTTTATAGCTTATCCTATAGCAGTAAAGAATATTTAATAATCAAAATAGCAAAATTTTAGCTAATTATTGCCGAATTATCAATTAAAATAAGAGTTTATTGGCGTTTAACAAATTATGGAGAAAACAGTATTTTTTTAATTGTGATATATTACAAATGAAGGTTCTAGATGTAATTATATTTAAAAGGCAATACCGTTTTTTTAATGTATAAAAACAAAAAAAGCCACTGATTTCTCAGTGGCTTCTTGTCGGGGTGGCAGGATTCGAACCTGCGACCTCCGCGTCCCAAACGCGGCGCGATAACCGGGCTACGCTACACCCCGAATTGGTTATCAAAAAATATGTCTCTCAACATACTGTTGCGGAGAGACAGGGATTCGAACCCTGGGTAAGTGTTTCCACCTACGACGATTTAGCAAACCGCTCCTTTCGGCCACTCAGGCACCTCTCCAGTAATTCTTCAATGAACTGTTGCTCTAAATAGCGGATGCAAATGTAGTAAGTATAACTGATTATACACAACAATTTTTACGTTTTTTTTTAATAAAAAAATATCTTGCTGTTACTCAGGATATTCCACACGCAAATGATAAATATTTATAAGCTTCTGTTTGAAGATTTTCTTGATTGTCTCTATTTCTTTGAATGTAATGTCCGCATTCAAAAACTGATTTGCCTTCATTTGACCAGAAATTATTTTGTCGACAAACTCATCAATAATTAAAAATGTTGGGTTCTTTAAACTTTTTGATGCTGCTTCTACTGAATCTGCCATCATAAGAATTGCAGTCTCCCTTGAAAAAGGTAAAGGCCCTGGATATCTAAAATCCTCTTCGTTTACATTTTCATCAATTTCTTTTTGCTTCTTATAGAAATAAAATACCAAAGTAGTACCATGGTGAGAACGTATAAAATCTATAACTCGATCGGGAATATTATTCTTTCTGGCAATTTCAATACCTTTTATTACATGGTCCACGATAATTCTAGCACTGTCTTTTGGACTAAGTTCATCGTGCGGGTTTACATTGGTTACTTGGTTTTCAGTAAAATAAGTAGGGTCGTTCATCTTACCAATATCGTGATACAATGCCCCTACCCTTACCAGCATGGCATTAGCACCAATTTCATTGGCCGCAGCCTCGGCTAAATTGGCTACCTGTAAAGAGTGGTGAAATGTTCCCGGAGCCTTATTGCTTAATTCTTTTAATAGTTTGGAATTGGTATCGGAAAGCTCTAATAAGGACACATCGGACACCAATCCAAAAACTTTCTCGTAGATATAGATCAAAGGCTGAACAAACAGCGTAATCATTCCATTTAGAAGAAAAAGACCCAAGGTATACCATTCAATATCACTTAAGTCTCCCTCATGAATGGTATGAAAAGCCAAATAACCTATAATATATATTAATGTAATCTGCCCTACGCTAACAAAAAGGTTAGCCCTTTTGTATAATTCCGACACCGTTAGAATGGTAACTATTCCCGTAATAATCTGAAGAAATATATATTCAAAACTATTAGGCACCACAAAACCAAGAATAAGTATGGTCAAGACATGTACAAATAATCCTAATCTTGCATCAAAGAAAGTTTTTAGGATTAACGGTAGAATACATAACGGGACAACAAAAACCAATTGATCATTATACTTTATAACCATTGTGGTTACAAATACCATTAATAAAATATTGAAAAATATAAAAGTGACTTTTACATTGTTTTCATAAACGGTTCTTCTATACTTTTTTAGGAATAAAAATAGCATGATCAATACCAATGCCACTAGAACGGTATAACCTATTAAAATAAAGTAATAATTATTGGCAGTCCACAATTCAGACTCATACTCTGACTTTAAAGATTCCAAAATCTTTAAATTTTCTGCCTCTACCACTTCTCCTTTAGCTATGATCAAACGGCCTTGATCAACGGTACCACGCGTATAAGAAAGTTTTGACAACGCCTCTGCCCTAGCTTTTTGGGTGAGATTATTATCAAAACTTACGTTAGGCTCAATAATATCAAAAAATAAGGCTTGTATTTCCTTTTCAAATGCGCTGAAATTATTATCATCAAGTATAGCGCTAACCAGGTTATTGATTTCACTTACCTTTAAAAAATCTGAAACGCGTACTTTACTTGCCTCATTTCCCTTTACCAAATAAATGAAATTACGTTGTACCTGTTTGCCATTATTCTGTAATATTCCCTTTGCATAAACAGAATCTAAAATGACTTGGGCAAAATATTTTAATCGGCTTTTTTGGTTTCTAGTCAGCTCTGTATTTCCCCATTGAGACTCAAATTCATCATCAAATGACTCTCTAACTTTTTCTACTATAACCTCATCATAACTATAGTACGGTAATTGATTATTTTCTATAATTTGCTTTTCCTTAGCTATTTCAGCATCCGTCTTTTGAATAGAAAAATCAAAAGGGGCATACAGGTTTTCAAACTGCCACGGTTTTCCTTTTTGAAACTCATATTTAAATTTACCTCCTTTGGGCAAGAAGAATACTATAAATGCAACCGCTACTACATAGAGTATATATTTGAAAATGAGCGATTGCTGTTTGTAAAGATTATCCAAAAGAAAATTGTATTAGGTTCTTCAAAAATAGAAAATAATAAACTGATAACTAGTAATTGAGATGATATCACTTGGGTTGCTTTAGAATTTAGTAATTTCGTTTCATCTAAATTTAAAAACATGAAAGAGGTAGTTATTGTTTCAGCCGTAAGAACCCCTATAGGTAGTTTTATGGGCGGATTATCCACAATACCAGCTCCAAAATTAGGAGCCATAGCTATTGAAGGTGCTTTAAAAAAAATTGATCTTAGTCCAGATGTAGTTGACGAAGTATTAATGGGCAATGTAGTTCAAGCCGGTACTGGACAAGCACCGGCCAGACAAGCTGCAATATTTGCCGGCATACCAAATAACGTTCCTTGTACAACCATAAATAAAGTTTGTGCTTCGGGCATGAAGGCCGTAATGCAAGGGGCTCAAGCAATTGCTTTGGGTGATGCCGATATTGTAGTTGCGGGCGGAATGGAAAATATGAGTCTTATACCGCATTATGTACATATGAGAACCGGAACAAAATTTGGTCCTTCTACTTTAATAGACGGAATGCAAAAAGATGGCTTGGTTGATGCATATGATCAAAATGCAATGGGCGTGTGTGCAGATGCTTGCGCCACTAAATATGAATTTAGCAGAGAAGATCAAGATGCCTACGCCATTCAATCATACAAAAGATCTTCAGAAGCTTGGGAAAACGGTAAATTCGATAATGAGGTTATTCCCGTAGCTGTTCCGCAAAGACGTGGCGAACCAAAAATGGTTACTAAGGACGAAGAATACTCAAACGTATTTATTGACAAAATACCCAATTTAAGACCGGCATTTTCTAAAGAAGGCACAGTTACCGCTGCCAATGCCTCTACCATTAATGACGGTGCCGCAGCATTAGTCTTAATGAGTAAAGAAAAAGCCATTGAACTAAATCTTACACCTTTAGCAACAATAAAAAGCTATGCAGATGCAGCGCATGAACCAGAATGGTTTACTACAGCACCGGCAAAAGCATTACCGAAAGCGCTAGCGAAGGCTAATTTAAAATTGGAAGAAATAGATTTCTTTGAATTTAACGAAGCATTCTCCGTAGTTGGACTCGCAAATATGAAAATATTAGGCTTGAACGATAAAAACGTCAATGTAAATGGCGGTGCCGTTTCTCTAGGTCACCCATTAGGATGTTCTGGCGCACGTATATTGATTACATTACTAAATGTATTGGAGCAAAATAACGCAAAACTAGGTGCTGCAGCCATTTGTAATGGCGGTGGAGGCGCATCGGCGATCATTGTCGAAAGAGCTTAAGTTTTAAATAACATTCATGCAATACGGAATTTGTTTTTTAAGTATTCTACCAGTACGAAGCATGCCCGATGAGGCATCTGAACTGGTAACACAACTTTTGTTCGGGGAACATTACAAGGTTTTAGAATGCAGAAAAAACTGGTCTAGGATAAAAACTGTCTTTGATAAATGTGAAGGTTGGATTATGAATAGCCAACTTATGTTTATACCTGAAGATGAATTCAATGATATTCAAACTAGAAAGGAATTGAAATATGTCTCAGATTTAATTTCTTTTATTGAAGACCATAATAAAGTTTTAACACCAATTCTAATAGGGTCATGCATACCAGAAATTGCTTCTTTACCCATTACATTCAATGGAACATTTACAAATACAGAGCAACCAAAGGAAAAGCTGATAAAAACCGCATTGTTATACCTAAACTCACCCGAACTTAAAGGTGGAAAAACGCCTTTTGGTATAGACAGTGCCGGCTTTGCCCAAATGGTATATAGAATAAACGGCTACCACCTTCTAAGAACGGCAGAAAGCCAATCTAAACAAGGTTCCGCATTAAGTTTTGTAGAAGAAAGTGAGGCTGGAGACTTAGCATTCTTTGATAACGCTAATGGGGATATTGACCATGTAGGCATCATAATGGAGGATAATTATGTAATTCATGTAAATGGTAAAGTAAGAGTAGATCGCTTAGACCATACCGGTATTTTCAATAATGACCTTAGAACATACACGCATCAATTAAGAGTCATTAAAAAAGTTGTATAAAAAAAGGCCCTAATTAGGGCCTTTTTCATTTTGCTGTAAGTTAGAATTACTCTCCTAACAACTTCTTTATTCTAGTAAAGTTTTCAGTATCACCCATAGCTCCATAAATATTCTTAAGCTGTGTCATGATATTTTCATTACCAGGGTTGTTCTTCAATGCATCTTCCAAAACATCTGCACCTTGCTTGAACAAGCTATCCTTTTTCTCTTTCAATTCATCATACTTGGCAATATCCGCTCTACTATTACCTAAAGAGTTCATTTCATCAATAAGGTTGTTACCTTCATTTACATAGGTTGTAGAAAGATTTAAATATGCATTGGTATATTTAGGATCAAGCTCTATCGCTTTTTTGTAAGATACACGAGCATCTTCATAATTGTCTTGCTCCATGCTAATTACACCAACGTTGTAATGTAAATCTGGATTATCTGGTGCAAGTGCTATTGCCTGAGCCATTAATTCTTTAAACTTGTCTTTATTTCCTTGATTGAAATAAAGGTTTGCTTCGTTTAAAATAAGATTTACATCTTCTGGATCATTTTTTCTAGCTGCCTGATATGCTTCTAAAGCTTTTTCATCTTGCCCTAATTGAGTGTAGATCAACGCTGTATTCTTAACAATTTCAGCTTTTTTAGATGGCGTTTTTTCATCTACAGGATTGGTATAAGTACCAGATTTCACCATAAGGTCACGTTGAACTTTATCCATCTCCTCAACTTCACCTGAAGCTGCATTCGTAGCCTTATACACAACACCGCTACCATCATAACCTACTTCTTGTAGCTTGTTATAATAATCTAACGCCATTTCATAATGACCACCGTTTACAGCACTACCTGCAGCATAGTACAAATAAGATGTATCCTTAGGACTCAATGTATAGCTCATATACAACTTCTCAGCCGCTTCTTTAAACTTATTGTTACTGTTATCGCTAACCGCAGAGTTAACCAAATCTGCAGTCAAAGCTGCCATATATTGGTTAGTCTCAGAAGAATATTTTTGTTTACCAGAAGCTTCTTCTATCTCAATAACCTTTTTGAAAGAATTCGCAGATTTTTCAAATGCATCATTATCTCCTTTTTTGGCTAAATCGCTATAAATTTTACCTCTTGTAAAGTAATATTGCGCCTGAGTTTTCTCATCAGCTGCAGCAATAGTACCTGAAGCAGCTTCTATAGCAGTTTTGGCTGCTGTAGCATCGCCAGATTTTAATGCCTTTTCCGCAGACTTTATTTCATTCTTTTGAGCAAAACCGACCATAGTAAATGTCAGTGCCGCTACAAGTAATAACCTATTTTTCATTTTTAATATATTAATTATTAGTGTTTATTATTTAAGTTTATTCTTCGGTATCAGGATTATCAATCTCTGTGCCATCTTTTTCTTCAGTATCATCTACTTCAGTTGCACCCTCAGTATTCACTTCAATATCAAGGATTTCAGATTCTTCAAGATCATCTTCATCCTTCATAACCTTAGCAACTGCAGCAATAGAGTCGTTACCTTTAATATTGATCAACCTAACACCTTGTGTAGCTCTTCCCATAACACGTAAATCCTCTACGCTCATACGAATTGCTATTCCAGATTTGTTGATAATCATTAAATCATCAGAGTCGGTAACGTTTTTAATAGCTACAAGTCCGCCCGTTTTATCAGTAACACTAATAGTCTTAACCCCTTTACCTCCTCTATTGGTAACCCTATAATCTTCTATACTAGATCTTTTTCCATAACCTTTTTCAGAAACAACTAAAATTTCTTCCTCAAAATTATGAACCGACACCATACCGATTACTTCGTCTTCATCATTTGCCAAAGTTACACCTCTAACACCAGAAGCATTTCTACCCATTGGTCTAGTTTTACTTTCTTCAAACCTAATTGCCTTACCAGATTTAAGTCCAAGGAATATTTGACTTGTTCCCGTGGTCAACTTAGCTTCTAGCAACTCATCACCATCTCGAACGGTGATGGCATTGATACCATTTTGACGTGGTCTTGAATATTGCTCTAAAGATGTTTTCTTAACCACACCTTTTTTAGTAGCCATAATCACATAATGTGCATTTATGTAATCTTCATCCTTTAAATCTTGCGTACAAATGAACGCCTTTACGCTATCATCCTGTTCTATATTGATCAGGTTCTGAATTGCCCTACCTTTAGACGTTCTACTACCTTCAGGTATTTCAAACACGCGCATCCAGAAACATTTTCCTTTTTGCGTAAAGAACAACATATATTGGTGGTTGGTACCAACGAACAAATGCTCTAAGAAATCTTCATTTCTGGTTGAGGATGCTTTTTGACCTACACCACCTCTATTTTGCGTTTTGTACTCGGTCAAAGGAGTTCTCTTGATATAACCTGCGTGAGAAATGGTAATTACCACTTGCTCATCTGGAATCATATCTTCCATGCTAAGATCTCCACCTGCTACATTGATTACAGACCTTCTTTCATCCCCATACTTTTCCTTAACCTCAAGAAGCTCATCTTTGATGATTTGCATTCTTCGCTCCTTTTTATCAAGAATATCTTTTAAATCGGCAATAAGAAGCATAATTTCATCATACTCGGTTCTAAGCTTATCTTGCTCCAGACCTGTCAACTGACGTAAACGCATTTCAACAATGGCCTTGGCTTGAATCTCACTTAATTTAAAGCGTTCAATTAAGTTGTTCCTTGCCTCATCAGCATTATTGGAAGCTCTAATTATTGCAATAACCTCATCTATATTATCAGAAGCAATTATTAAACCTTCTAGTATATGGGCACGATCTTCAGCTTTTTTCAACTCGAACTGAGTACGCCTAACCACTACTTCATGTCTATGCTCAACAAAATGATGTATCATTTCCTTGACATTCAACAACTGCGGTCTACCATTTACCAATGCAATATTATTTACACTAAATGAGGATTGCAATGCCGTATATTTGTACAACATGTTCAATACTATATTAGGAATAGCATCTCTCTTTAAAATGTAAACGATACGCATACCGTTACGGTCAGATTCATCTCTAATGTTAGAGATACCCTCTATCTTTTTATCATTTACAAGATCGGCAGTTTTCTTGATCATATCTGCCTTATTCACCTGATAAGGAATCTCTGTAACCACAATACACTCCCTTCCCTGAACCTCTTCAAAGCTAGCCTTTGCACGTATTTTTACACGACCTCTACCTGTATGAAAAGCCTCTTTAACGCCATCATAACCATATATAATACCACCGGTTGGAAAATCTGGTGCTTTAATATGGGTGATCAGCTCGTCTATCTCAATATCATTATTATCAATATAGGCTACCGTACCATCTACTACTTCAGATAAATTATGAGGAGGCATATTGGTAGCCATACCTACCGCAATACCAGACGCACCGTTCACTAAAAGGTTTGGCACCCTTGTTGGCAAAACCGTAGGTTCTTTTAAAGAATCATCAAAATTCAATTGATGATCAACCGTTTCTTTATCAATATCAGCCAACATGTCATCTGCAATTTTACGCATACGGGCTTCCGTATATCGCATTGCTGCAGGGCTATCACCATCTATTGATCCAAAGTTACCTTGACCATCTACGAGCATGTAGCGCAAACTCCATTCCTGAGCCATACGCACCATGGTATCATATACAGAAGTATCACCATGTGGGTGGTACTTACCTAAAACTTCCCCTACAATACGTGCAGATTTCTTATGTGAGCTATTACTTCTAACTCCTAATTCATGCATTCCGAAAAGAACTCTTCTGTGTACGGGTTTTAATCCGTCCCTAACATCTGGCAGGGCACGTGACACAATGACCGACATTGAGTAATCAATGTAGGCAGATTTCATTTCCTCTTCAATATTAATGGGAATCAATTTTTCACCGTCAGCCATTTTAAAATCTTCTGTTTTTTAATTAGTAAAAAAGCATGCCAATATACTTAAATCCTAGGCGTTTCAAGAATATGTGGATTTAATAATATTAATTTTTATTAACACTTGGCAGAGTTATGTTAATTTTTACTTTATCCGCTAATTTCGCACTTATTAAAGCGGGTTTTAATGGCTTTTACAATAACTTTAACGATTATAGGTACGGTATTTGCCAATGATTGGATGAGATTTAGTAATTTTATAGAAGATAATATAGTATATGGATGATAATTTTTCCCCAAGAGTAAAGGATGTTATTGCTTATAGCAAGGAGGAAGCATTGCGACTTGGTCACGATTTTATCGGTACCGAGCACCTCATGCTTGGGCTTCTTAGAGATGGAAACGGGAAGGCCATTAGCATTTTAGATGCTTTAGAAGTCGATTTAGAACACTTACGTAGAAAGGTAGAAATCCTAAGTCCTTCTAACCCTAACGCTAGTGGCGTACAAAAAGATAAAAAGAACTTGCATTTAACAAGACAAGCTGAACGTGCTTTAAAAACAACTTTTTTAGAAGCTAAACTTTTTCAAAGTTCTTCTATAAATACTGCGCACCTTCTACTTTGTATCCTTAGAAATGAAAACGATCCTACAACAAAACTTTTACATAAACTTAAGGTCGATTACGACGGTGTTAAAGAACAGTTTAAATTTATGATTACAAGTGATGACGATATGGTAGATGGCCCAACGGCCGAATCTTTTCCTAGTGACTCTGAAGAGTCCAATGAAGGAAAAGAAAGCACCTTTGGCTCTGCTTCTAATCAAAAAGGTGCCAAAAAATCTAAAACTCCGGTTCTGGATAATTTTGGTAGGGACCTTACACAAATGGCAGAGGAAAATAAACTGGATCCTGTTGTTGGTAGAGAAAAAGAAATTGAAAGGGTTTCACAAATTCTTAGCCGAAGAAAAAAGAACAATCCACTGTTAATTGGTGAGCCAGGTGTTGGTAAAAGTGCCATTGCAGAGGGTCTTGCACTTCGAATAATCAATAAAAAAGTTTCAAGAATTCTGTACAATAAAAGAGTGGTAACGCTTGACCTTGCTTCTTTGGTTGCCGGGACTAAATACAGAGGACAGTTTGAAGAACGCATGAAAGCGGTCATGAACGAACTTGAAAAGAATGATGATGTCATTTTATTCATAGATGAAATTCATACTATTGTTGGTGCCGGTGGCGCAACTGGAAGTTTAGATGCTTCAAATATGTTTAAACCTGCATTGGCAAGAGGCGAAATTCAATGTATTGGTGCAACTACTTTAGATGAATACAGACAATATATTGAAAAAGATGGTGCCCTAGAAAGACGTTTTCAAAAGGTTATTGTAGAACCTACTTCTGTTGAAGAAACAGTGGAGATTCTACATAATATTAAAGGTAAATACGAAGATCACCATAATGTAACCTATACTGACGAAGCTATTGAAGCTTGCGTAAAACTTACAAACAGGTACATGACCGATCGTTTTTTACCGGACAAGGCTATCGACGCTTTAGATGAGGCTGGCTCTAGAGTACACATTGTTAATATGGATGTCCCAAAGCAAATTCTTGAATTAGAAAAGAAATTGGAAGATGTTCGTGAACTTAAGAACAGTGTGGTAAAAAAGCAGAAATACGAAGAAGCTGCTAAATTACGTGATGACGAAAAGAGTCTGGAAAAAGAACTTGCCATAGCTCAAGAGCGATGGGAAGATGACAGTAAACTGAACAAAGAAACCGTTAGCGAAGAAAATGTTGCCGATGTGGTTTCTATGATGAGCGGTATACCTGTTAATAGAATAGCGCAAACAGAAAGTAATAAATTAGCTGGTCTACCGGAATTGATCAAATCTAATGTAATTGGTCAAAACGACGCCGTTGCAAAGGTTTCCAAAGCTATTCAGCGTAATAGAGCGGGACTTAAAGATCCCAACAAGCCAATTGGCTCATTTATATTCTTAGGTCAGACCGGTGTTGGTAAAACCCAACTTGCCAAAGTATTGGCAAAAGAACTTTTTGATTCTGAAGACGCACTTATACGTATTGATATGAGTGAGTATATGGAGAAGTTTGCCATCTCTAGATTGGTAGGTGCCCCTCCAGGATATGTAGGTTATGAAGAAGGTGGTCAACTAACAGAAAAAGTTAGAAGAAAACCGTATTCGGTAATACTATTGGATGAGGTTGAAAAGGCTCACCCAGATGTTTTCAATATGCTTTTACAGGTATTGGATGATGGTTTCTTAACAGATAGTTTGGGTCGTAAGATCGACTTTAGAAATACTATCATTATTATGACCTCCAATATTGGAGCTAGACAATTAAAAGATTTTGGACAAGGTGTAGGTTTTGGTACAGCTGCAAAAAAATCTCAGGAAGATGCTCACCAGAAAGGTGTTATTGAAAATGCCTTAAAGAAAGCTTTTGCCCCAGAGTTTTTAAATAGAATTGATGATGTTATTGTATTCAATGCCCTGGAAAGAGAGGACATTCATAAGATCATTGACATAGAACTAGCTAAATTGTTCAAGAGAATCAAGGATATTGGTTACCACTTGAATCTTACTGACGAAGCAAAAGACTATATCGCTGAGAAAGGTTTTGATAAGCAGTATGGTGCAAGACCGTTAAAAAGAGCAATTCAAAAATACATTGAAGATGCCTTAGCGGAAGAAATAGTAAATTCTAAGCTTAAGGAAGGTGACAGTATTTATATTGATCTTGACAAAAAGAGCGAAGAATTGACCATTAAGATTGAAAAAGCCGAGGAAGAGTCTCCTAAAACGTAAATTTTCTCACTTTTACAGTATAAAAAAAGAGCCCTTGTTAGGGCTCTTTTTTCGTACAATACTTTCTAAGTCGTAAGAATAGAAATACAGCCATTCATAGCTATACGCAGTACGAACGATATTTTCGCGTTTAAACTAAAATTTTGCACAAAGATTGCAGTTCACTTTACTTTCGCTCAAGACACACTATATTAATACTGAAAGAATGAAAGTTGGATCTACCAAGAAAAAAGTAATTGTGCGAGAGTACGAATTAGAAACAGGCAAAATTCAGGTTTATGAGAATTACATGGTATCCATCTTTGACGAGGGCGCTACATTAACATTAGAAAGAGCTTACCAAATTATTGGTATAGCTGAAATTCATTTTAGAGATAAGAATTTTGGGTTCATTAGTCTACGTAGGCACTCATTTGCCATTGACCCAACCATTTACAACTACTTAAAACAACTAGACAATCTTAAAGCTTTTGCAATCGTTTCAGTAAAAGAAATCGACATGCATAACTTTAAGATCGAAAAACTTTTTTACAAAAAGCCTATGAAATTCTTCATAGAATTTGATAACGCATTAAAATGGGTTAAAAGAAGGGTGAATTCTTAAGAATTATTGATTGGACTGATTTTCTTCTTCCGTAACGGGTTGTTCTGGCAATTTAAACAAATCCAAATATGCATTTGCCAAATTATCTATAACATCTGAAGCGGTTAAGGACTGAAAACCAGTAGACTCTACGGCTATATCTCCAGATCTGCCATGTAAATAGACCCCAAAGATTGAAGCATCCAGTGCCGGGTAACCTTGCGCCAACAACCCTGTAATTACACCTGTTAACACATCACCTGTTCCTGCTGTAGCCATACCAGGATTACCAGTGGTATTTACATATCCCTTGTCATTATAAACCACAATAGTGTGTGCACCCTTTACAACTACAATACAATTATATTTTTTTGAAAACTCCTTTACTTTTTTCAACTTTTCAAAGTCATCTTTCCAACTTCCGATCAATCGCTCCAACTCTTTTGGATGAGGCGTTAAAATGGTTTTTTCAGGAAGCTCTTTTAACAGTTCTTTCTTTTTAGAAAGTATATTAAGTGCATCTGCATCTATTACCAAGGGAGATTTATTTTGCTCTAAGAAACTTGTAAATGCCTTAATAGACACATCGCTTGTACCCATTCCCATTCCTATCCCTACAACACTTGGCTCAATATCAAACTTAATTTCAGTAAGTTCATTTTCTTCAAGATCTGTCAACACCATTATTTCGGGTAATGCGGTCTGCAATATAGTATAACCAATTCTGGGGACATAGGATGTGACCAACCCGCTACCGGCACAAAGAGCAGCCTTAGACGAAAGACAAACGGAACCTATTTTCCCATAACTTCCACCAACAATTAATGAATGACCATAGGTACCCTTATGTCCAAATTTTTCCCTAGGCTTATACAATGTCAATACTTCATTCTTCCCTATTAACTCATATTCCGTTTCGGTCTGCATTAAATACTCAGGATCCAAACCTATATCAAGTACCTCCCATTGCTCAATGAAACCACCAGTTTCCGGCAAAAAGAAAACTAGTTTAGGAGTTTGAAAACTCAATACATAATTAGATTTTATAATAGCATCAAAATTTTCAGGTCCTTGATCGGTGAACAATCCTGAAGGAATATCAATTGAAAGAATAAATGCCTGAGAATTATTTAAGTGCTGAATAACTTTTATCACCCAATCATCAGGTGTTCTATTTAAACCTATTCCAAAAATGCCGTCCACGATGATATCTTCCCTACCTATTGCTGGTAGCTCATCATCAGAATTCATAAAATGCGGCCAAACTTTTCGATCTTTTAATCGATCTAGGTTAATTAAAAAGTCTTTTGACCTCTTTTCACTATAATTGATAACATATACTTCTAAATTATAACCATGATCCACAAGATGTCGGGCCAGCGCAATACCATCGCCCCCGTTATTACCTATTCCACAGAATAAATGAATTTTCACTGGAGCTCCTTGCATACGCAAATGCATCCAATTAAAAAGTTGCAAAGCAGCACGTTCCATTAATTCATTACTACCAATTTCCTCCTTTTTTATAGAAATCTGATCTGCTTTATAAATTTGTTTTGCGCTATATAATTTCATTCTTTATTGTATTTATATCTAAAAAATAACTATTCCGTAAAAAATTGTGGAATGATTTGTTTAAGTTATCAAATGTACTACTTTTGACTTTCAACCATTAGTATTTATGGACTGCTATATAACAGACATAACATTAGATTTCACTTCAGCTACTATTACTTATGGTACAGCTACGGCACGTTTCACCCTTTGGGGTTAAAAACTATATATCTCCGTACCCGTGTTTAATTACACCATATCTTAAATTACAAAGTCAACATTACACATCATGAAAGTTCTAAAATTCGGTGGTTCATCTGTAGCCAAGCCTGAAAATATAGTTAAAATTAAAAATATAATCTCTAAATACAACGACCCTATAATTTTGGTTGTTTCAGCTTTTGGAGGAGTAACAGATTTATTATTGCAAGCCGGTTCTTTGGCATCTGCACAAGATCAGAAATACAAAGAAATACTACATACATTAGAAGAAAGACATTTAGCTACGGTTAAAGAATTAATTCCCGTTACCACTCAAAGCAAGGTGCTTAGCAAAGTAAAAAGCGAATTCAATGTGCTTGAAACATTACTTGAGGGCGCTTACTTTATTGGAGAAATAACGCCTAAATTATCTGACAAAATAGTAAGTTACGGTGAACTTCTTTCTTCATATATCATTAGCGAATATCTAATTAATGAAAAGCTTGATGCCGTTTTTAAGGATAGTAGAGAATTAATAATCACACATAAACTAATCGGTAAAAATGTGGTGAATTTCACCAAAACCAACGCTAACTGCGAGGAATTTTTTAATTCTTCAAAAAAACAGGTTTCAGTTTGCCCAGGCTTTATAGCTACATCTGAAGAAGGCATATCTACTACGTTAGGCCGTGGTGGTTCAGATTATACCGCGGCTATTTATGCTGCCGCGGTAGATGCCGATATTTTGGAAATATGGACAGATGTAAGTGGTATGTACACAGCTAACCCAAAAATGGTAAAACAAGCGAAGGCCATTCCGCATATTTCCTATGAAGAAGCAATGGAACTATCGCATTTTGGAGCAAAAGTACTTTATCCTCCAACAATACAGCCCGTTCTATCTAAAGGAATATCCATAGTTATAAAAAACACTTTTAGCCCAGAGGAAAAAGGAACTTTAATAACCAAATCTAAAAACGAAAAAGGTAAAACGGTACGCGGTATTAGCCATATTGGCAACATTGCCCTATTATCTTTAGAAGGTCCAGGTATGGTAGGTATACCAGGAATATCCAAACGTTTTTTTGAAGTACTTTCTCAAGCTGATATAAGTGTTGTTTTAATTACACAAGCATCTTCTGAACATTCTATTTGTGTAGGTATATCTGCCAATGATGTAGAAAAGGCAATTAGTATCGTCAACGAAGCTTTTGAATACGAAATTGAAAGGGGACGCATTAAAACGGTTATTCCTGAAAGTGATTTAGCCATTGTTGCCTTAGTGGGTGATAATATGAAAAGTCACCAAGGTCTAAGCGGTAAAATGTTCAGTACTTTAGGTAAAAACAATGTAAATATTAGAGTAATTGCCCAAGGTGCCTCTGAAAGGAATATTTCTTGCATTATTGACGAAAAAGATGTCAAAAAGGCCTTGAACGCTTTGCACGAGGAGTTTTTTGAAGAAAACATTAAACAATTGAACCTATTTGTAATGGGTGTTGGAAATGTTGGAGCTAAATTTTTAGAGCAAATTAGAGAGCAACGTAAATTCCTAAAAGAGAATTTAAAATTGAACATTAGGGTTATTGGAATGTCCAACTCTAGAACAATGCTTTTTGATGAAAAAGGAATTGACCTAAATGATTGGGCTACCAAACTTGCGAATGGAGAAAAAGCGGATAAAGTCAAATTCTTAGCCTTAGTAAATAGTCTAAACTACCGAAATAGTATTTTCGTAGATAACACAGCCAGTGAAGAAGTATCAAAAACCTACAGTGAATATCTAGGCAATAGCATATCTGTAGTTACATGTAATAAAATTGCATGTTCATCTGAATTTGAAAACTATTCACATTTAAAATCCTTAGCCAGGACATACAACGCTCCGTTTTTATTTGAAACCAATGTTGGTGCCGGTTTACCAATAATCGATACTCTTAAACATTTGATTGCTTCTGGTGATAAAATATTGAAAATACAAGCTGTTCTTTCTGGTAGTTTAAACTTTGTTTTCAATAATTTCAATGATCAAACTACTTTTCACGATGTGGTGAAACAAGCTCAAGAAGAGGGCTATACAGAGCCTGATCCGAAAATTGATTTAAGTGGTGTTGATGTCATGCGCAAAATTTTGATTTTAGCGCGCGAAAGTGGTAATCAACTAGAAATTAGCGATATAAAAAACAATCCGTTTTTACCCGAAGAAAGTTTAAATACTGACAACAATGAAGACTTCTTTGCCTCTTTGATTAAGCATGAGCCACATTTTCAGTCTTTGTTTTCAAGTGCAAAAAAATCCGATAGCAAGCTTAAGTATGTGGCCCAGTTCGATGATGGAAAAGCAAGTGTAGGATTACAGGAAATACCTAAAGGTCATGATTTCTATAATTTAGAAGGTAGTGATAACATTGTTCTTTTCTACACTGAAAGATACCCTAACCAGCCAATGATAATTAAAGGTGCGGGTGCGGGCGCTGCTGTAACGGCCTCAGGAATATTCGCCGATATTATACGAATAGGTAATTTCTAAATTTCATAACTATAACTTTCATTATGGCTACAAACGAAATTAAAGTATTTTGCCCTGCAACAGTTGCCAACGTTTCATGCGGATTTGATGTGCTTGGTGTCGCCCTAGACTCGGTCGGTGATGAAATGGTGGTTAGAAAAGTGCCTCAAAAAGGTATTAAAATAACACAACTTACCGGACAAGATTTACCAAAAGAGACATTGAACAATGTGGCAGGAGTTGCCGGTAACGCATTTCTATTAGCCTCTGATTATGACGGCGGGTTTGAAATCGAAATAGATAAAAAAATAAAACCTGGCAGTGGTATAGGTAGTAGCGCTGCTAGTTCTGCAGGTGCTGTTTGGGCCATGAACCACTTATTGGGCAACCCCTTTAGCAAAACTGAATTGGTAAAATTTGCCATGGAAGGTGAACGTTTGGCAAGTGATGTAGCCCACGCAGACAATGTGGCTCCCGCCCTATTTGGCGGTTTCACCCTAGTACGCAGTTATAGTCCGCTAGATATCATTGATATACCGGCTCCAACTGAATTATATTTGACCATAATTCATCCGCAGATAGAAATAAAAACTTCAGATTCCAGAAAGATTTTGAAAACAACTATCTCTATGGAAACAGGAATTAAACAATGGGGAAATGTAGGTGGATTAGTAGCCGGACTTTTCAAAAAAGATTATGATTTAATCGGTCGTTCCCTAGAAGATCATATTGTTGAACCAATACGTTCTATTTTAATTCCGGGGTTTGACGAAGTTAAAAAGGTTTCTTTGGAAGCCGGAGCCTTAGGATCTGGTATATCTGGATCAGGACCTTCTATTTTTGCATTCAGCAAAGGAAAAGATACCGCTTTAAAAGTAGGTGAGTCCATGAAAAAAGTCTATGATAAAATTGGAATAGACTACGAAATTCATGTCTCTAAAATAAACACCGAAGGCGTAAAAATTTTATAAATAAAAAGTAGTTTACTACTAACCATTAAACATACTCATCTTGAAATTCTATAGTTTAAACAATACTGCACCCAAAGTTTCTTTTGATACCGCCGTTGTCAATGGTATTGCACCGGATAAAGGCTTATATTTTCCAGAAGAAATAACCCCTCTACCAGCTTCCTTTTTTGAGCATATTGAAAATCTTACCAATGAGGAAATCGCTTTTACGGCTATTCGTCAATTTGTAACAGAAGCTATACCAGATAATGTATTGAAGGATATACTAAAAGAGGTGCTAGACTTCGATTTTCCGGTTATTGACATTACTTCCAACATTGGTACATTAGAACTTTTTCATGGTCCAACCATGGCTTTTAAAGATGTTGGCGCTCGTTTTATGGCACAGTGCCTAGGATATTTTTCTAGAGCATCAAAAAATGAAGTAACCGTACTTGTAGCTACATCGGGCGATACCGGTGGCGCAGTTGCTAATGGTTTTCTAGGCGTAGATGGTGTAAAAGTTGTTATACTGTACCCAAGCGGTAAAGTAAGTGACATTCAAGAAAGACAACTGACTACTTTAGGACAAAATATTACGGCACTAGAGGTAGACGGCATGTTCGATGATTGCCAGGCAATGGTAAAAAATGCATTTTTGGATAAGGAATTGCTTGATAACATGAAATTAACTTCTGCTAACTCCATTAATGTTGCACGTTGGTTACCGCAATTATTCTATTTTCTTTTTGCCTACAAACAAGCTAAATCCCAAGATAAGGAAATCATATTCTCAGTCCCATCCGGTAATTTCGGGAATATCTGTGCAGGGCTAATGGCACAACGTTTAGGCATGCCGGTAAAACACTTTATCGCAGCTACAAATGTAAATGATACCGTGCCCAAATTTATGCAAACCAAAGAATATTCACCAAAGCCGTCTACAGCTACTATCTCTAATGCTATGGACGTTGGAGACCCAAGTAACTTCATTAGAATTAGACACTTGTTTCAGAATAATTTTAATTTGCTAAAGGACAATCTTTCTGCATACTCTTTTACAGATAACGAAACAAAGAAAGCCTTAAAAGAGATTAATGATATCAATGGATATGTTGCCGACCCACATGGTGCCGTAGGTTATTTAGGACTAAAGAAATATCAAGAGCTACATCCTGATACTTATGGTATTTTCTTAGAAACCGCTCACCCGGTCAAGTTTTTAGATATTGTTGAGGAAACCCTTGATGAAAAGTTGGAGATTCCTGCACAAATTAAAAAAGTAATGAACAAAACCAAGATATCCATTAAAATTGCTAGTTATGATGAACTTAAACATTTTCTTTTAAGTTCTTAGATAACTTCAAGGTTATAATATTTTCTCAATTCCCTGGTCAGCCACATTGGCTTCTATTTATTTTCGATAAATTTGCATCGTCAATATATATAGAAGATGAAAAATACTGCGCTTACTTCAACACATGAATCTCTTGGTGCCAAAATGGTTCCATTTGCCGGTTACAACATGCCTGTTTCTTACGAAGGTGTAAATGCTGAACATGAAACTGTTCGTAACGGTGTTGGGGTTTTCGATGTATCACATATGGGCGAATTTTTAATCTCTGGTCCTACTGCCTTAGCTTTAATACAAAAAGTAACTTCTAATGATGCATCTAAGTTAACCATAGGGCGAGCTCAATATAGCTGCTTACCAAATGAAAATGGCGGTATTGTTGACGACCTTATTGTATATCGCATAAAAGAAGAACAATATCTTTTAGTCGTAAATGCATCCAATATTGAAAAAGATTGGAATCATATTTCTTCTTATAATGCAGAATTTAAGGCAGATATGAGAGACATATCTGAGGGTTATTCGCTTTTGGCCATACAGGGTCCAAAAGCCGTAGAGGCAATGCAGTCCCTAACCTCCGTGAATTTATCCGATATTAAATTTTATCATTTTGAAGTATCCGATTTTGCTGGAATAGAAAATGTAATCATATCTGCAACGGGCTATACAGGTTCTGGCGGATTTGAAATTTACTGTAAAAATGAAGAAGTAAAACAAATTTGGGACAAGGTTTTTGAAGCTGGGGCCAATTTTGGAATAAAACCAATTGGCTTGGCCGCAAGAGATACCTTAAGATTAGAAATGGGATATTGTCTATATGGAAATGATATTAACGACACTACCTCTCCTTTTGAGGCTGGTTTGGGCTGGATAACCAAATTCACGAAAGACTTTGTTAATTCTGAAGCTTTGCAAAAAGAGAAACAACAGGGTCCTGAACGTAAATTAGTCGCATTTGAATTAGATGAACGTGGCATACCTAGACAAGGCTATGACATTGTTGATGGTAACGGTAAAACCATAGGTGAAGTCACCTCTGGCACTATGTCACCTTCAATAGGAACCGGAATTGGATTAGGCTATGTACCGCCTATTTTCTCCGAAATTGGCAGTAAAATCAACATACAGATCAGAAAAAATGCAATACCTGCCACGATAGTTAAATTACCATTTTACAAAAGTAAATGATAGATTACCAAAGTGTTCTAAATGCAATTAATGAAGCCGCATCCAAAGAAAAGGAAAGAGGAAAAATTGCAGATTACATACCGGAATTGGCAAAAGTTGAAGTTAACAATTTTGGCATACATCTAATTGACAATCATCAAAATAATTTTTCTGCAGGAGATTCAAATGAACTTTTTTCCATACAGAGTATTTCTAAAGTTTTAACACTCTCAATGGCTTTAGGCCTTATTGGGGAAGATGTTTGGAAACGGGTAGATGTTGAACCTTCTGGCGATCCGTTCAACCATTTGTCCCTATTGGAATTGGAAAATGGTATCCCCAGAAATCCATTAATAAATCCTGGGGCAATCGTTATTGCAGATATTTTAGTTTCTCAATTGAAGAACCCTAAAGAAGATTTTTTATCCTTCGTACGCCAAATTGCAAATGACGACACCATAGATTATGATGAAACCGTGGCACTTTCCGAAAAGAAAACAGGATTCCGGAATTTTGCGGCTGCCAATCTTTTGAAGTCATATAAAAATTTAAATAATGATGTTGATGCTGTTTTAGACTTTTATTTTCATCAATGCTCCCTTGCCATGAATTGCAAACAGTTAACACATGCTTTCTACATGTTTATGAATCATGGCAAATGCAGAAAAAATAAAGCTTATTTAACCTTATCTCAGGTAAAACGAATTAATGCTATCATGCTTACATGTGGCTTTTATGATGAAGCCGGTGAATTTGCATTTGAAGTTGGGCTACCAGGTAAAAGTGGTGTTGGTGGCGGTATCGTAGCCTTACTACCAAACAAATTTTGCGTAGCAACTTGGTCTCCGGGACTAAACCCTAAAGGGAATTCAAAATTAGGTATGCTGGCGTTGGAAAAATTGACCACAGAAACAGAACTTTCCATTTTTTGAAAATAGAGACAAAGAAAATACTGATTATTGGCGCAAGTGGCTTCATAGGTAATGCTATATACAAAGAACTTTGTAATTACTTCGATACTTATGGCACTTATTGTCATGCGGCAAATTCATATTCATCTAACAAACAATTTGTTCAATACAATGTTGAAGAAGATGATATTGTTGAAGTTTTAGAAGAGATAAAGCCTCAAGTTATAATTTCTGCCTTGAGAGGAAATTTTGCTGCCTTGGTTATTGCCCATGACCATATGGTCAAGTATGTCGCTGAAGAAAAGTGTAAGCTCTATTTTATTTCATCTGCGAATGTTTTTGACGCCTACAGCAAATACCCTTCTTATGAAATGGACAAAACATTATCTGAGAGTGTATATGGCAGACTAAAAATAAAGATTGAAAATATGCTTCTTAGATTGCCAAAAGAAAAAATGGCAATTCTACGGGTCCCTATGGTTTTTGGTAACGCATCGCCAAGAATCAAGGCAATGAAAAAATCTATTATAGAAAATGAATCGGTAGAAGTTTTTCCCAATTTGATATTAAATGTGACAAATGATGACAAGCTTACTCAACAAATTCACTACCTTATTAATAGAAATAAAACGGGTATTTATCACTTAGGCAGTAATGACCTTACACATCATGAAGATTTTATAAAAGAAATATTAGAACGCGTAGGCAATTTTAACCCTATAATCAAAAGAGTTTATACTACCAATGAGGATAGATATTTAGCCGTACTTCCAAAAACAAATAAGTTACCCAAAAATTTACAATTTACTTTTCAAGATATTATTGACCATCATGTTTTAAATTAGAAACAATTATGAAAGAAATGGAAAAATTTACAGATCAACAAATAGCGGACTATTTAGGTCAACTTGACGGATGGGAGTATGTGGATGGAGCCATAGAAACCACCTTTGAATTTAAAAATTTTAAAGAAGCGTTTTCAGTGATGACACGTATTGCTTTTGAATGTGAGGCTCAAGGTCATCACCCAGATTGGAGCAATGTTTATAACACATTAAACATTCGCTTAAATACCCATGATGCCAATGGTGTCACGGAAAAAGATTTTGTTTTAGCTAGAACTATAGAAGATATTATAGAAAGTGAATTTTAATTAAAACGGTGCACTAAAGAAATTCATTTCAATGATTTCTGAACATTACCCGTTTTTGTACATTTGTTTAAAATAATTTACCATGGGAAGAGCTTTTGAATTTAGAAAAGCACGTAAAATGAAAAGATGGTCGGCAATGTCAAAAGCCTTTACTCGTATAGGTAAAGACATTGTAATGGCCGTAAAAGAAGGCGGACCAGATCCAGACTCCAATTCCAGACTAAGAGCCGTTATACAAAACGCGAAATCTGTCAACATGCCTAAAGACAATGTTGAACGCGCTATAAAAAGAGCTAGTGACAAAAGTCTTGGTGACTATAAGGAAGTTCTTTTTGAAGGGTATGCACCTCACGGCATAGCTGTTTTAGTAGAAACCGCAACTGATAATAATACAAGAACGGTTGCCAATGTTAGAAGTTATTTTAATAAATGTAATGGTAATTTAGGTACTTCTGGCTCTGTTGAATTTATGTTCGACCATACTTGTAATTTTAGAATACCTGCAGAAGGTATTGACCCAGAGGATTTGGAACTGGAATTGATCGATTTTGGAGCAGAAGAAGTCTTTGTTGATGACGATGGAATTCTAATCTACGGACCTTTCGAGAGCTTTGGAGCTTTACAAAAAGAATTGGAAAACCGTGATATAGAAATTTTATCATCTGGATTTGAAAGAATTCCCCAAGTCACTAAAAAGTTAAACGAGGAAGAAGCTGCAGACGTAGAAAAGCTCTTAGAAAAACTAGAAGAAGATGATGATGTACAAAATGTATATCATTCAATGGAAGAATAATTTTTATCGTTTATAATAAATAAAAAAGGAGACCTTGTCAGGTCTCCTTTTTCAAATTATAATATTAGAATTTAAATCAGTTAACTACACTAAAATAATCAACACTTCCCCTCCACCCGATCAAAAAAAGCATGATACTGTTTAAAATCAGCTTCTTTATCCTCTGTGGGTGTTATCGGACCTGAAAGTTTTATCTCTTTCTTACCATAATCAAAAGCAACTAAAACGATAGGCACATTTGCGGTTTTGGCTATATAATAAAAGCCAGTCTTCCATTTTTCAACTTTTTTTCGGGTGCCTTCCGGAGATAGTGCCAATCTAAATTTTTGCCGTTCACTAAATATATGTGCTGTAGCCTTTACGGTATCACTATTTTTAGTGCGATCAATTGGCGCACCACCTGTCCACCTAAAAAACCAACCGAAAGGAGCTTTAAACAGACTCTTCTTTCCTACATAGTTTATCTCTTCTTGCCAAACCGCTCGTATCAACAGCCCCAATAAAAAATCCCACCAACTGGTGTGTGGCACTACGATGGCGACAAACTTATCTAAATGTGATGGAAAAACTCCATTTAGCTTCCACCCTAATAATTTAAAATAAATGAATTTTGCTATTTGCTGCATATTACTTGGGTATTGACCTGCCTATTTGGCAAAGCCTCATATTATAATGTAAGAGGTAATTTAAATGAGACTATATTTTTTGATAAATAGCCTTAAGCTTTTCTGGGGTGATAATAGTTTTCCACTGCTCTCCTAGGGCATTTTCCCAAAGTGGCGCCATACCTAAAGCAACCGTAACCATTGTATTCATTTCCGAATCAGTCAATTTAGAGCAAATTCCTTTTGGTAATACTATATTATGCCTTTCCAACATTGCATTGAACAACTGTACTCCTTCAGGATAAAACTCTTCTAAATATTGAAAAACCAAGCAATTTCCTATTCCGTGCTTTACTCCTAAAACATAACCTAGACCATAACTCATGGCATGTGCAACGCCTACTTGGGAATAAGCTATACTCATACCACCATGCCACGATGCCATCATTAATTTTTCTCTACTATCGGATGCTTCGATATCTTTTAAAAACACTTCTTTGCAAAGTTCTAAAGACTTTTCGCCATAGCTTTTACTAAATGCATTTAAAAAAGTACCATTAAGTGATTCTATACAATGAATAAAGCAATCCATCCCCGTATAAAACCATTGCTCCTTAGGCACACCAACGGTTAAATCCGGATCTAGAATTACTTGATCAAAAGTGGTGTAATCTGAATTGATTCCCAACTTCTTTTCGGGGCCCATTAAAACCGTAGTTCTTGAAACTTCAGCTCCTGTACCGCTAATAGTGGGAATACCTACATGATATATTGATTGCTTATTCACCAAATCCCACCCTTGATAATCTGATGCACTTCCTTTATTAGTGAGCATGATCGCTACAGCCTTTGCCAAATCCAAAAGTGTTCCGCCCCCAATACCTATAATACCGGAAGGAAGCTCTGTAAACTTTTCCTTAATCATAGACACCAAGGCATCTACTTGCTCTGTTTTTGGTTCTTCATTGGCTGAAATAAGAATAATTTGATCACAAAATATACTAGGTATTCTATTGATCAATTCTGTATTTTCAAAAACATCATCAACCAAATATATCATTGGTGCTTCAGAATGTTTTCTCTTTGGCATCAAAATATCTCCAAGAGTATCAAAACTACCCACACCATAGACCACTCTAGGTACCATAGGAAAATTACGGAATTCTTGTGATGCTTTGGTCGGTATATTGCTCTTTGCCATCTGTTTGTTCACCTGCATTTTCATTAAACGTATTTCAGTACATCGGTCAAAGTAGACATTGTCATATAACCATTATTATCTACAACCTCCGTTACTTCTTCATGCTGCCATGTGGTATGAAAAGGTATATGAACCGCTCTTGCTCCAATATTCACAAGTGGTAATACGTCTGACTTTAAAGAGTTTCCGATCATTAAAAACTCGTCCGGTTCTATTTGTAAGTGCTCTAATAAATCACTATAGTTTTTCTCTTTCTTATCACTTAACACTTCTACATGGTGAAAATATTCTGATAAACCTGACCGCTCCAATTTACGCTCTTGATCCAAGAGATCACCTTTGGTCAGTACAATTAAACGATATTTGTCCTTTAAACTTTGAAGTACTTCTTCTACTCCCTCTAATAATTCAACGGGTTGTGTTATCATCTCTTTACCTAAATCTAAAAGTGCTCTTACCGTTTTAGGAGCAACTTGATTATTTGAAAGCTCCAACGCACATTCGATCATAGAAAGTACAAATCCTTTTATGCCATAACCGTAAAGGTCCAAATTTTTAATCTCAGTTCTAAAAAGCTCTTGATCTATTTTATTCTTAGTTTCATACTTCTCTAAAAGATCGGCAAATTTATCTTCAGTATCCCTAAAATAAGTTTCGTTTACCCATAAGGTATCATCTGCATCAAAACCAATTACATTAATTCCATCAAAATTTATTTCCATGCCTTCTGCGCTTTCTTTAAATCTTCAGGTGTATCTATTTCTATGCCCTGAACATTGGTTTCTACCATTTTTATTTTTTTACCATATTCCAAATAACGTATAGCCTCAATTTTTTCGGTAGCCTCTAATTGCAGCATTGGCAGTCGTTGAAAATCCATCAAAGCACTCTTTCTAAAAGCGTAAATACCTTTGTGCTTATAATAGACAGTATCCTTGTTTTTTGCTCTTGGATAAGGTATTGGCGATCTTGAAAAATAGAGTGCAAAATCCCTATTATCTACGATTACCTTTACCGTATTTGGGTTATTAATTTCCTCCTCATCCGTGATTTTAACCATTAACGATGCTAAGTCAATTTCTTTATGCACGTCATCTTCAAACACCTGCATTACACCCTCAAGACTTTCACGATCTGTAAATGGTTCATCGCCTTGTACATTTACAATAATATCAACGTCCATTTGCATTACCGCCTCGGCAATACGATCGCTGCCACAATCATGTTCTTTAACACTCATGATAGCCAAACCACCTTCTCTTACAATGGTATCATAAATAACCTGGCTATCGGTAACCACATAAACTTCATCAAAAAGCTTTGTATGTACGGCAGCTTGGTAAGTTCTTAAAATGACCGGTTTACCAGCCAAATCCTGCATTAATTTTGCAGGAAATCTCGATGCCGCATATCGGGCAGGAATCATTGCTATTTTCTTCAACTAAATATATTTTAAGTATTAGCCTTTGGTCGTAATTTTCTGTAAATCCTAAAAATGATAACTAATATGATAATGACCAAAACGGCTGCTAATATAGGTGCAAATATCGAGGCAACGGACACTACTGCGGCAGTACCTGTTTCAACGGTAGTAATTACCGGGTTGGCCAGACCTCCGGTGGTAGCCGTGGATGCCAATCTGCCCGTGGCACCTGCGCCTTTAATTGCTGTTGCGGTACCACCGCCTGCAATAATTGCCAATGACCACGTTATTACGGGATCTAGATCAGCCACTGTAGATACCATTACGGCAGTACCTGCTATTGCTGCCAATGGCACGGCTATACTATCCAGTAAATTATCGAACCAAGGAATAAAGTAGGCAAAAATTTCAAGTAAGGTTGCCACGCCCAATGTCAATACGGCAACTAGACTACCTATCCATTGCCAATTATCATTTAGTTCCCATACTCCAAAATAAGATGCCAAACTTAATGCAAACAATGGTAAAAACACCCTAAACCCAACAGATGCTGCTAATCCTACCCCTAAAAAAATGCTTAAAATCGTATCGGTTGTCATGTTGATCTCACTATGGAAAAGACTTCTTTTCCGTGTCCATAAATACTAAAATAATCTTTTCTTAATCAAGAAAAAAATCATCTTTAAAACCTATAAGGTACAATTTATTCTTCGCTCTGGTTACCGCTGTATATAACCATCTTAAATATTCCTTATCAATACCATTTGGCAAATAAGGTTGTTCTACAAATACAGTATTCCATTGCCCACCTTGAGATTTATGGCATGTAATAGCGTATGAGAATTTAACCTGTAAACCGTTAAAGTATTTATTATTCTTTACTCCTAAAAATTTCTTATACTTTGAAGTTTCATGGGCAAAATCCTTCATTACTTCTTGATAAAGCCTATTGCCGTCTTCATAAGATAGTGAAGGAGATTCTGCTGTTATAGTATCTAACAACAATACCGTTTCAAATGGCGCCATGTTGGGGTAATCTACCATTTTCACCTTTACTTCCGCAAATTTGAAAGTATAAATTTCTTTGATATCGAATATTTCCAGTATTTCAATAATATCTCCATTAGCTATAAATCCAGCTTCAGAGCTTGGCTTTAACCAATAGTAATTATTTTTTACCACCATCATAAAATCTCCAACGGCAATATCATTCTCTAGATAAAGAATACGTTCGCGTATATTCTGATTGTATAAGTTTGCTCGCTTATTTGACCTAACTATAAATGCCGTCTCTTCTTTTCCGTTCTCCGCATACGAACTATCTATGGCTTCCTGTATTTCATTGCCATCTATTAATCTTACAATATCTGTAAAAGGGTCTACATCAAATTTAAAATCTTCTAAAAAATCGCTTTGCAGTTGCTCTCGCAATAATGTAGCGTTCGCCAATATACCAGAATCCCCCGCTTGTCTTACCACTTCGCTTAGTTCTAACCTAACGACTTCCTTATTATAATTTAAGGAAAGTTTATTACCATCTAATGCCGGACTCAACACCAAATGAACTGGTGGTAATTGTGCCGTATCACCTATTAGCAACAACTTGCACTTATGTCCTGAATAAACGAACATCATTAAGTCATCTAAAAGGGAACCGTTTTCAAATAACTTTGAATCTGCAGCGGTATCGGGAATCATTGAAGCCTCATCGACTATAAACAAAGTATCTCTATGTTTATTAGGTGCCAACACAAATTGCACTCCACCACCACTTTGCTTTTTCGGGAAATATATTTTTCTGTGAATGGTAAATGCCTGCGTATTCGAATAGTTAGACATCACTTTTGCAGCCCTACCAGTAGGAGCCATCAACACAGCTTTCTTTTGAACTTTCCACAAACTATTGACCAAAGTGCCAATTAAAGTAGTTTTTCCGGTACCGGCATAGCCTTTTAATAAAAAAACTTCATCTTTAACTGTTGACAGTGTGAATTCTGCCAATTTTTGCAAAGCCACTGATTGTGTGGCAGTTGGTGAATGAGGAAATTTGTTTTCTAGTATAGTATAGAAAGAAGCGGGTGTTATTGGTTTCATGAGCCCCCAAAGATAAAGATGATTTTTAGGCTAAAAACTTTTACCATTAAAAAAAAATTGTAGATTTGTGAAGACCACTAAATAAAAATAACACATACGAAATGAAGACCGTAATACAAATTGTACTTTGGATTGGATGTATCGCTTTAGGATACTTTATTTACAACTCCATTACCGGACCAATCAAATTTAAAGAGGTAAAAGAAGAGCGTTTTGCACAAGTTATTGCTAAGCTAAAGGATATTAGAAATTCTCAAGAGGCTTACAAAACTGTTAATGGCAAGTATGCAAATGATTTCAATAGTCTTATTCGTTTTATCGATACCGGTAAATATGTAATTACACAGCAGAGAGATTCTTCATTTATGGAGTTCGATAAAGCTTACGGTATTGACATGTTAAGAGAGGTAAAAATTATTGATACATTAGGTTTTGTTTCTGTAAAAGATTCTCTTTTTAAAGCAGATACCAGATATAAAAGCTTAATGGAAGTACCTACAGCTGCAAACGGAGAAAAATTTACAATGAAATCTGCCTTTGTAGAAAAGAGTGGCTATAAAGCCCCTGTTTTTGAAGCTAAAGTTGACAAAGAAGTAGTACTATACGATCAGCCCAAAGATTTATTGGCTCGTGAAAAAGCCGCATTAAGTGTAGAAGAGGTTAATGGAGCGTCTATTAAAGTAGGTTCTCTTGAAGATGTTAGCACAACTGGTAACTGGCCTGCTATTTATGACAAAAAAGAGAAGAAATAATAGCTTAAATATAGCGGATAAAAATTTTAAGAAATTGTCCATTCAGGTTAGCTTGAATGGACTTTCTTTTTGTGTGGCAGATACTGTTTCGCAAAAATTATTGCTATCTGATAGGATTGATTTTGCATTTGAAAAAAACCCTATGGAAGCAAAGGATGAACTGCATAAATTATTTCTGAAACATGATATAGAAAATATGCAGTTTGACGAGGTGGTTACAGTTCATAGAAACACCCTCTTTGGTTTAGTTCCTAAATCATTGTTCAATGCCGATAATTTATACGAGTACTTAAAGTTCAACACCAAAATTTTGGCAAACGATATTTTGGCTTATGACGAAGTTGAAAATCACGATTTAGTAATTGTATATGTGCCTTACGTAAATATCAACAATTATATTTATGATCTTTTCGGTGAATTCCACTATATGCATAATGGCACGGTACTGCTACAATCTTTAATGAACAACCAAACACAAAACCAAGAAACTACATGCTTTGTGCATGTTAGCAAAGACCAGCTGGACATTACGGTTTTGAACCAACGTAAATTAATGCTTTACAACAGCTTTAAATACGACACCAAAGAAGATTTTGCCTATTACCTGTTATTTGTTTTAGAACAGCTGGAGTTAGACCCTAAAACAGCTATTGTAAAACTTTTTGGAGATATTGAAGAAGATGATGCAACTTTTAAATTATGTTACAATTATATACAACATATAAGCATTTTCGCTCCCTCAACCCAACAATTAATAAAACTTGGAGAACCATCTTCAAGTTCTATAGACTTCACGCTCATTAATACTATATAATGCGAATAATTTCAGGAAAGCATAAAGGTCGTAACTTAATAGCCCCTAAAAAATTACCTGTAAGACCTACCAAAGACATGGCCAAAGAAAGCTTGTTCAATATTTTGAACAATTCTTACTACTTTCCTGATTTGAAGGTTTTAGATCTTTTTACCGGTACCGGAAACATCAGTTACGAGTTTTCATCTAGAGGCGTAGATGATGTACTTGCCGTTGATGCCCATGGTGGTTGTATAGATTTTATAGACAAGACGGTTTCCCTATTAGATATGAACATTAGAACTTTAAAGAGCGATGTCTTTAGTTTTTTACAGCGAAATACCGAAAAATTCGATATCATCTTTGCCGATCCATTTTACGATATGGAATTTACCGATTTTGAAAAATTACCTCAGTTGGTCTTTGAAAACGACCTTTTATTAGAAGACGGTGTATTAATTATTGAACATTCTAACCGCACCAGCTTAGCAGAATTACCTTTCTACCAAAACTCACGAAAATATGGTGGTAGTGTTTTTAGTTTTTTTGAAAAATAAAAAAAGCAGACCATAAGCCGGATTCTGTATCCTAAAAATCATTAGAACTCCTTATCATTTATCTAGGTAAAGGGTTACCCCAGTACTCTAACCGCCTACCCTTCGGCTTGGGCGTGCAGCCCTTAAACACCGATTTACATGACGTTTCACCGTATAGAGTTTACCTGGTTTCACTACAGCCTAACTGTACTTGCTTTCTGTTGCACTTGTCCTCGCTTTTCAACGGACGGGCGTTACCCGCTATACTGCACTATGGTGTCCGGACTTTCCTCTCCCAATTGCTTGGCAGCGATAAGGCGGTCTGCTTTGCGCAAATGTACTGCAATTGTTGATAACTAAAGATGATCTGTAACCTTAATTCTCGTAAGTATTCCAAGCTATATTTATATTTGTAATAGAATAAACGAGAGTAGCATTTTGGAACCTTTTATCGTATCGGCACGTAAGTATAGACCTCAAACATTTAAAGATGTTGTAGGTCAACAATCTATAACCAATACTTTACAAAATGCCATTGACCAAAATCATTTGGCACAAGCGCTTTTATTCTGTGGTCCTAGAGGTGTAGGTAAAACAACTTGCGCACGTATTTTGGCAAAGCAAATAAATTCTGATGGCACAGAACAGGAGAATGAAGATTTTGCTTTCAATATTTTTGAGTTGGATGCCGCTTCTAACAACTCTGTGGACGATATTAGAAATTTAATTGACCAAGTACGCATACCACCACAAGTTGGCAAGTACAAGGTTTATATCATTGATGAGGTGCATATGCTATCTCAATCTGCTTTTAATGCTTTTCTTAAAACATTAGAAGAACCGCCAAAGCATGCTATTTTTATACTAGCAACCACAGAAAAGCATAAAATTATACCTACTATTCTTTCTAGATGTCAAATATTCGATTTCAAAAGAATTACGGTTAAAGATGCCGCTGAATACTTAAAATATATAGCAGAAAATCAAGGAATAAATGCGGAAGATGATGCACTACATATTATAGCCCAAAAAGCTGATGGTGCCATGAGAGATGCCTTGTCCATTTTTGATAGAGTGGTTAGCTTTTCTGGATCTAATTTAACACGTAAAGCAGTTACAGAAAACTTGAACGTTTTAGATTATGATACTTATTTTGAAGCCACTGATCTAATATTGGAACATAAGATTCCAAATCTACTTTTGCTTTTTAATAAAACATTGTCTTTAGGTTTTGACGGACACCATTTTATATCTGGTTTAGCATCTCATTTTAGAGATTTGATGGTATGTCAACACCCAGACACCATTACTTTATTAGAGGTAGGCGAAGAAGCCCAACAATTATATAGAGAGCAAAGTAAGAGGACATCTCCTTCCTTTTTATTACAAGGGTTGAATATTGCAAATGATTGTGATTTAAAGTACAAAACAAGTAAAAATCAACGCCTTCTAGTTGAATTGACACTTATGAAACTTGCCTCTATCGATTTTGATGGAGAAAAAAAAAATCCTGAATCAGTAGCACTTCAAAATAAGACCATTGATTTTATTGCTCCTTCAGCATTTTACAAACAGATTCCAAAAGTTGCTAATTCTTCAAACCAGACTATAGAGAAACCTGTTGAGAATAATAATACCGAAACGGTAAGCACCAAAGCAGAACCGGCAAAAGATAGTATTTCTTCTGAAACAAAAATAGCGTCTACTACTGATCACACTAGGACAGAAGAAACTAATGTAGTTTCAAACCCACAAGTTAAATTAGAAGAAAAGAAACCGGAGCCACTTAATACTCCGGAAACCAACGATATAAGGGATGATAAGAAAATTAAAATCAATCGTCCCACCAAAAGGGTATCAGGTCTTTCAATTAAAAGTCTAAACGCCAAAAAACAGCACGAACTCAACAGAATTGAAGTCGTTATCGACGAAAAAAATCTACCAAGAGAAAATTTTACCGAAGAAGATTTACGCAAGCATTGGGCTGATTTTATAGAAATTATAGATAAAAAAGGGCAGAAAATTTTAGCATCAAACTTACACACCGATGTCCCAAAACTTAAGGAAGATTTTAAAATTCATATTGAGCTTCCTAACAGTACAATGAAAAAGGAGATTGAGCGCGAACAGTTTGAGCTAATGGAATATTTACGTGCCAAATTAAACAATCACTTCGTACACTTAGACATTACGGTGAATGAAACAACGGCAAAGAAATTTGCATTTACTCCTGAAGAAAAATACGAAAAACTAAGAGAGAAAAACCCTGTGATCGATTTATTGAGACAAGAGTTCGATTTAGATCTATAGCGTTCTCTTTATTCTAAAAGCGAATACTAAAAGAACCACCGAAATTATCAATAACCCAAAAGCTTCCCTTCCCAATTCAACTGTTTTAATATCTCCATCATTTAAATCAAAACCTTGAAAATCTGACGGATACAAATAAACAAAACCTATAAAAGCAAATACACCCAATACCAGCGGCACAACAAATTTCACTTTTTTCAATGCAAATAACAACGACACTAAGGCCGCTATACCATACACGATAATCCAATGTAAAGAATCTGGATCATTGTACTGTAACACTGCGCCTATCGCAAATAAAATTGCAAATACAAATCCTAATGTTTTAAATAATACATTCATCTAAATTCAGTTTAATAGGTGATCTTCAATAAGATCACGTACCTGTATTGCACTAATAGTTTGATCCTTCTTACCAAAGCTATGATTACTTATAAAAATTGGATAGTCTTCAACGTCTTCTGTTATACGACCATGAGAACCCTTTATTAAAGTGGCATCTATTGGTATAATATCCATTACCGTTCTAAAGCCCATTTTTTTCTTTATGAGCTTTCCAACAACTTTTGCCATTACCAACTTATCTTTTGGATTGGTCATCATTTCAACAGGGTCATACCCCGGTTTTTTATGAATATCTACCATTCTGGCATAGTCAGGTGCCTTGGCATCATCCAACCAAAAATAATAAGTAAACCATGAGTCTTTATCTGCTACTACTACAATATCACCACAGCGGTCGTGATCAATATAGTAGTCCTTTAAATCTTCACCATATAACACTTTCTCTACACCTTCAACTGCTTTTATCAATGTAGCTACCTTATCAATATCCTTGTCATTTTTACAATACACATGGGCAATTTGATGGTCTGCAACAGCAAAAGCATCACTTTGACCAGCATCTAAAAGCTCCAGTCCACGCTCCTCACGTATAGCTATATATCCTTCTTTTCTTAATATTCTATTGAGATGAATTGGCTTGTTTACATTTGTAATTCCATACTCGGAAAGAAGTATTACCCTGGCATCTAAAGACTCATAATGTTGTACCAATTGTTTTACTACAGCATCTATTTCATTTAAATCTTTAGAAATTATTTTAAAATCAAGACCATAACGTTGTAAATTGTAATCTAAATGGGGTAAATAAATCAATGTTAGATCAGGATTATGTTTCTTATCCGTCAACAAAGCTGCATTTGCAATCCATTTAGATGAGTTGATGGTAGTTTTTGGTCCCCAAAATTCAAAAAGCGGAAATGTCCCTAATGTACTTTGCATTTCATCCCTTAATTCAGCAGGATAAGAATATACATCTGGAATTTTTCTGCCATCTGCCAAATAATTAGGTCTTGGTGTAAGACTAAAATCCACGTTGCTATACATATTGTACCACCAAAAATGGTTGGCACAGGTAAAATTGGGATATTTTTCTTTGAGATCGTCCCATATTTTTGGTTGTTCTACCAGTTTGTTAGACTGTCTCCAAAACTTTACTTCACACTCATCTTTAAAATACCAACCATTACCAACTATACCATGTTCAGATGGCCATTTACCGGTTACATAGGTAGATTGAACAGCACATGTAACGGCAGGTAGCACAGGCTCTATGTATGATGCCTGCCCTCTCACTAAAAATGATTTTATAAACGGTGTATGTTCACCTATCAATCGTTTTGTTAACCCAACTACATTAATGACAACCGTTTTCTTCATATTACATGTGTGATTTAAGCCACTCTAGTTCTCGTATTATTGACACTGATAAATCCTGTTTTAAATCTGTTGGGAGTACATCCCATGTATAAGTCTCTACCTCTAAATGCTCTGAAATTGGGTCTTCTTTAATATATGCTATTGTTTTTAGAATATGATCTTGTGTAGAAAACAGTTCACCATATTTTTCCAAGAATATAGGCACGTGATAATGGGCCCTTAGTTCTTCATGATTCCTATCCCCTTCCAATACCAAGGGCAAATCACTATAAGTCTTAACCTCTCCGTCTAATTTTTCGGTTACCTGATGTAAATAGGTAGGCTCATTAAATTGTGAAAGCTCTTCCCAAATTCGTTCATCATTGGTACCGTTAAAAATGATTTTTAACGCTGCACTTACTTGAATTTTACCAACTTTTATACTATTTGCCTTGAACTTGGCAAACGTATCGGTAGGTTCTTCATAAGCCAATGAAAAATGGCAAACATCATAACAAACCGTAATATATTTTTTAATTAAAGATTCTGCCTCATCTGCATTTAAACCTAATTCCTGCTTAAAATAAGCTCTACCTATAGGAACCAAGTAATCCGCATAAAACAACAAAACCTCATCGCTATTTTCTAGCAAACCATCTGGTTCAGGTTCAATATCCAAATGCAAATAGTTTCCTGTAGCTTGTTCAATTTTAAACAATTGCTTGGCAACTTCAAGCATATTCTTAGCACCGGCTTCAAATGCATTTTTTGTTTCCAAAAGGGTCTTATGCCAGTATTTATAGGTGATTGGAGATGTTGAAATTCCGCCGTTCAATCCCGCGGGAATTAATTCTGAAAGTTGACGAAACAATCTTTTGGTATAATTTAAACGGTCATCTGTAGTCCAGTCTGGCGCATGTACCAAATCTTTTACACGCTCGTCATGAAAATTTCCATAAGGAAAACCATTCATGGTAAACACGTACAAATCATTATCATTTAACCACTTTTTAAAGTCGGTCAAATTACTGCCCATGTCAAGCTCTTCGCTGGCTTTATTTGATAGGCGCAGTCCTAAACCAAAAGCTTGATTCTTTGAAACTTCATTTTTTATACCAAGCACATGACGCTTAATACTTTCAAAAGTATTTTTCCAATCTTGCCCAGGGTGAATATTTGTACAATATGTTAGGTGAAGGTTTTTTTTCAGTTGCATTGCATTTAATTTAATGCGAATTGATGATTAAGTTTAGTAATGGCCTTGGACATTAACTCCATATCAATAGTATGTACGTCGTGCTTTACGCCCAAATCAGAAATAAGGGTTATTGTCAATTGCCCCCCTAAATGCTCTCTAAACTCTTCTATACCGTTTAATAACTGCTCAATTTTATCATCGTTCTGCACCGGGAGTGATAAATCAAAACCAATAGCGATCATTACATCCAAAATGTGCTGCAAATCCTCTTCAGAAATCAATCCAACTAACTGCGCATAGGTAACATCTAATGCGATGCCTTTGGCTACAGCTTCACCATGTCGCAACTCATAATTGGTCATGAATTCCATTTTATGTGCAGCCCAATGTCCAAAATCCAGAGGTCTAGACGATCCAGATTCAAATGGGTCTCCACCTTGTGCAATATGATGCATGTGCATTTCGGCACATTTGTAAATAACATACTGCATAGCCTCCATTTCCCTATTTTTTAATGCAACCGCATTATCGGCAATATATTTAAAAAAGGTTTTATCCTTGATCAATGCCACTTTAATGGCTTCGGAAATTCCGGAAATCCAATCGCGCTGTTCTAAGGTTTCAAGAAAATCACTGTCGTTAATAATGGCGAACGGCGGTGCAAATGTTCCTAGAAAATTTTTTTTCTTAAATGCATTTACACTGTTCTTTACCCCTACTGCAGAATCGTTTTGTGATAATACCGTTGTAGGTATTCTTATCAATTTAACGCCTCTATGTGCTATAGCTGCCGCATAACCGACCATATCAATTACAGCACCACCACCAATGACCACCACAAAAGAATGACGACAAATTTTATTATCGTTTACCCCTTTTAACACTGATTCAATAGCTGTATCACTATTCTTTACTTGTTCTCCCCCTGGCAACACTAAAGTGTCGGTATATTTTATAGTTTGCCGGTGTGCTTTACAATAATCTTCAATTTGAGGTATTAAAGAGGGATGATGATGTTTAACTCCGTCATCTAAAACAAACAATAGTTTTACAGGTTCAAAATCTTTATAGTCCGCAATTAAGTTTACGAACATTTGATTTTCTAAAGCAAATAGTCCAGAAGTAAAATATAATTGATAATCATACTGTACTTGAAAAGACTGTTTTATAGGTTGTAATTGCATACGTATTTTATGTTACTGCAAATAATTTTGACAAAAGCATGGATAATGGTAATAATAATAAAACGGCCAATGCCAAATACCAATTAGAAAAACCGGCCACCCAGCAAGCGTTCATCACAATTAGTGACAATACACCACCCATTACAGCTTTCTTAATGTTTTTAGGTGAATTTACTTTATACGCTTTAATTAAAGGCGAATAAATTAAAAACCCAAACATTAATATAAACGGTAATAGCACCAAGAGATTGTCTTTCTGTTGCATTACAATTAACGTAATGGATAGAATAACTATTGCGTATAAGATACCTGCCCAAACAATATGTTTTTTATTATCTCCGTGAACCTCTCCTCTACTGATCAATGTGATGGCAAAAATATAGACAACAGGAACCAATGAAATGTACCAATGTGTTAGGCTTCCAAGAATAGACATACCCATTAAAAGATTTAATCCACGGCAAATTCCCATATTTAAGGGACCAGCAAAACCAAATTGTTTAAAGTAGCCATCATATGTTAAAATAGCTACGGTTAAAGCAATAGATATTAAACCTGATAATACAGTAGTCTTAAATGCCAATGTTATACCGATCAGCATGAGAATTGTACCAAAATAAATAGCTTCTTTTTTGGGTACAAGTCCACTTGGAATTGCCCGCTCCGGTCTTTCGACCGCATCTAGATCTGCATCGAAAACATCGTTAAAAACCACTCCACCTGCATATAAGGCAATTGATGAGAAAACCAAAGAAAGTACATTGCCGCAATGCCCACTCATAAAATTAACCACTACTATATCCTTAAGATATAATATAATGGCAATACCTGCCAATATATCCGCTGCGGCAGTTGGCAAATTCGCAGGTCTTGCCAAACCAGCAAAACCCATTAACTTTTCTCTCATTTGTTAAATGATTTGATCTTCGTCAATACGAGGTTTTTGCCCCCTAAGAACACTATTATCATTAAAAAGTTGCGATTGATTAATACTATCTGGCTGCAACCAATGCGCTTCTTTCATTTTATCATTTTTACTAAAAGCATCTAATGCATTTTGATAGCAGGTTTTTCTAACATCCTCCATAGACACACCTCTTTTTAGCATTAAAGATGCTGTTTTTGGCACTGCTAAAGGGTCACTTACACCCCAATCTGCCGAACTATCCACTATAATATTATTACTACCATATTTCTTAACAACTTCTACCATACGCTCGTTGCCCATTTTTGTTTTGGGATAGATGGTAAAAGCAGCAATGAAACCACGGTCAAGAACCTCTTTTACCGTTTCTTCATTGTTATGATCAATTATTACATTGGCAGGATCTAAACCATGCTCCAAACATACCTCCATACTCTTTATGGTTCCTGCTTTTTTATCTCGGTGAGGCGTATGTACCTGTACGGTCATATTAAGTTCTTTAGCCATATCTAGCTGCATTCTAAAAAACTTATCCTCTGCAGGTGTTTGATCGTCATATCCAATTTCACCAATAGCGACCACATTTTCTTTATGTAAGTACAACGGTAACAATTCTATTACCTGTTCTGCCAAAGCCTCATTATTTGCTTCTTTTGAATTTAAACCGATAGTGCAATAATGTTTTATACCAAATTGACTGGCCCTAAAAGGCTCCCAACCCACCAAACTACTAAAATAATCCTGAAAAGAACCTACTTGGGTTCTTGGTTGACCCAACCAAAAGGATGGTTCTATTATTGCTACAACTCCCGCTGCTGCCATTGCTTCATAATCATCTGTTGTTCTTGACGTCATGTGTACATGCGGGTCAATGATCATCATTTTATCTTCCATTCTATTGTTGTTTTATCGTGTTCCAAGTTGTATGCCCATCGGCAATTTTATGTTTTAGCTCTGGCTTACCATTCAATAGCGCAAGGACCTTTTCGTTTTCCGAATAATAACAGCAAAGAGCTCCGGCTAAATTTTCTATTACATCATCACTGTTTAGTAATGTCTTCATATCACCCAAAAGCTGCTCATTTAAAAATTTTGAAACAGGTCTCCAGAACAATGGATCTATTTTTCTACCTGCAGCCCATCTTTCATGTGCATAATCGGATATTATTCTAGCTAAATCCTCATTAGCTCTTTCATCAATGGATGCTATTTGCGAGAGGTCTCTTTCCATAAAAGCCGCCTTCAAAAACATTTGATTCCATTGTTGATCATTAAAATATTCTGCCGGATACGGATTGTTCAATGAAATAGCATCGAAAATCGTTGCAATATTAGTTCTTAACGCTTCTACAGCTGTCTGTTTATATGCCTCTGGATTGGGCAGGAAAACTAAATACTTTAAGAAGGTTTCCAATTCACCGGTATCTGCCACTTGTATAATATTGGCAACCTTTGGTGTATAATATTCAATATCTTGACTTAATACCTCTGCTAAAAAATAAATACGCGACACCTGTAGCAAAGTTGCCTTGTGCCCACTTAAATAGCGCGAACTCGTTGTATCCAATGCATCAAATGATATTACGTTTGCAGCATCAAATTTTACATTTAACAGACTATAGGTCATAAATAAATCTTTAGAAGATTTATTTTCTTTTAAACTTTCAATTTTACCTTTTAGCCAAGCGACACTATCTGGCGCCCCGTATGTGTTCAGTATATTTTGAATATCTATTGGATTATGCATTTTTGTTGTTTGGATGGTCTCTACATCAAAAATAATTATTATTCATCAGGAAGCGGTCTAGGTTTTTGATTAAAATTCGTTAGGTCTTTAAATTCTTTCTAATTTTGAAAAAAAGAGAACTATGTTAGGCTTAAAACTACCTACCGATCCAAGATGGGTAAACATTGTTGAGAAGAATATTGATGAAATATTGACAGATCATGCGTATTGTGAGCAAAAAGCCGCAAGTACAGCAATATCACTCATTGTATCTTTCCCTGAATATACTGAACTTGTTGAGGAAATGATAGCCTTGTCTAGAGAGGAAATGGGTCATTTTAAAATGGTACACGACCTTATCTTAAAGCGAGGAAATGTGCTGGGCAGGGATCGTAAAGATGAATATGTTATAGAACTTATTAAATATTTCCCAAAGGGCGGTAGTAGAACTACCCAATTGGTACACAGATTATTATATGCAGCTTTAATTGAGGCGCGTAGTTGCGAACGTTTTAGATTATTATCCGAAGAACTGGAAGACAAAAAACTAGCCGAATTTTATCACAAGTTAATGATTAGTGAAGCGGGGCATTACACCATGTTCCTAAAGTTTGCTCGTAAATATGGAGATCTTGAAGAGGTGAACAAAAAATGGAACAGTCTTTTAGAATATGAAGCCCAGATCATGAAAGACCTAGGCAAAAAAGAAAGCATTCACGGATAGAACGCGGCTTATTTAGTTTCTGAATAATACAAATCTTTTATAATACCATCTGAAAGTCCAATTTTGGGAACATGAATTTTCTTTGCCCCGCTCCATTTTGCGGCCGAGAGAAAAATTTTGGTTGCGGGAATTATAACATCTGCCCTATCTGGATTCAATCCTAGCTCAGACACCCTATCATCATAACTTAGACTGTCTAAAAAATGATATTGCGCGTTCAACCAAATGTAAGAAAGTGGCTCACCTTCTTTTCTACCTGATAGTTTATGCAACTTATTAATGTTGCCACCAGACCCTATAATCGATAATTTTGGTTTATCCTTTAAAATTGTTTTGATCCACTCCTCTAGTTTATTCCAAGTTTCCGGTTTAACCATATTATTTAAAAGTCTTACCGTACCCAGCTTAAACGACTTGCTCACTTGAATTTTACCATTAGAAAACAAGGTAAACTCCGTACTACCACCACCAACGTCTATATACAAATAGCATTGATCATCTTTAATCAAGTTTTTTAAGTCTGTAGAAGCTATAATAGCAGCTTCTTGTTTACCGTCTATTAAATCTATTTTGACCCCAGATTCCTTTACAATCTTCTCAATTATCTCGTTACCGTTATTGGCTTCCCTCATTGCAGATGTAGCACATGCACGGTACCTTTCAACACCCGACACTTCCATTAAAAGTTTAAAAGCTTTCATGGTCTTTATTAAACGGGCTTCATTTTGTTCAGAAACTTCACCAACGGTAAAAGAATCTTCGCCTAGCCTTACAGGTACCCTTACCAATGCACTTTTTCTAAATTGAGTCTTTTTACCCTTATCCTCAATAACATTGTGTGTTAGCAATCTAATAGCATTGGAGCCTATATCAATTGCCGCAAATTTTCTTACTTTCAAAAAATACTTTTTTTAAGATTCCTGTTTTTTAGCATAATAGTCGTACGTAGCAAACTGAGATCTTATTTTAGGTATGGAAGATTTACGGTATGCATTGTCTTGTTTTTCATTAAACACACGAGCTTTCATATTGTCTCTCCAACAGATATCGAACGTATCCATCAATTCCTTTTTTATATCCTCATCATAAATTGGGCAACCAACTTCAACTCTATAATCAAGGTTTCTAGTCATCCAATCTGCAGATGATATATACATTTTAGTATCGCCACCATTTGCAAAAGCAAAGAAACGAGTATGCTCTAAAAACTTATCTATAACACTTATAGCTTCTATGTTTTCACTCATACCCTCAACCCCTGGTATTAAGCAACATATACCTCTTATGATCAACTGGATCTTTACCCCCGCTCTACTAGCCTCATACAGTTTATCTACCATTTTGTAAGAGGTAAAACTGTTCATCTTTATTTTGATAAAAGCCACTTTG
Organism: Maribacter sp. UBA3344; assembly: GCF_002362375.1. NCBI lineage: Bacteria > Pseudomonadati > Bacteroidota > Flavobacteriia > Flavobacteriales > Flavobacteriaceae > Maribacter > Maribacter sp. UBA3344. The sequence continues at coordinate 124,714 of NZ_DERI01000012.1, read as the reverse complement.
CCTTGCTTGGCATTTGCTATCTCATTATCAATTAATTTCATAAACGCATTTTTGGTATAATGCGGAGATACTATAAGATGTTTATACTTGTTGATCTTGTAGGTAGTCTCAAAAAAGTCAAAGACTTTATTCAACTCTTTTAGTATAGAATCATCTGCCGTAAATAGAGTAAAATCAGTATAAATTCTTGCGGTAGATTCATTAAAGTTACCTGTACTCACAAAACCGTATCGCTTTAAAGCTGCATTTTCTTCGCGCTCAATTAAACATATTTTACTATGAACCTTTAGCCCTGGAACACCAAATATTAATTTAACCCCTTCAGACTGTAACTGCTCTGCGTATTCAATATTTGCCTGCTCATCAAAACGTGCCTGAAGCTCAATTTGAACGGTTACTTGTTTACCATTTTTAACCGCGTTGATCAAACTTGCAGCAATTTGTGAGTTACTTGCCAGTCTATAAACCGTAATCTTTATGGAACGTACTTTTGGATCAAGTGCAGCTTCACGTAAAAATTTTAATACATAGGTAAACGTATGGTAGGGTGTGTACTGCAAATAATCTTTTTTGGCTATACTCTCTAAAATACTACCTTCTACACTAAGCCCCTTTACCGGTAACGGAACTATCTTATCATATAAAAGATCTTTTCTTCCCAAGCTTGGAAAACCCATATAATCTCTACGATTATGGTATCTACCACCTGGTATTACACTATCCGTATCTTCTATGTTCATCTTTTCCTTTAGAAAAGTCAAGGTGTCCCTGCCAATACTCTTATCGTATACAAAGCGTACGGGATCACTTATTTTTCTATGCTCTACACTAGATGAAATTTTTTCAATAAAACTTTTACTAAGGTCGTTGTCAATATCAAGTTCGGCATCTCTTGTTATCTTGATCATATGAGCAGAAATAGATTCATACTCGAACATGGTAAATATATTTCCAAGACAGTACCTAATTAAATCATCTAGTATTATGATATAACTTTTATCTCCTTCATCTGGCAATACAATAAAGCGATCAATTCCTTTGGGTATTTCAATTAAGGCATATCTTTTCTCTTTTCTACTATCATCACTCTTAATGACCATTTTTACAGCCAAATACGCTGCAGTGTCTTTCAGGGTAGGAAAACGTGTTAAATCATTTAAAATGATAGTCATTAATTGCGGACTAACTTCCTTTAAGAAATAGGCCTTCACGAAATCCTTTTGATTATCGTTTAATTCCGTTTCCTTGATAATGAATATATTCTCCCCTTCCAACTCATGTTCAATTCTTCTAAGAATTGATAAACTTTTTGTTTGTTGTTCAATTACGATATTCGTAATCTCCTCTAGAAGATCTTTTGCCTTTTCTCCCCCAAGTACACTTTTGCCGGTTTTACCAGCTTCTACAATACGCTTAACCGTTGCATAACGCACCTTGAAAAACTCATCTAAATTATTTGAGAAAATACCTAAAAACCGTAATCTTTCAATTAATGGCACATTCTTATCTGCACTTTCTTGTAGCACACGCTCGTTGAACCATAACCAACTTATTTCTCTATTTACGTACTGGTTGTTGTTTTTTATCATGCTTTTAATTGCTTCGGAAATATGGTTTGTATTGTTGAGCCCTGAGTGATAGCGGCCCATGAATTTTCTTTAAACTGTAATTGAACAAAACCGCTGGTGGGCACATTATCTATATGTTTATCTCCCAACGAATTTGCTAAATAGGTAAAGGCATGATTATGCCCAAAAATGAGAACATTTTCAAAAGTATCCTCTAATTGTTTTATAAACTCAAAAACCTGATCACCTGAGAAGTCGTACAAATTTGAATCTATACCACAATTATTTAAAGGATGGCCAATAATTCTAAGACAAATCATACAAGTGTGAAATGCCCTGTTTGCGGGGCTAGTATATACTTTATCTATTTTAATATCTTGTCTGGCAATTTCCATAGCAACCAAATGGGCATCATTAACCCCTCTTTGCAAAAGTGCCCTATCTTGATCACTAACATTTAGCTCCCAAGAAGACTTACCGTGGCGCATTAAAAATAGATTCTTCATGTTAACATATTTAAGGAGCCAATCGTTCCATTTTCCAATCAAATTCACTGGTAAGGGTGTACCTAATTCGATCATGCAGTCTATTAGGTCTGCCTTGCCAAAACTCTATAGATAAAGGTTTTACCAAATAGCCACCCCAATGCTTAGGCCTTTCTATTTCTTTACCGTTATATTCTTTTTCCAACTTAGCCAATTTATCTTCCAATACGGCTCTGGAATCAATTACAGTACTTTGATCCGATACCAATGCCCCTAATTTACTTCCTTCAGGTCTTGACTCAAAATAACCATCAGAAAGATTTTCGGGCAATTTTTCGGCAACACCTTTTATGATTACTTGGCGTTCTAAGTTTGCCCAAAAAAAGGATAGACAGAGATTTGGGTTTTCACCAATAGCTTTTCCCTTTTCGCTATTGTAGTTCGTATAAAAGATAAAACCCTCATGAGTATATTTCTTAAGAAGTACTACCCTGCTTTTAGGAAAACCATCTAAACCTACCGTAGAAACCGTCATAGCATTGGGTTCATCTACCCCATCGGAATTTTCTACCTCATAAAACCATGTTTGAAATAGCTGTATTGGATTATCAGATATACTGTCTTCTACCAACGCACTTTTCTCATAGGATTTTCTATAATCACCTAAATCTTTCTGCATCATTTTCGTGTTAAAAACAAGATAAACAAAGTTCTAAAAAGAAAGGAAAATAAACGTTATAAAAACGTATTAAAAGGTTTAAAAATCGAATGTTTTTCCGTCGTCAGCAAGAAGCACATTATTGAAGATAGTTGAAGCTTCTTCTTTAAACAATGCTATTGATTTATAACGGGTAGAGTAATGACCTAACACTAAGGTTTTTACATTAGCTTTTTTTGCTACCATTGCGGCTTGTTTAGCGGTAGCATGCTTGGTTTTCACGGCAAGATCGGTCTCTGTTTCCAAAAATGTAGATTCATGATATAAAACATCTACATTTTTAATCTTTTCAGCCAAACTTTCATCATAAACGGTGTCACTACAAAATGCATAAGATTTTGGCTCAGGCGGATCAAAGGTTAATTCACTATTGGGTACAATAGTGCCACTATCCAAAGTTATATTCTTTCCGTTTTTTATATTGTTATAGTAAGCTTTGTCAATCCCATACTTTTCTGCCGCAGTAACATTCAGCTTTCTCTTGCCTAATTTTTCCCTGAACAAGTAGCCATTTGTATATACCCTATGATCTAATGGTATGGTAGTTACACTTATCTTTTCATCTTCAAAGATAAGCTCCTGTTCCTTACTGGTAAGTTCATGAAATAACAATGGGTAGTTTGTCCAAGAATCTCCCAATTTCAAAAGCAATGTAATAGCCTCTTTAATTCCTTTGGGGCCGTATACATGAAGTGCTTTCTCCCTACCCAATAATCTCATGGTAGAAATAAAACCTGGGAGTCCAAAAAAATGATCTCCATGTAGGTGAGAAATGAAAATATGGTTTATTCTTGAGAACTTTATTTTATGCCTTCTAAGCTCTACCTGGGTTCCCTCACCACAATCAATTAATACAACTTGATTATTAATTTCTAAAACTTGTGACGTAGGATTCGTAAGCGTTCTTGGTGTTGCCGCATAACAACCCAATACAGTAAGGCGCATAAAATAAGTACTTAAGTATTCTTATCTGTGCTTTGCGTATTGTTATATACCCAAATCACGTTCTATTTCTTCCATTTCAACAACATCTCTAGCTTCTTGAAGGGTTGGCACAAGATTAATTTCTTCAGGAACATCATCGTAAGACACTTTATCCGATACCAAAACGAACGACTGTCCGTTCTTTTTATGCATTCTTGCTATTTCTAAAAATGAGATAACATTATAAGGTGTCAACTTTGAGAAACTTAACAAGTCTAACACCAAATTATCGTTTTTTAATTTTGCATATTCTTTCTGCAAATTATCTAAAAAACGCTCAATTGAAATTTCTTCTTGAGATACAATAATCAACGATTCTTCTTTGGTGAAAATCATATTATTTTATTTTAGATGCCAATAAATAAATTACCGCCATACGAATGGCAACTCCGTTTTCTACCTGATTCAATATTATAGATTGCTTGGAGTCTGCCACATCACTTGTAATTTCTACACCTCTGTTTATAGGACCTGGGTGCATTATTACAATTTCCTTATCCAAGCTATCAAGCAATTTTTTATTCACCCCAAATTGTTGGGTATACTCTCGTGTGGTCGGGAAATAACTTATATCCAATCTTTCGTTTTGTATGCGCAACATGTTAGCTACATCGCACCACTCCAACGCTTTTCTTAAATTGGTTTCTACACCGACCCCTAAAGATTCTATGTACTTAGGAAGCAATGTTTTAGGACCACACACCTTAACATTTGCTCCTTGTAATTTTAACGCAAAAATATTTGAAAGAGCTACCCTTGAATGAAGAATATCACCAACGATCACTACATTTTTACCTGCAACGTCTCCTAATTTTTCACGTATGGAGTAAGAATCCAACAATGCTTGTGTTGGATGCTCATGTGCGCCATCGCCAGCATTTACGATTGATGCATTTACGTGTTTGGATAAAAATATGCCCGCACCAGGGTTAGGATGCCTCATCACCACCATATCTACTTTCATAGATAGAATGTTATTTACCGTATCTATTAAGGTTTCACCCTTTTTAACCGAAGACTGACTTGCGGAAAAATTAAGCACGTCTGCAGATAAACGCTTTTCCGCCAATTCAAAAGACAGTTTAGTCCTAGTACTGTTCTCAAAAAATATATTGGCAATGGTAATATCTCTAAGCGAAGGCACTTTTTTAATAGACCGGTTGATCACCTCTTTAAAATGATCGGCAGTTTCAAAAATAAGCTGAATATCGGTTTCCTTTAGGTATTTAATTCCCAGTAAGTGTTTAACACTCAGTTCGCTCATTTTCTTATCTATTTACTAAGTATATTATATCTTCCCCGTCATTTTCTTCCCACATCACCTTTACCTTCTCATCATTTATGGCATCTACCTGGCGACCTCTGTAATTGGGTTGTATAGGCAAATGTCTGCTGAATCTGCGATCTATTAAACATAACAACTCTACATCTTTTGGCCTGCCAAAAGATTGCAAAGCAGTTAAAGCCGCATTTATACTTCTACCAGTGTACAGCACATCATCAATTAAAACAACGTTCTTGTCCTCTACCAAGAAATCTATTTTTGTTTTTGTGGCCTCTAGGGTCTTTTCCCCTCTTCTAAAATCATCACGATAAAAAGTAATATCCAAAAACCCCAAGTCTATCTTCTTTACTTTATACTCCTCCTTTAAAATTTTATTCAAGCGTTCAGCAAGAAATTTCCCCCTTGGTTGAATTCCAATTAAAACTGTATTTTCAAAATTTAAATGATTCTCAAGCAATTGGCAAGCCAATCTGTGCAGGATGATATGTATTTCTTTGGAAGAGAGTAAAACTTTTTGACTCATAATGGGCACCCGTGCTTTTAGCTTAACAAAAATAGATAATTCTATCTAAACTTTGACAGCCAAAATAAGGAAGTAAAATCAAAAAAAATAAATTTAGGTCAATGAACGTGAAATCTATAAGCCCAAGATAGAAAAGAAGGCTTCTTTATGGCTTTCACCAATAGGTATGCGCATGTCATTAATAACTATTCTGTTACGCTGTACCGTTTTAATGTAATTTACATTGACCACATAGGATTTATGCACCCTAAGAAATTGATTTGCAGGTAACTTACTCATAATCTCCTTAAAGCTCATTAACGTTAAAATGGTTTTATTGGTGTTGGCAATGTGAATTTTCAAATAATCTTTTAAACCTTGTACATATTCAATTTGGTCCAAATCTATTTTTATACTTTCATATTCCGCCTTCACAAAAATGAACTTTTTTTCTACTGTACTATCACCGGTAGATGAGAAAACGTTTGCTTCCATAATTGGCTTTTGTTTTTTTGAAATTAAATCTTGTACTCTTGATACTGATTTTATAAAACGATGATAAGGTATAGGTTTCACCAAATAATCTACTGCATTCAACTCAAACCCGTCTACCGCATAATGTGAATAAGCTGTGGTAAATATGAACAACGGTCTGTTATCTAAAGTGCCCATAAAATCTATACCGTTTATTTGGGGCATTTCTATATCACAAAAGATCAAATCTATTTTCTTTTCCTTGATTTCGGTAATAGCATCGAGCGGATTGGTATATGAGTTCACTAACTCTATAAAGTCTAGCTTTTCACAATAGCCCGTTAGTATTTCAATCGCCAAAGGCTCATCATCTATAATTATACATTTCATAAGCTTGATTGTTTTTGGTAAATGGTCAAAGAAACTTCATAATCTTGGCCGTCATTACTAACCTCTAGGTTGTGCAGGCCTGGATATATCAATTCTAACTGATTTCTAATATTCTCAAGTCCGATACCCGAGTTCTTGGTGGGTTCTCTAAAAATTCCAATTTTATTCTTAACGTTTAAATAGATAGAGGCATCTGTAATTATCAATGAAATTTTCACATAGGTTTTACCCTTGTAATCCGTACCGTATTTAAAGGCATTTTCTATAAACGAGATAAATAGCAAAGGCGGTACCGCACGCCCTCTATCTTCCCCCGTAATCTTTAAGGATACATTTTCACTATCAGATAGTCTTAATCGCTGTAACTGTATATAACTTTTTATATAATCCAGTTCTTTATTTAAAGGCACCAAGTCTTTATCTGCCTCATAGATCATATATCTCATAAGTTCCGATAAATCAACTATTGCCTCTGAGGTGTCGGGAGATTTTTTTACAGATAAGGCATAAATGGTATTAAGCGAATTGAACAAAAAATGTGGATTTAATTGCGCCTTTAAAAATTGTAGCTCAGACTTAATATTTTCCTTTTCAACCGATAAACGTAAATTCTCATTACGTTTCCACTCCACATACATTCTTAAAATAGCACTGATCACATAAGGTATTCCAAGATTTACGAACGTTCTATAAAACGGCATAAAACCAAGACCTCTTGGTCTTTCTTGTTGAATAAAGAAATTATCAGGTATTCTTGGCGGAAAAAAATGATTGAGCAAATACACCGAAAAAATCAAAAGTCCCAGTGAAAGAAATAAATAAAAGAGCACTGTCTTTTTCAGTAAATACTCTGGTACTAAGTAAAAATAATTGAAATAGAATAGTACTATAATTACAATGAGCTTTGGAAACACATCTGAAGGAATAGGTCTTGCATCATTTAGTACAGGATAAAATGTGAGTCCATAAAACAGAATCCAAATGCTGATATGGACAACTATCTGAATTCTATTATTAATTATCGATCTCATATATTATCAATGACCTACTTGGGTTGAAATATTCAATTTCGCCAGATCTGCCGGTAATAAAATTGGCGATTTCCCCTCTTCTAATTTAGATAGTACCAAATTTGCCGTTTTCTGAGCTTCTTCTTTAGAAACAAATTGTTGCTTACCTGGAAGACCGGGAACGAACTCTTGTACGATCACTATCTTTTCTCCTCTCAAAATCTTATAACCAAATCCATCATCCAGACTTACTATTTGACTTTCAAATATTTGGTTTTGGCTGGGCTCAGATTGAATATACATAACAATGCCAAAGCCAAGTACCAAAAATAGCACAATAGCAAGCGAGTATTTTACAGTAGAACTCATAAATAAATGTTTAAAAATGGGCCAACCTTCACAGATTGACCCAAAAAATTAACAATTGCACTCACTATGAAAAATTAATCTTCGTCATCGTACTCATCCAATGGAAAAAATTCATCTAAATCATCTAGGTATAATGTTCCAGTTCTACCCATTCCTATAAATACTCGACTTCCATTTGAAAAAGCAATGGCATCTTGCCTTGTAGCTCCTTCAAAAGATGTTTTTTGTTCCCATTCATCTGAAGCTGGATCGTACTCCCAAACTGTATTGGTAGCACCACCTAATTCTCCGGTTGCTATATAACCGTATCCGTTTAACGTAAATCCAACGGCATTACTTCTTGCAATAGCATAATCATCTTCTTCATCAAGGTCTAACTTTGAGGTCCAACTTTCAGTAGCAGGATCAAATACCCAAAAATCATCTAAGTATACCCCGTTGGACACTCCAGTGCCTAAATACACCAAACCATCTATAGTAAAAGTGGTGGCAGATCTTCTTTTATTTCCTCCAAAACCTACTAATTCAGTCCAAGTATCGGTTGCAGGGTTATACTTATAGAAATCCTTTCTATCATTTTCGCCATCATACCCTGTACCCACATAACCATAGCCGTTAATTCCAAAACCTACAGCACTTCTTCTTGCTGTTGGTAAAGAGGCAATTTCTGTCCATGTATTAGAGGCAGTATCATAGCTATAAAAATCCGTCAATTCATCTACACCATCATACCCAGAACCTATATAACCAGTACCGTCAATCTCAAAACCTACGGCTGCATTTCTAGCAGCTCCAGGAAAATCCGCTTTTTGAGACCAGTAGTCACCTTCAATATCGTATGCCCAAAAAGAAGCCAAATAATCGTCTCCATCATAACCAACACCCATATACCCAATATTATCTATTGTAAAACCAGATACACTACTTCTTGGGCTACCATCAAATACAGATTTATCTACCCAGTTACCTAAATCCTCTTCATCATCACTTGAACAACTTGTAACTACCATGGCCAAAAGCGCCAACCCGGTAATTTTGTATACATACGATTTTCTTTTATTCATTACTTTTTTGTTTTAAGGTTCTTTCTTTGAAAAATCAAATCTACTAGAGACCCCAGGCTTCTAAAAAACACAATAGATTAAGATTGATTTTTAACATACCAATCCTAGGTTTTCATCTACGAACACAAACATTTCATTAATAGTTTAAATAATAGATTTCATCCCTTAACATTACGGATTCGTCTATTCAGGTTTTTACAACCGCATTGGGTATTTAGCTTTGATGAAAACTTAATTTTAAATGAAGGTGTTCTTAAACAAACTACGTGCACTCCACATCATAATGATCGGTGGTTTATTTACAATAGTCGTTATCTCTTGCAGTGATGACATATATAATGATACCGATTTTGTAGCCGGTGAAACATTTACCGATAGTAACATTCGCCTCATATTGATCGATACATTAACGGTGAGTACCTCTACCATGAAATTCGATAGTTTAGCTACTTCTGAATCTACAAGAATTCTTACAGGAAAATATTCAGATGCTGTTTTTGGTACCGTTAGGGCATCTAGCTACATGCAGTTTTTACCAGAGACCTATACCATAGATTCTGAGGCGGTATTTGATAGTTTGGTAATGGTCTTGGGCTATGATAATTACTACTACAATGACACGCTACAGAAAAACACCATTCACATTAAAAAAATTATAGAAAACCTGAATCCCGAAAGTGATGATTACTTCTACAATACTAGTAAAATCAGCTATGATGAAGATGATCTGGGTTTCTACGAATACAACCCAAGACCTTTGGCAGGAGACTCTATAACCATAAAAATGATAGACGATTTTGGTAAGGATATATTCTCCAAACTACAGGAGAAAGACATTGTAAATTCTGATGAATATAGGGATTACTTTAAAGGCATAGCGCTATTACCTGACGAAACCGACAATGGCTCAATCATCGGTTTTTCAAAATCTTCCGAGAATACTTACATGCGCTTATATTACAGTACAGAAACCGAATATGAATCTGAACAGGAATATTTTGATATTCAAATAAACGCAACAACCACACCAATTCCTTTCTTTAATAGCATAACCGCAGAAGACCCTATTACACCGCTACAGGGCTTAACAGATAGCAAGGTCAACTTAGAAAGTTCCGATTCTAACAACGAAAGTTACATTCAATCTGGTATAGGAATAGCCATGAGGGTACAATTTCCAAGTATTACGAGTCTTTACGACATACCTGGCAGTGGCACCATATTGGACGGCACCCTTAAAATAAAACCAGTTGCTCAATCTTATAACGACAATCTAAAACTAAGAGACACCCTTGCGGTATATGTCGTTGACCAAAACAATGATTTGACCGAAACCCTGTCCTCTACTTCCTATGCTATTTTAAACAGGGACAATCAAGAATTTAATGACATCTATTATGAAATATCCTTGTCTTATTATTTAGAAGAGCTTTACCTAAAGGACAGGGATATTGATGATGCTTTAATCTTACTTCCTGTTGATTATAATTCTACTGTAGATCGATTTATTATGAGCGGAAACGGTAATGGGGAAAACGAAACAATTTTAGAATTAACATACGGTATTTACGATGAAGATTAACCAAATTATAGTGGTCACCATAGGAGCTTTTCTTGGCATACAGCAAATTTCAGCACAATCAGAAGCATTAACCAGTTCTCCTTATTCCTTATACGGACTAGGTGTTATTAACCAAACCAGTATTGGAAAGTTCAATAGTTTAGGCTATAGCGGTATTGGTATTAAATCGACTTACGAGTTGAATAACTTAAACCCTGCCAATTACGCCTTAATACCCCAAAACTCTTTCCTGTATGATATTGGGGTTACCGGAGAATTTAATAATTACAGCAATACATCGGACAATGAAGAAAAATCAAATGTCAATTTTTCCAATATCGCCTTTGGTTTTAGAATTGCAGAAAATTTTGGTGCAGGCATAACCATGGTACCTTATAGTGATGTTGGATATTCCCTACTTGGCGTAAGTAGCAACATTGAAGGGTCTACAAATTCATTTGAAAGTAACGTAAACGGTTTGGGCGGTCTAAATGATATTAAACTTAATATTGGTTATGCCTTAATTCCTAAGCTTAGGTTAGGTTTAAGTGCTTCATTCCTATTCGGTAACATTGAAGAGACGGAATCTTTTACTTACAATGCAACTGCTTTTGAATCTATAGAAAAAACAAATTATAGTGGTGCAAGACTTGGTTTTGGGCTGCAATATGATGTTAACGAAAAAATTACGATAGGTAGCACTGTACAATTACCTACAAGTTTAAACGGCAATTTAAAAAGGTCTGTCAACAAGTCGTTATCCGGTATTGAAATTACTGTAGAGGACGAGAGTTCAGATACCGTATCAGACTTTAAATTACCCCTTGAGTTGGGATTTGGTATGAGCATTAAACCTATTGAAGAGCTGACATTTAGCGCAGATTACAAAAAGAATTTTTGGACCAACACCGATCAATCTGAAAATATAGGTAGTTATGAAGACCAAGACATCTATGCTTTTGGACTAGAATATATTCAAGACCCAACCAGCTATAAATATGGTCAAAGAATAGCATATAGATTAGGTTATAATTATGACAATGGATATTTAGCCATTAGTGATGAAAAAGTTGAGGGCTACAATTTTACAGCAGGTATTGGTATACCAACAAGTAGAGGAACCCATTCTATGATCAACCTTTCATATAGCTATGGATCTAAAGGTCTATTGCAAAACGTTCTGGTAAAGGAGAACTATCACCTACTTACCTTGAACTTAAGCCTTGAAGATATCTGGTTCGTGAAGAAAAAGGTGTATTAATTTTTTTGCCAACCTGACCTTGTTCTGCGCAAACACAATTACATAAAAAGTCTAATTACATAACAATCTCCACTAGTATTTCATTTATGTTTGAACCCTAATAGGAACCGACTGAATGAAAACTAATAAAGCCTAGATGAAAATCTGGGCTTTTACTATTTACCCTATTAACAAGACATTAAAATATATTCATTTCTTCAACATATCCATATTGTTTACTTATTTCAGAAATTAAAATTCTAAACTTAAAATAGTAAAACCTATTTGCTTTGCTGATAGCCTTTTGATTATCATCTATTCCAAAGGCAAAACAAAATCAATTAGAATGACGTGTAGTTCCGTTGCGACTTACCTTTAAGAAACAACAAACAATCATAAATACAAAAAGCCCGGATTATGCATCCGGGCTTTTATAAACTATCCTATTTAAGGATGTATGCTAATGAAATTACTTCTTCTTAGAATCAGCTTCCATTTTGTCTTTCAACGCTTGTAACGCATCGTTAGCATCACCTAAAGTTGGCTTAGCCTCATCTGCACTAGCTGCTTGTCTTTTGACAGCCGCCTTAACATTACGTTGCTCTTCTTCACGGAAAATTGCAGTATGACTAGCTACAACACGTTTGAAGTCTTTGTTGAACTCAATAATCTTGAATTCAGCTTCATCGCCTTTACCTAGTTTTTTACCATCTTCTTTTTCTAAATGACGTTGAGGAATAAATGCAGTAATATCATCGTTAAATTCAATTGTTGCACCTTTATCAACTACATCAGAAATGGTTGCTGTATGAACTGTACCCAATGCGAATTCAGTTTCATATTTATCCCATGGGTTTTCAGTAGTCTGCTTGTGACCTAAGCTCAACTTACGACCTTCAACATCTAATTCCAATACTTCAACTTCTAAAGTATCACCTACGTTAGTAAACTCAGATGGATGCTTGATTTTCTTAGTCCAAGAAAGATCAGAGATGTAAATTAAACCGTCTATACCTTCTTCTAGCTCAACAAAAACACCAAAGTTTGTAAAGTTTCTTACAATACCTTTATGTTTAGAACCTACAGGGTATTTGGTAGTAATATCAGTCCAAGGATCTGGAGTCAATTGCTTGATACCAAGAGACATTTTACGATCTTCACGATCCAATGTCAATACAACTGCTTCTACCTCATCACCTACATTTACGAAATCCTGTGCAGAACGCAAGTGCGTAGACCAAGACATTTCAGATACGTGGATAAGACCTTCAACACCTTCAACAACTTCAATGAATGCGCCGTAATCAGCGATAACAACTACTTTACCTTTTACTTTATCACCAATCTTAATTTCATCGGATAAAGCTTCCCATGGGTGCTTCTCCAATTGCTTAAGACCTAATTGAATTCTAGATTTGTTTTCATCAAAATCAAGAATTACAACATTTAATTTCTGATCCAATTCAACAACCTCGTTCGGGTGGTTGATTCTGCTCCAAGAAAGGTCAGTAATGTGAACTAAACCATCAACACCACCTAGATCAATGAACACACCGTAAGAAGTAATGTTTTTAACAACACCTTCTAATACTTGTCCTTTTTCTAATTGGCTAATGATTTCTTTCTTCTGCTCTTCAATATCAGCTTCAATAAGTGCTTTATGAGAAACAACAACGTTTTTAAATTCGTGATTGATCTTTACAACCTTGAATTCCATTGTTTTGTTTACATACTGGTCATAGTCACGAATTGGCTTAACGTCAATTTGAGAACCTGGTAAGAAAGCCTCTATACCAAATACGTCAACGATCATACCACCTTTAGTTCTGCACTTCACAAAACCACTAACGATTTCTTCTTTGTCATGAGCCGCATTTACACGGTCCCAAGCCATAATAGTTCTCGCTTTTCTGTGAGATAAAACCAACTGACCACTTTTATCCTCACGAATATCGATCAATACCTCTACTTTGTCACCTACTTTTAAACCTGGGTTGTAACGAAATTCGTTTAACGAAATTACACCTTCAGATTTTGCGTTGATATCAATGATAGCCTCTCTATCAGTAATATAAACTACTTTCCCTTCTACTACTTCCTCATCGGCAGTATCAACGAAATTTTCAGCTACTAAATCTTCAAATTCCTTCAACTTTGAGTCATCTACACGCTCAATTCCTTGCTCGTATTTTTCCCAGTTAAAGTTCTCTAAAAATTCTTGTGGATCTTGCTGTGGAGTCTCTACAGCTTGTTGTGTTGCTTCGGTAGTAGCTTCTACCTCTGCGTTTGTTTTTTCTTCAGCCATTTGCTGATCAATAATTTGTATTCCATAATCTTATCAAGATTTAAGCAACGACTATGAAAGTAGTTATATCTTTTTGTTTATCTAATCCCTTTTTCTCTTGAATGCCTTGCAAAAAAGGTGTGCAAAAATAAGCATTTTATTTAAATTAGACAACACAACTTATTATATACCATTCAATTAAAGAATATGGCATGATTTTGGAATGAAATATCTTAAATATGCTTATCTTAGAAGCATTATAATAACCATTAAAAAAAGTAAAAATATGAGCGTTAAAGCGAAATATCAAGGGGTTTTGGACCTAGGTGAACAATTAGGTATCAAAGACGGTAACGTAACTGTTGAAGGAGATGTTCTAAAAATAAAAGGACAAGCAAAAACTCCTTATGAAAAGGATTTGATCTGGGATAAAATTAAAGCATTGGGCGGTGAAAGCCCTTCTGATATTAAAGCGAACATTACAGTAGAAGATGATTCTGTTTATCACAGACACGTGGTAAAAAGCGGTGAGTCTTTAAGTAAAATAGCTAAAGAATATTACGGTGACCCAATGAAATATAAAGCTATTTTTGAAGCGAATACCAACATCTTAAAAAATCCGGATGTAATTCATCCTGATCAAGTATTGGTTATTCCAAACAAATAATACATATACTACATAATAAAAAAGAGGTTAGCAAAACTAACCTCTTTTTTTATACTTGTTTTTCTATAACCCGAAGCGAATGTTCGTAAATTCTTTGAAACTGATCTTCCAGTCCTAAGTCACTATTATCGAACTCAATTGAATCATCAGCTTTTCTTAAAGGAGATATCTCTCTATTACTGTCAATATAATCTCGTTTTTGAACATTTTCCAAAATATCTTCATAGACGACATTCTCTCCCCTATCCAATAACTCTTTATACCTTCTTACAGCTCTCTTTTCAGGTGAAGCGGTCATAAATATTTTAAGTTCCGCATCTGGAAACACCACTGTACCAATATCCCTGCCATCCATAACAATACCTTTATCAACACCCATTGCTTGTTGCAAGGCTACTAATTTTTTACGAACTGCCTCTAAAACGGCTACTTGGCTAACGTTCTTGGAAACCGGCATAGTCCTTATTTCCTTTTCTACATTTTCTCCGTTCAAATACATTTCCGCAAAACCCAATTCAGAATTGAATACAAACTTCAATTCAACATCACCTAATTTTTGCTCTAACGTATCTTCATCAACATTGCCGGCATTTACCAAACCTGCCCTCATAGCAAACAAGGTAACCGCGCGGTACATGGCACCCGTATCTACATAAATATATTGCAGCTTTTTAGCTAATTGTTTTGCTAAAGTACTTTTACCCGTTGAGGAAAATCCGTCTATTGCAATGGTGATTTTTTTCATCCTATCAAAAGTATAAAGAAAAGCTAAGTTATAGCTCCTTTGCGTTTTTTACTTTAACCCCTGTTATAGCAATGTCAATAACTTCTGACATTTCCTTTACATAGTGAAACGTTAACCCTTTTAAATACGACTCTTTGATTTCCTTAATATCACGCTCGTTATCTGCACAGAGAATAATCTCCTTAATTTTTGCCCTTTTGGCGGCAAGAATCTTTTCCTTTATACCACCTACCGGAAGCACTTTGCCTCTCAATGTGATCTCACCGGTCATTGCAAGGCTCTTTTTAATACGTTTTTGCGTAAACAATGACACTAAAGAGGTCAACATCGTAATACCTGCACTTGGACCATCTTTAGGTGTTGCCCCTTCTGGTACATGAATATGAACATTATATTTCTCAAATACCGCGGCATCTATACCAAAACGATCAGCATTAGATTTTATAAACTCCATGGCAATGGTTGCAGATTCTTTCATCACTTTACCAAGGTTACCCGTAATACTCATGGTTCCCTTACCTTTTGAAAGTATAGATTCTATAAATAAAATATCACCACCAACACTGGTCCAAGCCAATCCGGTAACAACACCTGCCACTTCATTATTTTCATACTTATCACGCTCCATTTTAGGCGCACCCAAAACTTCTATGATAACTTCACTACTCACCTTTACTTCATAATCTTCTTCAGTGGCAATAGATTTCGCTGCATAACGTACCATTTTGGCAATTTGCTTTTCTAAAGAACGTACTCCAGATTCCCTTGTATACCCTTCTACAATTTTTTCTAATTGTGGTTTGCCAATTTTTAAATGACTCGCATCTAAACCATGTTCTGTCAATTGTTTTGGCAACAAATGTTTTTTAGCGATTTCAACCTTTTCCTCAATAGTGTACCCACTTACATGGATAATTTCCATACGATCTCTAAGTGCTGGTTGTATACTGCCCAAGTTATTTGCAGTAGCAACGAACATCACTTTAGAAAGGTCATAACCCAATTCTAAGAAATTGTCATGAAAATCACTGTTCTGTTCTGGATCTAATACTTCTAACATAGCAGATGAAGGATCACCTTGATGACTATTGGATAGCTTATCTATTTCATCTAAGATAAAAACAGGGTTAGATTTACCCGCCTTTTTTAGGCTCTGAATAATTCTACCCGGCATTGCACCAATATATGTTTTTCGGTGACCTCTAATTTCAGCCTCATCCCTTAAACCACCTAATGACATTCTTACATACTCTCTACCTAACGCCTCTGCAATAGATTTACCTAATGAAGTTTTACCTACTCCCGGAGGTCCATAAAGACAAAGAATTGGTGATTTCATATCATTACGCAGCTTCAAAACCGCTAAATATTCCACAATTCTCTTCTTTACATCCTCTAAACCATAATGGTCACGATCAAGAATTCTTTCTGCTCTTTTTAAATCGAACTTATCTTTAGAATATTCTTTCCAAGGCAAATCCAATAGCAGGTCCAAATAATTTCTTTGAATAGAATATTCCGCCACCTGCGGATTCATCCGCTTCATTTTCGACAATTCCTTTTCAAAATGCTCTCTTTCTTTCTTGCCCCATTTCTTTTTCTTGGACTTCTCCTTCATCTCCTCTAGCTCCTCATCATAAGAAACTCCGCCCAATTCTTCTTGAATGGTCTTCATCTGCTGGTGCAAGAAATACTCTCGCTGTTGCTGATCTAGATCATTTCTAACTTTTGATTGAATATCATTCTTTAGTTCAAGCTTTTGCATTTCAACATTCATATATTTCAATGTTGCCAACGCTCTCTCTTGCAGACTGCCTATTTCCAACAACTCTTGTTTCGCCTTTACATCCAAATTAAGATTGGAAGAAACAAAGTTTATTAAGAAAGAATCGCTTTGAATGTTTTTAATAGCAAAAGATGCTTCGCTAGGAATATTTGGATTATCCCTTATAATTTTTAAAGCCAATTCTTTAATAGACTCTATAATTGCCAAAAACTGCTTATCGTTCTTTTCCGGTCTTACTTCTGCGGTTTCTCTAACTGTAGCTGTTATATAAGGCTTCTTAGTTAAGACTTCGGCAATCTCAAAACGCTTTTTACCTTGAATGATTACGGTGGTATTACCATCTGGCATTTGTAGCACACGTAAAATTTTGGCTACCGTACCCAAGGTGTTTATATCCTTTACATCAGGATTTTCCGTTTCCTCATCTTTTTGGGAAACTACACCTATTACTTTTGAGCCGTTGTTGGCATCCTTAATTAAGTGAATACTTTTATCTCTACCCGCCGTAATAGGAATTACTACACCAGGAAAAAGTACTGTATTCCTTAAAGGCAATATAGGCAAGGTCTCTGGCAAGGTTTCACTATTCATTTGCTCCTCATCTTCTGGAGTCAATAATGGAATTAGCTCAGAATCTTGGTCTATTCCTTGTAAAGACATATTGTCAAAATTTGAAAATTTAGAATCTCCCATACTCATATATCGGTCATTCTGTCATTAAATTAACAGAATTTAGTTTTTATAAATTATACATAATTGCCGTAAAAACAATGAAAATCAGTTAAATACGGCTTTTTGCACTTTCATTTGCTATTATCTAATTCAATTCTTGTGCCAACTGAAATAAATCATTTCAATAAATACCCAACTATTGCTTATGGAATAATTAAAATTTATTTCCATCAAACTGTAACAAACTGTATTTTGGTTCATCTTTCAATAAACCAATCACTTTTTGAGCCAACAAAGAGAACATATTGATGAGCTAGTGCAATTGTGCTTAGCCGGTAAACAAAGTGCACAGCTAGAAGTGTACAACAGGTATTACAAGGCTATGTACAATACATCACTCAGAATCGTAAAAGACTCTGCCCAAGCAGAAGACATTATGCAAGAATCGTTTTTAAGCGCATTTACGAAACTGCATACTTTTAAAGGGGAAGTAACTTTTGGATCCTGGTTAAAGCGTATTGTTATTAATAACAGTATACATCAATATAGAAAGCAACAAAAAAAGAACGAAGTTGCTTTAGATGAGGTATTGTACAGGGTCGAAGATAATGACGGAATTGCATCTGACCATGTGTTTACAGAACTAAAGGCTCAAAAAGTGATGGAAACCATGAAAGATTTAAAAGACAACTACAGAATTTCTTTGACCTTACATCTAATTGAAGGATTTGATTATGATGAAATTAGTGAAATCATGAACATTAGTTATGCCAATTGCAGAACTACTGTTTCTAGAGCAAAAGAAAGTTTAAGGAAAAAACTAACACTCGCAGTCTAATGAAGAAAGATACTATTGACGAGCTTTTTATAAAGCTACATAACAAATTGGATTATGCCGAACCCGCCAGCGGGCACGAACAGCGATTCTTAGAAAAACTGAACGAGTCTAAAGGCGTGGCTACACTTACACCCAAGAAAAAGAACAGTTGGTTACTTTTTCTATCGGTCGCAGCATCATTTGCCATTTTATTAACGGTTGGATTATCCCAATTCAACACAGCATCAAGTATTGAAGAAAAAGTTGCCGAGATTTCGCCAGAAGCATCAAAAACGCAATTTTATTTTGCGAATTTAATCGAAGAGCAGGTAAAAGAACTGAATTCAGAAAAATCACCCGAAACAGAAAAAATTATTAATGACACCATGGTCCAACTAAAAAAGCTTCAGCTGAACTATACCAAAATGGAGCAAGACCTTTTAAATGGAGGTAACAGCAAGTTAATTTTAAGTGCCATGATTACCAATTTCCAAACCAGAATCGATCTTTTAAACGAGGTTATGATTCAAATTGAAAATATTAAATCAATTAAAAAATCACATGATGAAAACTTTACTATATAAATATACTTGGCTATTATTTTTGGCTTTCTCAACAGTAGCCTTCGCCAATGACACTTCTTTTGATGGTAAGCATACCAAAGAAAAGACCATTAAAAAAGAGTTTAACGTAAGTACCAACGCGTTGCTAAAAATAGACAATTCTTATGGCAACTTAAATATAACTTCTTGGAATGAAAATAGAGTAGTAATTGAAGTCCACATTAAGACCAATGGTAACAATGAAGACAAGGTCCAAAAAAAATTAGATGAAATTTCAGTTGATTTTGAAGCCAATAACGAAAGAGTTTACGCCAAAACCATTTTTAACAAAAATAACAATGGCTGGGGATGGAGCTGGGGAAATAACAACAACGTCAATATGCAGATCAATTACACCATTAAGGTGCCCGTTAAAAACAATGTTGACCTCAGTAATGATTATGGCAATATAATTTTGGACAGAATAGACGGGCACGCCAAAATAAACTGTGACTATGGCAGACTTGAACTTGGTGAGCTTAGAGGCCGTAACAACCGTTTAAATTTTGACTATACTTCAAAATCCACAATTGGTTTTATCAACAGTGGTGAAATTAGAGCAGATTACTCGGGCTTTACTATTGAGAAAGCCGGCGACCTTCATATCAATGCTGATTACACCAATGCAAGTATAGGCAAAATGGGCAATTTAGATTATACCAGTGACTATGGCAATATGGACATTGAAGAACTACAAAGCATAGATGGCAATGGTGATTACATCACAGTAAAACTAGGCGTCGTTCATGGAGATGTATCTATAACAGCTGACTATGGCTCCATTAGAATAGATGAACTTGCTGCAGACGCTGGCGATGTAGAAATTAGAACGGATTATACCGGAGTTAAAATTGGATACAACAGTGCCTATCATTTTGATTTCGATATTTCTACCAGTTATGCCGGTGTAAGTGGCAAAGATGACTTCACTATTAACATTAGCATAGAAAAATCATCTGACAAACACTATGAAGGATTTTATGGTGCTAAAGGCAGTGGCAACAAAATTATACTTACAAGCGACTATGGCGGCATAAGTTTTAGCAAAAAATAAATCAATCAATTAAAAATAAATCAATCAATTAAAAATGAATATCATGAGAAAATTAAGTGTATTAGTATGTGCAGGGTTAATCTCCCTATCTTGTTCAGCGCAATGGGGAAAGACTATTAAAGGAAACGGTAACAATGTTACCATTGAGAGAAATACAGGGGATTATGACGGTGTAGCCGTATCGGGCTGGTTCGATGTTGATTTGGTATCTGGCAACGAGGGTGAAATAACCTTAACAGGTGAAGAAAATCTATTGGAGTACATAATTACCGAAGTTAAAGACGGCAAACTGGTGATCAAGACAGAAAAGGGTGTTAATTTAAAAACAAGCAATTGGAAATCTGGAATTCATATTACCGTACCCGTTGAATCTATAAGTTCTGTTTCTATGTCAGGATCAGGTGATATTGTTGGCAAAACAAAAATCAAAACTGATGATTTCAAAACAGCAATGTCAGGATCAGGTGATATTACTTTAGACCTTGATGTTCAAAATATATCTGCCTCAATGTCGGGTTCAGGAGATATTACTTTAAGCGGTGACACCACCAATTTTGAAGCTACAATCTCAGGTAGTGGAGATATTGAAGCATATGACCTAGAAGCTGATAATGTTGACGCAACAATATCCGGTTCAGCAGATATACAGGTTACCGCAAATAAGTCTTTAAAAGCAAGGGTATCTGGTTCTGGGGATATTTCCTATAGAGGAAATCCTGAAAAAGTAAACACAAAAACTTCTGGTTCTGGCGATATTTCAAAAGGATAAAAGCATAAGATCAAAATAGCGAACAATCAATTCAACTGAGCCTCTTTTTAAAGGGGCTTTTTTGTTTCGCGTACTCTCACAAGCAATATCATGCCGATCAGAAAGAATACGCCCAAAAAGATGATAGAACTTCTCATACTACCCGTTCTCTGAGCTATTGCCCCATATAAAAATGTTCCTATTATAATTCCAATCTTTTCCGCAACATCATAAAAACTGAAAAAAGATGTGGTATCTGTAGTATCTGGCAAAAACTTAGAATAGGTAGACCTAGAAAGCGCCTGTATACCACCCATAACCAACCCAACACAACCAGCGGCTATATAAAAGTCCGTAGGCGTTATTACAAAATAGGCATAAATACAGATGGCTACCCAAAGGCCATTTACCACGATCAATGTTTTTATGTTACCAAATTTTTCTGATGCACTTGCGGTAACCGTAGCCCCTAAAATTGCCACCAATTGAATAACCAATATACTAATGATAAGCCCCGTAGTTCTTTCAGAATCCGTACCCCAAGCAATTTCTTCTTCCCCAAAATAAGTTGCTATCAACATCACAGTTTGTACTGCCATGCTATAGACAAAAAATGCACCTAGATACCTTTTTAACTTAACCTGGTCCCCTAACTGATGCCACACTTGCTTTAACTCTTTAAAACCATTTAAAACAATGTTGGTTCGCTCCCCTTCTTTTTTGTAGCCTTTTGGCAAATAGTAGAAGCTGTACTGTGCAAAAAGTATCCACCATATACCAACGGTTACAAAAGAATATTTCATGGCCTTAATTTCGGCCGCACCAGATTCATCTGTGGTTATTCCAAAAAAATCCGGTTTCATGACCATAGCCAAATTAAAAACCAAAAGCACCACACTTCCTATATACCCTAATGTAAATCCTTTAGCGCTAATTGCATCTTGCTGTTTTGGAAAAGCAACATCCGGCAGGTAGGAGTTGTTAATGGCAAAACTCACCCAAAACCCTACAAGACCAAAAAAGTAGCATACTAACCCAAAGTATATATTTTCCAATGAAAACCAGTATAAACCAATACATGACAACCCTCCTAAGTAGCAGAAGAATTTCATGAAAACCTTCTTGTTTCCCAAATAATCCGCAACGCCTGAAATTAACGGTGTTATGATAGCTATAAAAACAAAGGCTAAAGATGTTGTGTAACTTATTAATGGTGCTCTTGCTATTTCCCCACCAAAAATGGTCACCTTTTCAATACCGGCAATTCTAAAAAGTGCGCCATAAAATATTGGAAAAACTGCCGACGAAATTACCAAACTGTAAACGGAATTTGCCCAATCATAAAAGGCCCAAGCATTCAATAATTTCTTACTTCCTTTTAAAACTAGTGTCTTCCCCATATATAAAAATAAAAGCCGATCATTTCTGAACGGCTTCAATATACAATAATCCTTAAAGTTTTACTTAAAATTTGTTACCCCAAATTTTGCGGCTTCTGCAGCGGCATCTGGCGCCCAAGCTGTAAGATTGTTTATTCTGGTATCGTTAGATGGGTGCGTGCTCATAAATTCTGGCGGTGCTTCTCCACCACTGTTCGCTTTCATTCTTTTCCATAATTCCGCAGCTTCATAAGGGTCATAACCTGCTATTGCCATAATCTGCAAGCCAATTCTATCTGCCTCCGTCTCGTGACTTCTGCTAAAAGGCAGCATACCTAAATACTGGGTACCTACACCATATGCCTGATTGAAAATACCTAAGGTTTGCTGATTTTTAATTGCAACATTACCTGCTACGGCACCTAACTGTTGTAATGTACCTGCACTCATACGCTGTGCTCCATGATCAGCCAAGGCATGGGCAACTTCGTGCCCCATAACTACAGCTACACCGGTCTCTGTTTGTGTTATGGGCAATATACCCGTATAGAAAACAATTTTACCACCTGGCATGCACCATGCGTTTACAGTTTCGTCATTTACCAAATTATATTCCCAAGCATAGTCCTTTAAATAACCTGGATGCCCATTAGCCGTTAACCAACGTTCAGCAGCCGAAGAAATTCGCTGACCAACCCTAGTAATCATTTGCGCATCTGCAGTACCTGTAACCACCTTATTTTCCGTTAGAAATTGGTCATACTGTGCAAATGCAGATGGAAATACTTGACTATTTGGGTAAAAATTCAATGTTTTTTGACCAGTAAAGGGATTAACCTTACAAGCCGAAACGCCTATAAAGACGAATATTATTAATACTAGTTTTTTCATTTTTTGTTCATTTTAGTTAATGGTAGAAAACTACAAAGTTATTCTTTTCCTGATAAATGCAATAAGGTAAAGTTTTTGTCTATAAGCAAATCATTGTTATCATTAATGCTTATACTCTTTAGCGGTATTTCTTCATTATCTATCTTAACACTACTGATCTCAAATGGAAGGCCGTGAAAAGTCAACTTCATTTTCTCATACTCCGTATCAAAAGTACCATCCTTGAACAATTGAATGATCAAGGAGTTGTCTTTACCCGTAAGCTTATAATTACTTAGAGAATATCTTCCTTTTTTATAATCATAACCATTATTGGCATCTTCGTAAACTTCAGAGGTTTCAGTGCCTTCTTTATAATACACATCTAAAACAAGCTCTTCTATTTTTTTCTCTCCAACATATTGCTGTATAGGGTATTTTGGAATAATAGATCCTGCCTTTACAAAGATCGGAATCATATCCAATGCTGCCGCAACCCATTTTTCCTTACCTCCCTCTACAAATTCATTTGTCCAAAAATCGTACCACTCGCCCCTTGGCACATACATACGGCGTCCTTGAGCATTAGGTTCTTGTATTGGACATACCAATATCTTATCACCGAATATAAACTCATCTGTCCTAAAGTGAGTTTGATTATCCTCTTGGTCAAAAAAGACCAAAGACTGCACCATAGGTACATTTTCCTTGGTATACTTGTAAAACATCGTATACAAATACGGTAATAACTGATAGCGTAGTTCTACAAATTTTCTTACGATATCCGTTATTTCAGATCCAAAGGACCAAGGTTCTTGATCACCATGATCCCCACTGGAATGCACTCTACAAAATGGGTGAAAAATTCCCAATTGCACCCATCTAGCAAATAATTCGCCATCTGGTTGTTCTGCAAAACCACCAATATCAGAGCCAACAAATGAATACCCGCTTAAACACATACGTTGCACTTGTACATTAGCGATCCACAAATGCTCCCATGTAGCCACATTATCTCCTGTCCACGTAGAAGAATACCTTTGGGTCCCTGAAAATGCCGCTCTTGTTATTACAAACGGTCTTTTTGGATATACATATTTTTTAACACCTTCATAGGTAGCCCTAACCATTTGCATACCATAAACATTATGTGCTTTTCTATGGGTACACGGGTTACCATCATAATCATGCCTAGTGTCTAATGGGGCCGTTTTTGATGGAACTTCCATTACAGCAGGTTCATTCATATCGTTCCACACTGCATGAACACCCAAATCCGACATAAATTCCTTGTACAATTCTGCCCACCATTCACGCACTGCTGGGTTTGTAAAATCAGGAAAATTACATTCTCCCGGCCACACTTTTCCATGCATTAACGGACCATCTCCTCTTTTACAGAAATAACCATTTTCAAGGGCTTCATTATAAATCCAATAATCGCGGTCTACTTTTATACCTGGATCTATCATCACCACGGTCTTAAATCCGTCTTCCTCCAATTCTTGAATCATTCGCTTTGGGTCAGGGAAATGGTTTTTATCCCAAGTAAAACACCTAAAGCCGTCCATGTAATCTATATCTAGATAAATAGCATCACATGGTATTTGTAACTTTCTAAATTCACTGGCAATTTCCTTTACATTGCTTTCCGGATAGTAGCTCCATTTAGATTGATGAAAACCTAATGCCCACATGGGTGGTAACTCTGGTGTACCGGTAAGGCTAGAGTATGAACTGACCACTTTTGGCATATCTGGACCAAATATGAAATAATAGTTCATTTCTCCACCTTCTGCCCAAAAACTGGTAATATTTCTTCGTTCTTGAGAGAAATCAAAGCCTGTTCTAAAACTATTGTCAAAATAGATACCGTAGGCTATACCTTTATTTAAACCTATATAAAAAGGAATGGCCTTATACAGTGGATCTTGTTCTTTTGCGTAGGCAAATTGATCAGTTACCCAATTCTCCACTCTTTTACCCTTTAAATTGCTATGCATGGCTTTATCGCCCATTCCATAAAAACTTTCACCAGATTGGGTAATTTTACTCAACTTTACGGTATTTCCACCATATTCATAATTTTCTTCCCAATGAAAGCCCAACTCATCTTCATTGATAATAGTACCGTTTAAATCAGAAATCTGGGTTCGTAACGTTTTCTTATCTACCAGAATATTTAAACGTGCCGTAGAAATTATATATTCCGTATCATTTTCTACCACTTCTAATTTACTATACCCCATAGTAGCCTCGGGGTCTATGGCATAAGAGAAATCAGGTTCAAAGTTGTAATTTGTAGCGTACCTAAACCGTATAATACTACCCCTAAGGATAGTTATTTGTAATACTACTCCGTTATCTGTGGTGAAATAGATTTTATCAGTGTCCTGTGCAAATTCAACGATGTGGTTTGGATATAAATTACCTTTATATTCAAGCTCTGTGTTTGTGATCATGAATTCTTAATTATTAGCATAACAGTCGGTAAATCAGAAACTCTTACAATTGGATGTGTTTAAACGACAACTTATTATGATTATTTCAATATTACTATCCCTAAAGGCGGTATCGTTATTACGATAGACTTCTTATGACCGTGCGAAGGCTTGGTTGATGATGTTATCTT
The DNA here is from genome assembly GCF_002362375.1 of Maribacter sp. UBA3344. Classification (NCBI taxonomy): domain Bacteria; kingdom Pseudomonadati; phylum Bacteroidota; class Flavobacteriia; order Flavobacteriales; family Flavobacteriaceae; genus Maribacter; species Maribacter sp. UBA3344. Next base: position 98,808 of record NZ_DERI01000012.1, on the reverse strand, counting down.
ATCATTTAGGTTGCCACCGCCACCATATTTGGCATCGTCACTATTTAAAATTTCCTTTAGTTTTCCTTTTTTCGGGTTTCCTATTCTGTAATTTTCTCTTGGTACAGGAGTAAAGTTACACGCAATCACCAAATCGTTCTTCTCATCATGTCCTTTGCGAACGTATGTTAATACCGAGTTTTCATGATCACCATAATCTATCCATTGAAAACCTTCTGGACTAAATTGTTTTTCATATAAACCCGGAGAATTTCTATATAAATGGTTTAGATCCTTTACAAAATCCTGTACTCCCTTATGCACACTGTACTGTAACAAATGCCAATCTAAACTTTGTTGAAAATTCCATTCTGCCGTTTGACCGAATTCACCTCCCATGAACATTAAATTTGTACCCGGGTGGGTAAACATATACCCAAATAGCAATCTTAAATTTGCGAATTTCTGCCACTCATCTCCCGGCATTCTATAAACCAAAGACTGCTTACCATAAACTACTTCATCATGAGAAAATGGTAGCATAAAATTTTCGGTAAACGCATAGGTCATACTAAAGGTAAGATCATTTTGATGGTGTTTTCTATAGATGGGTTCTTTCTTAAAGAACTGTAAGGTATCATGCATCCACCCCATCATCCATTTCATACCAAAACCTAAACCACCATGTGCCACCGGTTTTGATACGCCTGAAAATGCAGTAGATTCTTCCGCTATGGTCTGTACACCTTCAAAGTTGGTATATACCGCTTCATTTAGTTCACGTATAAAGGACATAGCCTCTAAATTCTCATTGTTACCATACATATTTGGCTCCCATTCACCCTCCTCTCTAGAATAGTCTAAATATAACATGGAGGCTACGGCATCTACACGCAAGCCGTCTACATGAAACTGATCTAACCAAAATAAAGCATTGCTAATCAGAAAAGCCCTCACTTCATTTCTACCATAATTAAAGATCAAACTCTTCCAATCTGTATGATATCCTTTTCTTCTATCTGGGTGCTCATACAAGTGCGAGCCGTCAAAAAAGCCTAAACCATGCGCATCTTCCGGAAAATGAGACGGCACCCAATCTAATATGACCCCTATATCGTTTTGATGAAATGTATCTATCAGTAATTTAAACTCCTCGGGCGACCCAAATCTTGATGTGGGGGCAAAATACCCTGTTAGTTGATACCCCCAAGAAGGATCGTAAGGATACTCCATTATAGGCATAAACTCCACATGTGTATACCCCATTTCCTTTACATACTCCACAAGGTCTTTTGCAAATTCCTTATAGGTCAAAAATTTATTTTCGGCATTTTTCTTCCAAGATCCCAAATGAACTTCATAAACCGAATAAGGTTTATCCAAACCGTTCTTATCTTTTCTATAGCCCATCCAAGCATCATCTTTCCAATTGTGCTCAGCAGTCCAAATTATTGATGCCGTGTTAGGCGGATGCTCACAATACCTGGCAAAAGGATCAGCTTTCTCTGTCCAAATATCATTATTGTTAGACTGTATTTTATATTTATAGATCTCACCCTTTCCAATTTTGGGAATAAAACCTTCCCAAATACCACTGCTGTCCCATCTCACATTTAATTGATGCTCCTCTGCATTCCATAAATTAAAATTACCGACAACAGAAACCGCTTTCGCCGAAGGTGCCCATACAGCAAAGTATGTTCCGGCTACACCATCAACTTCTACGATATGGGATCCTAGTTTATCATATAGTCGATAATGCTTTCCTCCTTTAAAAAGATTGATATCAAAATCTGTAAATAATGAGTAAACTTGTACGTTAGGCATATTGAGTGTTTATTTTTGTAAAGCTAATCATCTTTTAAAGACGCTCAACTACATTTCATTTTTGTTGAAAATATAGCAGTTAATATCCGATTTATATATTTAAATACCAAAAATGGAACGCTTTTTGAAATAACAATTCAAAATAAAAACTCAAACCAAAAATTATAACATTATGAAAAAAATAAATGTATTTCTAGGAGCACTTGTAACGCTATTTTTTATTTCGTGTGAAGGACCACAAGGACCACAAGGGTTTGATGGATTTGATGGTGCTGATGGTGCCGATGGCGCGGACGGAGTTAATATCTTGGGCAAAGTGATAGACATACAGGGTACTTTCACCTTGGACAATGACTATTCCATATTTTACGAGTTTCCACAAACTATAGAAGTTTTTGAAACTGATGTAGTTTTAGTTTACATGCTATGGGATGTAACTGAAGATAGTAACGGTGAATCTGTTGATATTTGGAGGTTAATGCCACAAACTAGAATATTAGATCAAGGCTTGTTACAATATAATTACGATTATACTTTTTTTGATGTTAGTATTTTCTTAGAATCAGATTTTGACCTATCAACTTTACAACCAGGTGATACTGATGACCAAGTATTTAGAATCGCCATATTACCAGCAGAATCTACCACTGGAAAGTTAGATACTTCTAACATCAACTCTGTAATGTCACATTTAGGTATTACGGAAGATGAAGTCCAGAAAGTAACATTACAATAAATATCCCTGGAATTAACCTATATGAGTAAAAGCCTTTGAATAATCTTCAAAGGCTTTTATTTATTTTATTAAAACCTTAACCAAAAAAGTATCGTAATTACTATACATTGAAAGGATTATATAAATTCATCGACATAATTAAAAAAATATAATATGAAACTACATTTTGCTATTGCACTTTTAATACTCTTTGTAAGCTGTAAGGGTAATGCCCAAAAGAAAGAGATGACATCTAGCAGCATTGATAAGGATAAAAAAGAATTTCCTGTTCAAAAAACCAACAGTGAATGGAGAAAAGAATTGACCGATGCCGAATATTACGTTCTACGCGAAGCTGCTACTGAAAATCCGTTTACCAGTGAACTTCTTAAAAACAAAGAAAAAGGTACATATGTTTGTGCCGCCTGTGCCACTCCTTTATTTAAAAGTTATACCAAATTTGATTCAGGTACCGGATGGCCCAGTTTTTATGAGGAAATAGAAGGTAATGTAGCTTATGATGTAGATTATAAAATTGGTTACAAAAGAACCGAAGAGCACTGTGCCACTTGCGGGGGGCATTTAGGTCATGTTTTTGAGGATGGACCAGCCCCAACAGGCTTACGCCATTGCATTAACGGTGTGGCTTTAAATTTTGTTCCTGCAGAATAGTTCAAATAGCTTAACAATTTTGAAATAAAAAAGAGGTCTTAAAGACCTCTTTTTTACTTTAAAACCTATATACCACATATAGGATGACTCCTTATAAAATATCACAATTTTAGATTAAAGGTCATATTTTAAAAACCTACAAATAATTTGATAAAGGTTTTGTATTTTTGCACCTCAATTAAAACTACAAAAAATCAAAATATGAGCACTTTCGATATTATCGTTTTAGGTAGTGGTCCTGGTGGATATGTTACCGCAATTAGGGCTGCACAATTAGGTTTTAAGACTGCCATTATAGAAAAAGAGAGTCTAGGAGGCGTTTGCTTAAATTGGGGTTGTATACCTACCAAAGCCTTATTGAAGTCTGCACAAGTATTTGAATACCTGCAACATGCCGAAGATTACGGTTTAAAAGTGAAAGGTGCCGATAAGGATTTTGATGCTGTCGTGAAAAGAAGCCGTGGTGTTGCAGAAGGAATGAGCAAAGGGGTTCAATTCTTAATGAAGAAGAATAAAATTGAGGTTATTAAAGGTTACGGTACTTTAAAAGCTGGTAAAAAAGTTTCAGTTAAGGCTGAAGATGGTTCCACTACGGAATATAGTGCCAGTAATATTATTATAGCTACAGGCGCAAGAAGCCGAGAGCTACCAAGCTTGCCGCAAGATGGCAAGAAGATCATTGGGTACAGAGAGGCAATGACCTTAGATAAGCAACCTAAAAAAATGATCGTTGTTGGTAGTGGTGCAATCGGTATAGAGTTCGCATACTTTTACAATTCTATGGGGACCGAAGTTACGGTTGTAGAATACCTACCTAACATTGTACCGGTAGAAGATGAAGACGTATCCAAGCAATTGGAAAGAAGTTTCAAAAAATCAGGTGTAAAGATTATGACTTCTGCAGAAGTTACTTCTGTTGACACTTCTGGTGACGGGGTAAAAGCTACCGTTAAAACAGCTAAAGGAGAAAAAGTTCTTGAAGCCGATATTGTTCTTTCTGCCGTAGGTATTAAGACCAATATTGAGAACATAGGGTTAGAAGATGTTGGTATTGCTACCGACCGTGATAAGATTTTGGTGAACGATTATTACCAAACCAACATACCTGGCTACTATGCCATTGGTGATGTAACTCCTGGACCAGCACTTGCTCACGTAGCATCGGCAGAAGGTATCTTATGTGTTGAAAAATTGGCAGAAATGCATGTTGAGCCATTAGACTACGGTAATATACCCGGTTGTACTTATTGCTCTCCAGAAATAGCCTCTGTAGGTTTAACCGAAAAGCAGGCTAGAGAAAAAGGAATAGATATCAAAGTTGGTAAATTCCCTTTCTCGGCAAGTGGTAAAGCGAAAGCTTCGGGTGCTTCTGACGGATTTGTAAAAGTAATCTTTGATGCTAAATATGGTGAGTGGTTAGGTTGTCATATGATCGGTGCAGGTGTTACCGATATGATCGCTGAAGCGGTTCTTGGCCGTAAGCTAGAAACTACGGGACATGAGGTTCTTAAAGCAATTCACCCACACCCAACAATGAGCGAAGCTGTTATGGAAGCAGTGGCAGCAGCTTATGACGAAGTTATTCATTTATAATTTACTACTTAATATAATTTAGCATGTTAAAGTTATTTCGAGCAACGGCAATTTTAGAAGGAATCTCCTATTTGGCGTTGTTCGGGGTGACCATGCCATTAAAATACTGGGCAGAAATACCAGAACCAAACAAATATGTTGGCTACGCCCACGGAGTGCTTTTTATCGCTTTCATAGCACTTACATTAATAGTTGGCTTTACCCATAAATGGTCATTTAAGAAAGTTTTCATTTTCGGTATAGCTTCACTTCTACCCTTCGCAACATTCTATGTTGAAGAAAAATATTTAAAGCCAGAAGACAACGCTTAAGGCTGTTCTTTTATTTCAGTAGTCAATTGATAAATACTACCATCAAAAGCACATATATACAACTCGTCGTTTGCATCCGTACCAAATGACGATATAGCCAAATCCGTATCTACGATCAATTTATTATTACCGTTTACATCTAAAGCCCAAATTCTACCGGATACAAAATCACTATACACATACAAACCTTGTAACGAAGGTAAACTGCTTCCTCTATACACATAACCACCGGTAACGGACCTATCATTTTCTTCATGACCATATTCATAAATTGGCGCCATAGTGTTTGCGGTATCACAATCATCTTCAAGAAAACAAGAAGTTCCCTCAAGAATATTCCAACCGTAATTACCTCCTTTTTCAATAAGGTTAATTTCTTCTTTCTCTCCTTGACCAACATCTCCAGTCCAAATGGTATTGGTAGCTACATCAAAACTAAATCTCCACGGATTTCTTAATCCGTATGCATATATCTCACCCCTCGCATTTTCTACTTCTACAAAAGGATTATCTGCTGGTATAGCGTAATTTAACCCAGCATCTGTAGTATTTACATCTATACGCAATATCTTACCCAATAAGTTTTCTAAATTCTGTGCATTACCATTGGGATCGCCAGAGCCACCACCGTCACCAGATGCAATATATAAATACCCATCAGGGCCAAATGCCAACTGACCGCCATTGTGATTAGTATCTGGCTGGGGAATTTCCAATAAAATAGTTTCACTAGACATATCTACAATATCCAAATCGTTTTCAGAAACCTTAAAACGAGATATCACCGCCAATTCTTCATTGGGTGTATAGACAACATATAAAAAACCGTTTGTACTAAACTCTGGATGAAAAGTAAAGCCTAGCAACCCTAATTCGCTCTCGGTGGCTATGCGATCAGTAATATCTAAAAATGTACTTACTTCACTTACCTCAGATTCACTTGAAAAGGATTTTATAATCCCATCTTTTTCAGCTACAAAAATTCTATTACTTTCATCATCTGGAGATTGTAAATCTAAAGGATTGGAAAAAGATAAATTTGAAAAAGCATTTATGGTCGTCAATACCCCAACTGAATCAATAGGCGCGTTTGGATTTGGACTAAGTGCCAACTCGTCTTTATCACTACATGAAACAATAAGTAACATAGCAAAACCAAATAACAGAAATACAATTCTTTTCATAACAGCATAGTTTGCTATTATTTACGAATGTACATCGCACTCTAGATGTTAATTATTTTTTTGAGTTAAAATAAAAAACTCTCAATGGCTAGATCATAACTTTTTAATCCAAAGCCCAGAATAACCCCATTGGCAGCAGGCGATATATAGGAAATATGCCTAAATTCTTCGCGCTTATGGGTATTGGAAATATGAACTTCTATGACAGGAGTTTCTACAGCCTTTACCGCATCTCCTATACCAACAGAAGTATGGGTATATGCCGCAGCATTAAGGACTATACCATCATAACTAAAACCAGTTTCTTGTATTTTAGAAATAAGTTCTCCTTCTATGTTAGATTGAAAATACTCCAACTCAACATCTTTAAACTTAAACTGCAATTTTGAAAAATAATCTTCAAAAGTCTGTGCACCGTAAACTTCTGGCTCCCTTTTACCCAATAGATTTAGGTTAGGACCGTTAATTATGATAATCTTCATGTATCAAAAATAACGAATGTTACTTAACAATTAATAAGAAATCAAAGAAGTATAATAGTTAACTAAAGAACAGCGAAACTAACGTCGAGTTCTATACTTAGGCTCAAAGTTGAAAACAATACCCAGTGTCAAAGTAGTCCAAGAGGTCTCATCTATATCTATACCTGTGTAAGAAACATTGACCTCTACACTTGAACTCATTAAGTAAGCCAAAGTAGGTCTATAATAAAGTCCACCTTCGTTACCATCATTGATACCCACGGCATAACCAACATTACCGCCAAAAGAGAAATAATTGGAGGTCCAAAAACGAACACCTGCCGATAATGGCATAAATTGAACAGCTTTTTGCTCTTCCCTTATAATTGTAGTTTGAAAAGTTTCAGCAAAGCCATGTATATACCCTATAGCCGGACCAACATCAACAACTTCACCTAACGGGTACATGTACGAGAAATCTGCACCAAGTACTACACTTACCGCTTCATTGTAATCATTAAATGGCAAACCTGCCTGTATTCCAAGCTTAAACCCTTCTTGAGCATAAATACCGGTCGAAAAAAATGAAACAATAAGTACTATAAAAAACTTTTTCATGGTTGGTTTGGTTTGTTTTCATCAAAAATAAAGGTAAGACTTAGCTTACATGAATCTTTGTTGTGAACACCCTTAAAGTAGTTGTACACACTGCTTTTAAATAGGTTTTATAATTCTATTTTAACACAAAATCACCTATTGGAGTACAAAAAAAGGGGAAGCTTAGCTTCCCCTTTTAATATTAAAGTGCTGAAATTTCTATTCAATTACGTATCTAACGCCGATACCAAAAGCACCAACTTCATTTCCAAGAAGATCACCAAGACCTATAAAGGGTCTCCAGTCAAACGAAAAAGCTAATGGCACTCCATCAATTTTATAGTCTAAACCAACTATTGGTCTAAGTGCTATCTCTGTCCCTATTCCTTCTCCAAAAAATAAGATTGAAGGACCTGCACCAGCAAACCATTGTAAACCATCAGCTCCTGAAATATCACCATGGTATTCGTAAAGAGCTGTTAAAGTTGTTAATCCGCTTTCAAACATCAACTCCGCTTGACCTGCATGCTCTTCTGCAAAGAAATATTTTGCACTTGGACCAACTAATGTTACCCCAGAAAATAAATCTAGACCTAAACCGGCTGCAAATGTGTAATCAGATTGTGCGTTAGAAACATTTGTTCCTAAAATAACCGCTGCTACTAAAAATAATAGTTTTTTCATTTTGTTGTTTTTTTAATGTACTTGACTTAATTAAAAATTGATTGATTAATAGGACTATTGACTAAAAGTCCATTTTATAGTTAATAGGTGTAAAAGTAAAAATTTAACAAGTATTTACATATACCAATAAACCAGTATTTCTTCCATCTATACATTATTTACTACAGAATTAATGTATTCTTTATCTTTAAACCATGAATTGGAAACATGCGCTTAAAGATTTTACCACCTACCTTAAACTGGAACGCGGACTATCTAAAAACTCTATTCTAAGTTACTCTAGAGATATTGAAAAGCTTATGACCTTTCTAGAAGCGCACGACATTAATACTACCCCTATTCTTATTGATAAACAAACCGTACAGCAATTTATATATGAGGTGGCCAAAGTAGTAAACCCCAGATCACAAGCACGTATCATATCTGGCTTAAAAAGCTTTTTTGGATACTTAATTTTTGAAGATTATAGAAAAGACAACCCTTTAGACTTAATAGAATCTCCAAAAATAGGACGAAAGTTACCTGATACGCTTTCAGAAACTGAAATAGATAATTTAATCAATGCCATTGACCTAAGTACACCAGAAGGTGAAAGAAATAGAGCTATGCTAGAAACTTTATATGGCTGTGGTTTAAGAGTTTCCGAACTAATTAGCTTAAAAATTTCCGACCTTTTTTTTGATGAAGATTTTATTAAAGTTACCGGCAAAGGTGATAAACAGCGATTTGTACCTATAAGTCACGTGAATAAAAAATATATTGATATTTACCGAAATGAAATTAGGGTACATTTAAAAATTCAGGAAGGTTTTCAAGATATTTTGTTCTTGAACCGACGAGGAAAACAACTTACCAGAGCCATGATTTTTACTATTGTTAAGAACTTGGCGACCACTATTGGATTAAACAAGAGTATTAGCCCTCACACCTTTAGACATTCATTTGCCACTCATTTACTTGAAAATGGTGCAGATTTACGTGCAATTCAACAAATGCTAGGACATGAGAGTATTACCACTACAGAAATTTATATGCACGTAGACCGATCTCATTTGGCGGAGGTCATGAATACCTACCACCCTAGAAAAAGTTATTAAAATTTCCATTTACTGCCAATGGTATAAACAGATGGCATTTCAATTTGAGTTTCACCAAAAGCACCTATACCAGTTTCGTTCAATTGAATACTACTTTTTATTTCAAGCATGAAGTTCTCTGTAACATCATATCCCATTCCCGCTACAAAGCCAAGTCGATAAGGTGCTTGTCCAACTTCTGAATTTTCAGTTGCAATTTCTGCATCTAGACCAGAGAGCAAGTATAATCTTTTATTCAGATAATACTTTACCATTAAACTAGATCGAAATCTTTCCGACAAAATATAAGTATCGTAAAACCCTTGAAGTTCTAATTGCAAAGATTTTGTAACCCCATATTGAACCATAAAAGATTTGTGAACATCACCTATTGCAGAAACAGGATATGCATGCCCCGTAACCGCTATTCCCGTCAATGAAGAAGGTTGATTTTTCTCTGGAGGCTCTTCTATTGCTTGACCATTGACAACAATTACAAACATGAACAGAAAACTTCGCACGAGAACTTTCATAGGTTGGATATCAGATGTTGAAAATAAATTCCTACAAAAGATATTTTAAATAGTACACCTAACGAAATACTTATCAAAACTTTAACTACCAAACACTTAACTTACAGCGGTAGCAAGAAATAACACCTCTTCTTTAGTCTTTAAACTGACTGTAATCTCTTTTATACGGTCTAATAATTAATCTTGCCTCTCGATCGAACCTTATATAATTGTATACCCAGTTTATAAATACGACCATTCTATTTCTAAACCCTATTAAAAAGAATAAATGAACGAACATCCAAACGAACCATGCAAATACCCCTTGAAACCTAAATTTCTTAATATCGCATACTGCTTTATTTCTCCCTATAGTAGCCATACTACCTTTATCATTATACACAAAAGGTTTCATTGGCTTATGTTCTATTAACCTCACCAGATTCTCACCCAACAACCTGCCTTGTTGAATTGCCGGTTGAGCTACCATTGGATGACCACGGGGGTTATCTTCTGTAGCCATACAAGCAATATCGCCAATAGCGAATATTTCCGGATATCCTATTACCTGATTAAATTCGTTAACATTTAACCTGTTGCCACCAGCCACAACATCTTCACCATCCAACCCCTTAATTCCGGCTCCTTTAACACCTGCTGCCCAAATGACGGCGGCAGAATCGAATTTCAAATCTGTTTTTGTGGTAACGGTTTTACCGTTATAACCGGTAACCCTAACCCCTTTCCATACTTGAACCCCTAATTTTTCTAAAAAATCTTCTGCTTTTTTAGATGCTTGCGCACTAAAACCCGGCAATAAACAATCTCCACCTTGAACAATATTAATTTGTGCTCTTCGGGTATCTAGATCAGGGTAATCTTTTGGTAATATTCCTTTTTTAATTTCAGCCAAAGCTCCTGCTAACTCAACACCAGTTGGTCCGCCACCAACAATTACAAAGTTCATTAATGCATCGCGTTCGTGATAGACATCGGTAAGAAGCGCTTGCTCAAAATTTTCCAATATTAAACTACGTAAGTTCAATGATTGCGGAATTGATTTCATTGACATGGCATGCTCCTCAATTTCCTTATTTCCAAAGAAATTGGTTTCAGAACCTGTGGCTACCACCAAATAATCATAACTTATATCCCCAATGTTGGTATTCACTTTTTTACCGGTCGCATCAATATGTTCTACTTCTGCCAAACGGAAATAAAAATTGTCATATCCGATCAATACCTTGCGCAAGGGGTAGGCAATGGAATCTGGCTCAAGACCTCCTGTAGACACTTGATATAATAGTGGTTGAAATGTATGATAATTGTTCTTATCTATAAGGACAACTTGTACTTCTTGTTTACTTAATTTTTTGGCTAGAGATACTCCGCCAAAACCACCACCTATAATTACAATTCTAGGATAGCTTGAGAGTGGTATGTTCATAGTAGTTTACTTACTGACAAAATTAAACAAATGGACTCCTACTTTAAAATAATAATGTGTTTTTAGTATCTTTAAGCTCTAACTCAAACAAACACGAAAATGCGCAAAACCCTTATTTTACTGGCAGTACTAGGTACTTCAGTTTTTTCTATGAATGCTCAGAAGAGCGAAAAAGACATAATCAAAAAATTAGAGCAAAAAAGTGATGATTACGGAAATATAGCTCAAAATATTTGGGAATTCGCAGAAATGGGATACCAAGAGGAACAGAGCTCGGGTCTATTACAAAAAACATTAAAGGATGCCGGTTTCTCCATTAAAACCGAAGTAGCGGGTATACCTACCGCTTTTATTGCGGAATATGGCAGTGGCAGTCCCGTAATTGCCATTATGGGCGAGTATGATGCATTACCGGGACTATCCCAAAAAGCTACCGCTGAAAAAGAATCTGCTGGTGCCGCCGCTGGTCATGCCTGTGGTCATCACTTGTTCGGTACGGCATCTACGGCAGCGGCAATTTCAACAAAGGAATGGTTAGAGGCCAATAAGGCAAAAGGTACCATCCGTTTCTATGGAACTCCTGCTGAAGAAGGTGGATCGGGTAAAGTTTATATGGTTCGTGAAGGTCTCTTCAATGATGTTGACATAGCGCTACATTGGCACCCCGGGTCACAAAATGCAGCTAGCGCAGGTGCTGCGTTAGCTAATAAATCGGCAAAATTCAGATTTCATGGTATTTCTGCCCATGCCGCCGGTTCTCCAGAAAAAGGACGTTCTGCCCTTGATGGTGTTGAAGCCATGAACTTGATGATCAATATGATGAGGGAACACATTCCGCAAGAGGCCAGAATACATTATGTTATTACAGCTGGAGGTAAAGCACCCAACGTAGTGCCAGATTTTGCAGAAGTTTATTACTATGCACGTCATAATCGACGTGATGTTGTGATCGATATATTCGACAGAATGGTAAAAGCTGCCGAAGGTGCCGCATTGGGAACAGGAACTACAATGGACTATGAGATGATCGGTGGTACACACGAATTACTGCCCAACCTAACATTACAAAAAGTAATGCACGACAATCTTTCTGAAGTTGGCGGTATAGAATACACAGCAGAAGAAAAAGAATTTGCTGATAAAATAGCTGTAACCTTAGGACAGGAAAAAGCGGATCTTGCTACTGCTAAAAATGTTCAACCTTACAAAACCGAAGCTAGGGCTTACGGCTCTACAGATGTAGGCGATGTTAGCTTTACCGTACCTACAGTTGGTTTTGGCACCGCTACCTGGGTTCCTGGCACACCGGCTCACAGTTGGCAAGCGGTTGCTGCAGGTGGAACCTCCATTGGTAGAAAAGGAATGATGGTAGCCGCAAAGACCTTGACTAAAACTGCAATAGACCTTTTTAAGGATAAAAAATTGGTAGAGACCGCTAAAGCTGAATTTTTAGAAAAAAGAGGTGCAGATTTTAAATACATTCCTCTTTTAGGTGATAGAGCACCTGCCTTAGATTATAGAAAATAGAGTCTTATGTTATAGATTTTAAAAGTGCCAAGGTATTAATTGGCACTTTTTTTATGTATTTCTAAATATATTGTAACAAACAAAACCTTTTATAGACTAACAACGTAAGAACAGCCAACCAAGAGTGAATAAAGAACTTGAACACAAATTTGTGACCGAGCTACAGGACAACCAAAACATTGTCCATAAAGTGTGTACGCTGTATACAAACGACCGCGACTCTCACAATGATCTGTTTCAAGAAATTACCATTCAATTATGGAAGGCTTATCCCAAATTTAGGGGCGATGCCAAATTCAGTACTTGGATGTATCGTGTGGCACTAAATACTGCCATTACACTATATCGAAAACAAAAAAGAAGAATTGACACAGCTGATTATGAGTCTGTAATTTTTAAGATCAAAGCCGACGAATATGACGAGACCGAAGAACTACAATTAAAATTAATGTACAAGGCGGTCAAACAATTAAATGACGTTGATAAAGCGTTGGTGTTTTTATATCTTGAAGATAAAAACTATACTGAAATATCTGAAACATTAGGTATTTCCGAAGTAAATGCACGGGTTAAAATGAACCGTATCAAAACAAAATTAAGAACCATTTTGAATCCATAGGCGTATGACGGATGAACTGGAATTATTAAAGAAAGATTGGCAAAAAAAGGAATTCGATGTTCCTAAATTAAGCTATGACGAGATTCATAAAATGATATGGAAGAAATCTTCCTCAATTGTTAGGTGGATCCTTATCATCAGTATATTGGAATTTACCGTACCGCACCTTTTATATCTACTACCATCTATGCGTGATGGAATGGAGCTATATGAAAACATAGGTGTCTCAAAATACCTTGTAGTACTCTCTGGATTTACTTATATCATAGCCTTTTATTTTATTTTTCAGTTCTATAAAAGATTTAAGGAAATTTCGGTTTTGGACAACTCCAAAAGTCTAATGAAGAAAATCATAAAGACTAGAAAAACCGTTAAGCATTACGTTATTTTTTCATTATCCATGATAATGATGACCATAATCATAATGATCATAGGTGTTTACCTAAATGATAATATGGTCAATGCCTTCCCAGAATTAAAAGATAGCCTTGCAAACATATCACCCGAAAAATTAAAAATTACCATAATGATGTCCATAGGTATTTTTGGAGTAATTCTAACCTTGGTCATGGGCGGCATTTATTTCTTATTATACGGACTGCTACTTAGAAAACTAAAGCAGAACTACAGTGAACTTAGAAACCTTACTATTTAAGAAGGGGGATTCCATTTACGCTGTTTGTTCTCTTCCTCAATAGCCAAAAGATCGGCTTTTGATATCACTTTTAAAAATGATGGGTGCTGCTCAATAGCGTACTCCAATTTTTCTATTATAGATTCGGTAGATTCATTTTCGTAATCAATATCCAATGGCTCTTTAATAACCATAGATTGAAGTATTCCTTTCTTTTTAACACGAAGTCCTTTTTTATCAAAAGAACGTCTAAAACCATCAATAACCACTGGCACAACCACTGGTTTATATTTTTTGATAATGTGTGCCGTACCTTTTCTTAAAGGTTTCCAAGGGGTAGTTGTACCTTGTGGAAAAGTAATTACCCAACCATCGTTCAAGGCCTTGCCTATACTAGAAATATCGCTCATTTTTACTTGGCGCTTAACATCTTTGCCCTCTGAACGCCAAGTACGTTCTACACTTACAGATCCCGCATAGGCCATTATCTTGGTCAAAAGACTTTTCCTCATGGTTTCTGCAGCGGCCACATAATACATATTCAATTTTGGTTGCCAAATATATCCCAAGTTCTTAATGGAATCTTCACGACCGCTTAAACTGGCATTAAAAACATGAAACATAGCCACAACATCTGCAAAGTATGTTTGATGGTTACTTACGAACAACACATTTTTATCCGGTAAATTTCTAATAATATCAGACCCTTCAATTTCCAACGTATTAAAGCGCTTATACCGCTGATGCGATAGCACGGCCAAAATGCGTATTAGCCATTTTTTAATGAATAAATTATGCCCAAAAGGGTTTTTATCAAATAATCCCATAGAATGCTAAAATAATTAAATATGCCTTACAACACCTGCTTTAGTAACTCTTTAATCTCATTCATCATCATTGCCGTTGCCCCCCATACGATATAACCGTTTAATTTAAAGGCTGGTACTTCAATATCCACAGCGTAAGATGTGGTCATTTTTTTTGAAACTACCAATGTATCATCTAAAAAATCCGATAGAGGAACTTCTAAAATTAACTCAACCTCTGCATCTTGTTTTACAAATGGTTTTGGATTTCGATATAGCCCAATATAAGGCTGAACCATAAAATTACTGGGGGGTATAAAGATTTCTGAAATTTCTTTGATCACCGTAATGTCGTTTGGTGCCACCCCTACTTCTTCATACGTTTCCCTAAGCGCAGTGGTCAATAGACCATCATCAGATTTTTCTTCTTTGCCCCCAGGAAAAGCAACTTGGTTAGAATGTACCCCTTTATAAGTTTTACGTAAAATCAAAAGCAAGTTTGTTCCCATATTATTTGTAGGGTAAAACAATGCCATTACCCCTGCCCTTCTAGGATTTTTCGGAGAAATATTAATACGTTGTAATTCTTCTAATCGGCTTTCTGGAGCCATTTTGTATTGCGAAGCTTCTCCCGGTAGCGGTAGATCCTTTATTTTTGATATCTGTTGTTCAAAAAAATTAAAATTCATGCGTTTACCAAAATTCTATTCTTTACTACTCTTAGTATTTTTTGCAATGGACAGTTGCAAAGATACCCCTAAGAAAGTTGATAGTACTACTACCGTAGCCAAGACAACGATAGACTCTACTAAAATTACTGAAAATGAAGCTGAAAAAGAACAAGAAAAAGATGCTTTTGAACTTACCGAAGAGAATGCCATTGATTACTTTTTCAACTATGAAAAGACCCTAAAAGAAAACAAGGTCAGAATTACCACAAAATTTGGCAGTTTTACCGTAGAATTATTTGATAACGTACCCTACCACCGGGCCAATTTTATATACCTCACCAAAAAAGGATATTTTAACGATACTCAGTTTCATAGAGTGGTAAAGAATTTTATTATTCAAGGTGGAAACTCTGATGACAAAAAGACAGCAGAAAAACGATCTAAAATTGGTCGTTATCTATTGCCGCCAGATACCAGAAAAGGGCATAAGCACCACAGGGGCACTATTTCCATGCCAAGTAGTGAAATGGACAATCCACATAAACTAGCATCACCATTTGAATTTTTTATTGTTGTTACAGACCCTGGCTCATATCACTTAGATGATAACTATACTCCTTTCGGAAGGGTCATTGATGGCATGGATGTGGTTGATAAAATAAATAACGTACCTGTAGAAAAAGGAGATTGGCCTATGAGAAATGTTTATATTCAAAAAGCTGAAGTTATAGAATAAGCAACCATAGCCAACCACTCAGAATTAAGCTTGATTTCTATAAATATTGGGCAGGGAAATTTTGAAGCGAACTGCTAATACCCGCATAATTATTATAGTAAGTATAGCCAAAGAATAAGCAATGGTATCGTTTATAGGAAACTGTATCAATACAAAATACACCAACCCACCTAATATACAAACGGTGGCATAAATTTCCTTTCTAAATATTACAGGAATCTCATTACACAATATATCTCTTATAACGCCACCAAAACAGGCGGTAATGGTTCCTAAAGCAATACACATTACCGGTAAAAGATCTGCCGCCAAACCTTTTTCTATACCTACCATGGTATACAAACCAATGCCAATGGTGTCAAACAAAAAAAGTGATTTTCTTACGTATTTTAATTGCTTCACAAAAATGATTGCCAGCAATACGGTTACTACAATAATCAATAAATGAACTGGGGCATTAAGCCAGCCAACGGGTTTAATACCTATAAGTAGATCTCGTAAGGTGCCTCCCCCAACAGCTGTAACAAATGCAATGATCAAAACCCCAAATACATCTAACCTTTTATCCATAGCAACCAACACCCCAGATATTGCAAAAGCAATGGTTCCTAAAATATCGATAATGAAATAAAACATGGGCTAGATCTTTTGCGTAAAGTAATTATAGTCTTTTAGAACGGTATCCAAGTACGCAATATCGTACAATTCCGAATTGGTCTGCAAGATACTTTCAACTTTCTCTCTAAGCGCTTTTAACGTCTTAAAATCATTACTTTTTTTAGCTATCCCAAATGTTTCTTTAATAAGTCTAACATCCTTATCGGTCAACATAGTAACATTCATGATTTGAGGCACATAAGCATCTTCCACCTCTTCTAAAATGGTATGGGATACCTTTGTCCTATTCTTTGTACTAATGACCACCGTACCTGCCGCGGCATCACCTAAACGCTGTTTTTTATCGGAGAATAAAATAGTGAGCAAACCTATAGACCCAAGAAAAATCCAAATATCAACCAAACGTAACATCCATCTAATTAAATAATTACTCCAATGAACTGGTGAACCATCTACCTTTACCACTCTCATTTTCATAATCATTTTACCAACGGTTCTACCATTAAAGGTAATATGCATTAAAAGTGTATAAAACATTGCCGGTAAAGAAATTAAAGCAACTAAACCTCTCTGCGTCCATCCATCTGAATATATATAACCTATAGCATCACCAATTAAATTCACCAAGATAAAATAGAGGTAAAGTATAAATGCATCTATAAAAAACGCTACAATTCTTTCACCAATACTAACAATAGTATAATTAAGGTTAACATTTTGCGTTGTATTGATTTGAAGGTTATTCATTTAATCTTAAATTTAACAAGGTAAATATAGTTTATGCGCGAAGCTGCTTTTGTAAAGCAAAATAAGGAAAAATGGATAGCTTTTGAAAAAGCTATTAACCTAGGTGCTTCTACCGACCCAGATGAACTTGCCAATGGCTATATTCAACTGACCAATGATTTGGCATACGCGCAAACGTATTACGCAGAAAGTAAGACTTTATTGTATTTAAACGAACTTGCTTCTCTTGCCCACCAGAAAATCTATAAGAACAAAAAGGAAAGTAAAAATCGAATTCTCAGTTTTTGGATTACAGAATTCCCTCTTTTTTTCAGACAGTACCATAACACCTTGGGCATTGCCTTTTTAATTTTTATTATCGCATCTGCCATTGGCTCTTTATCCGCTATTAACGATGCTACCTTTGTAAGGTTGATTTTAGGTGATGCCTATGTTAATGAAACACTTAACAACATAGCTAACGGTGATCCAGCAGCAATCTATAAAGGCGGTAGTGAAATTGGTTCTTTTTTGGGAATTACCATTAACAATATTAGAGTTGCCTTTTTAGCATTTGCCTTTGGGGTAATCACAAGTATAGGCACCGCATATATATTATTTTCAAATGGTGTAATGCTCGGGGCATTCATTACTTTTTTTTATACCAAAGGAGTTTTCTTTGAGGCCAATAAACAAATTTGGCTTCACGGTACCATAGAAATATCGGTTATTATTATTGCCGGCTGTGCAGGTCTAATAATGGGCAACAGCATACTTTTTCCGAAAACGTACGCTAGGCGCGTCTCTTTTATGAAGGGTGCCAAAGATGGGCTTAAAGTTGTAGTCAGCACCATACCGTTTTTTATAATTGCCGGATTTATTGAAGGATTTATAACAAGGTATACCAATATGCCCAATTGGTTGGCATTCATAATTATTGGAGCATCATTATTCCTAATCATTTTTTATTACATAGCATATCCTATTTTACTAAATACCAAACATGAAAGACAATTACATACCGCTAAAGGTTAATCGTGAATTCGGCGGTATTATCTCCGCTTATTTTGATTTTTTTAAACAGAACATAAAAAGCTTTACCAATGTTTTCTTAAGCTACAATGGTGTTTTCTTAATAGGACTTTTAATTACCAGTTACCTATTGGTTTCTGGTTTTATAGGAATGATAGCACACGAATCTGGGCAAAGTCCGTTTTCCGATAATTTAGCTGCTGAAGAAGAGTATTATGTCTATTTAGGTATAGGAGGATTTTTATTCTTTATTATTTTTCTGGGAGTTGCTTTTCTAAATTATTCGCTTTCTACTAGTTATATGATTAAATATGAGGAAACCAAAGATTCTAACGTAGACAAAAAAGAAGTTTGGCAATATGCTAAAAGCCAATTTGGAAATATTTTGCTTTTTGTCCTATTGCTTATACCTATTTACCTTGTCTATTTTATAGTGGCCATAATTTTAGCCATTATACCCCTACTAGGCTTTTTTGCCCAGTATATTGTTCAGTTCTTTTTAACAGCCTGGATCGGTGTTTCTTTTTTTGATATGCTTCAAAATAAAAAAAGCGTTACCGATGCCTTGGGCGAAGGTTGGAAACTTGTAACCGGTAGTTTTTGGAAATCTATAGGAGTAAACTTTATTTTAGGTTTATTATTAGGTTTACTATTAATGATCGCTTTGACCATACCCGGTATTATAATAGGGGTGTATACTTTTCATGTTGTAGAGAACGATGTAGATTATACAAATTCTATTGTTTCAACAATTGTTTACACTTTAGGGTTATCCATTTTCCTGATTATTGCGGTATACGGACAATGTCTTTCCCAGTTTATCAATGGCATATTATATTATGCATTACATGAAAAGACTTATAATGAAAATACAAGGTCAAGAATTGAACAAATAGGACAAAACGATTAATTTGAGACTACCATTCATTTATATTTTCTTTTTGTTGATGACCTTTTTCTCATTTGCTCAACATAAAACAGATAGTATTGTTAAAACCGATACTTCATCAGTTTTAACATTGAGAAATTTTGAAGATGACCTGACAAAGAAATATTCAGACGATGAATTCAACTATACCTTTAAAACCGGCGAATCTCAAAATTTATTTGCTCGATTTTTAAATTGGGTCGGACAAGGGCTATTCGATGTGTTTGGCATTACCCTATCTCCAGAAGTATTACAACTTTTAGAATATCTAATTTATCTCTTATTAGGAATTCTCGCCATTTACCTACTCGTAAAATTCCTGATCAAAGAAAATTTCAGCGCAATCTTTCAAAAAAAGGCTGAAACGATCAACGATATTAACCTTACCGAAGAACACATTGAAGGTGTTGATATCGGCAACTTATTGAATGAGGCCCTTGCAAATAAAGACTACAGACTAGCGGTACGTTACCAGTTTCTATTATCACTGCAAAAACTGTCTAAAAAAGATATTATAGATTGGCATTTTGATAAAACCAATACAGATTACGTTAACGAGATTCAACAACCACAGTTAAAACAAGGTTTTAAAAGAATAGCCTATCTATACGATTATATATGGTACGGAGAACAAGATATAGATAACGATAGATACACCGTATCTGTCTTAGATTTTGAAGCAATCAACAAACTAATTCAATAGTAACTTGGGAAAACGTTCTAAAATAATACTTGGTCTTTTGGTTGCGGTGCTTATTGGTATCATTGTAACAGAAATAGTACGCCCAAGACCGATCAATTGGAGCCCGTCTTACACATTGGCATCTAAAATTCCGTTCGGTTGCTATGTGCTTTATAATGAATTGGCATCTATTTTTCCGCATAACGATATTGAAACTGTAGAAGAAAACATCTATGATGTGCTAGTAGATCGAGATACCTCAACTGCCGCCAATTACATTTTGATCAATGATTTTATTTATTTGGACGAACAGGAAACAAACCAACTATTAAAATTTGTAGACGAAGGCAATCAGGTATTCATAGCTACGAGCAACCTTACCGGTAAATTGGCAGACACATTGAATATCACCATTGAACAACGGTATGACATAAAAGAAGATTCAACTAAAGCATCATTTACCAATGCACATTTTAATGAAGAGGCTTTCTATTTTGAAAGAGGTGTCAACCCTGCATATTTAACCAGTATTGATACCGCCAAAACAGAAATTTTAGGTCATATTCACGTGAAAAGTTCCACATTGCTAAATAACACCCCCAATGAAATAAAAATA
Organism: Maribacter sp. UBA3344; assembly: GCF_002362375.1. Taxonomy (NCBI): domain Bacteria; kingdom Pseudomonadati; phylum Bacteroidota; class Flavobacteriia; order Flavobacteriales; family Flavobacteriaceae; genus Maribacter; species Maribacter sp. UBA3344. The sequence goes on along the minus strand of NZ_DERI01000012.1, from coordinate 78,155 downwards.
AGTCCCAACTTCATAAAAACTTCATTTGGCAAAGGAAATTTTATTATCAACACCCTGCCTATTGCTTATACCAACTATTATATGTTAAGTGATAAAATTGGTTACAGTAGTCAAAGTTTCGCTTATTTGAATGACAATACCCTAATATGGGACGATTATAAGAAATCTGGGCGTAAAGTAATTACCTCTCCAATGAGGTTCGTTTTAAATCAACCTGCCTTAAAATGGAGTTACTACCTAACAATTACTGGTTTATTGCTATTTGTTATTTTCAAGGCAAAAAGAGAGCAACGAATAATACCAATTATAAAACCATTAGAAAATTCTTCCGTAGAATTTGCTAAAACAGTGGGTTCATTATACCATCAAAAGAAAGACTACACCAACTTAAACCATAAAAAAATCACCTATTTTTTAACCCATATTAGAAATAGGTTTTATGTAAACACTACGGTTCTTGATGAAAAACTAATAGCACAATTAAGTGCTAAGGCAGGAAAATCGATAGAAGAAACCAAAGACCTCATCGAGTTCATTCTTAGTCTTAAAAACAAACCTATACATTCTGAACAAGACGCTATAGTACTTGCCAAGAAAATAAATACATTTAAACAATCTTATGGAAGATAACACACAAGACGAACAGCAGGTAGAATTTAATTCTAGAATAGATCTTACCAAGCTTCAAGATTCTGTTACCAAGGTAAAAGCCGAATTAGGAAAGGTTATAATCGGTCAACAAGAAATGATCGAACTTTTGATCGTTTCAATTTTAGCCAATGGTCATTCACTTATAGAAGGGGTTCCAGGTGTTGCCAAAACTGTAACCGCAAAACTACTTGCAAAAACTATGAACGTAGATTTTAGCAGAATACAGTTTACGCCAGATTTAATGCCTAGTGATATTCTTGGAACATCTATTTTCAATGTTAAAACATCTGAATTAGAATTTAAAAAAGGTCCTATTTTTTCAAATATTATATTGATCGACGAAATAAACAGAGCTCCGGCAAAAACACAGGCTGCACTTTTTGAAGCTATGGCAGAAAGACAAATAACCATAGATGGTAATGAATTTGACATGCAACCTCCGTTTTTGGTTTTTGCTACCCAAAACCCTGTAGAGCAAGAAGGTACCTACAGATTACCCGAAGCCCAATTAGACCGTTTTCTTTTTAAAATCAATGTACACTACCCAACTTTAGAAGAAGAAGTACAGATTTTAGAAAATAAACACCATCAAAAAAACAATAATGTAGAATCACTTATAGATGCTATTCTTTCGGCTGAACAAATTGCCGCTTACCAAAAGGTCATCAAAGATATTGTCGTGGAAGATAATCTTCTAAAATATATTGCAGCAATCGTTAATAATACCAGAACAAACGCCAACCTTTATTTAGGCGCATCTCCAAGGGCATCTATTGCCATTTTAGACGCTTCTAAAGCCGTTGCCGCCATTAACGGAAGAGATTTTATTACACCAGATGATATAAAGAAAGTAGTAAGCCCTATACTATGCCATAGAATTATTCTGACTCCAGAACGTGAAATGGAGGGTTATACAGCTGAGAAAATGATCAAGGATTTAATTCAAACCATAGAAATCCCAAGATAAACTTCAGTGAAAAAGATTTTCAAAAATATATTTATTCAAAAAAGGTTCTTCTTGGTGCTATCAGGAGTTATCCTATGTTTTCTACTATCTTATATTTTTGAAAACATTGCATATATTCCAAAGCTTCTATTTTACCTTTTTATAGCTTTACTTATTACCGATGCCATTTTACTATTTCTGTCAAAAGGGCTAATTACAGCGCATAGAATTGTTACCGACAAACTTTCTAATGGTGATGAAAATACGATTAAGATAGAAGTCAACAACAAGTATTTGTTTTCTGCTCAAATAACCATTATAGATGAACTTCCGTTTCAATTTCAAAAGCGAGATTTCAATTTTAACAGCCTATTAAAACCTGGAGAGCAGAAACTATACTCCTATACTGTAAGACCCGTAGAAAGGGGCGTTTATAGTTTTGGAAATTTAAATGTATTCGCCATTTCACCCATTGGCCTTTTAGCTAAAAAATATACGTTTGACCAAGATAAAGAAGTACCTGTTTACCCTTCTTTTTTACAACTTCGCAAGTATGACCTTATGGCATTCAGCAACAGATTACTTGAATTTGGCATTAAAAAAATTAGACGAATCGGTCATACGATGGAGTTTGAACAGATCAAAGATTACATACAAGGTGATGATATAAGAAATATAAATTGGAAAGCCACTGCCAAAAGAGGGCAACTAATGGTCAACCAATTTCAAGATGAAAAGTCACAGCCGATTTATTCTGTAATTGATAAAGGCAGGGTTATGAAAATGCCTTTTAATTCACTCAGCTTACTGGATTACGCCATAAACGCTACCTTGGTCATCAGCAGCATTGCCCTCAAAAAAAATGACAAAGCAGGTATTTTCTCTTTTAGCAATAAAATAGAAAACAGAGTTGTTGCAGAACGCAGAAGTTCACAAATGAACTTAATATTAGAAACACTTTACAACCTCAAGACCAACTTTGTTGAAAGTGATTTCAGTAGGTTATATATTGATGTCAAAAGAAATTTATCACAAAGAAGTCTATTATTACTGTATACCAATTTTGAAACCCTTGATGTCCTGCATCGCCAACTTCCTTACTTGCAAGCTATTGCCAAACAACATTTACTGGTCGTTATTTTCTTTGAAAACTCAGAACTTGTATCGTATGCAAAATGTAAACCCAACAATACACTAGAAGTTTTTGAACAGGCAATTGCAGAGAAATTTATTTATGAAAAACAACTAGTGGTCAATGAACTAAAAAAGTATGGCATACAGACCATTCTGACAAAGCCCGAAGACCTTACCATAAACACCATCAATAAATATTTAGAGATAAAAGCAAAAGGGTTATTATAAATCAATTCAGTAAATAGGCTGCCTGTACCTCTGAGAATATATCACCAGTGCCAGTTTCAACTACTATGGGTAAAGTAATCTTAGGAGCAGTATATATTTGGGTAACCATACAACCACAACTTTTTCCTCTTTTATAGCTACCGCGTCTATTTCCACTATTTCCAGTAAAAACTTCTAGTGCCAATGCAGATATTACACCGCCCAATGTTGTAAATACCACATCTCTTGTTTCCCATTCGGCTCCTCGCGAAGAATCATAAATAGCTTCTTTTGTAATTCCTGCCGCAAAAGCACTACCTACTGCTCCTGCCCAAGTCCACCCACTTTGCCCGTTAGAAATTTTATTTACGGCATAACCTCCCACTCCTCCTATTACAATGCCTGCACCCAAATGCTTAGCTGCATCTGCACTTGTTTGTGCATTTGAATAAAAAAAAGAAAGCACTAAAAAAATATAAATAAAGGTTTTCATTTTACTGAGGGATTTTTTGTGAATAACGCACTTTGACCAATTAAATTATATTACCTTATTTATTGGACTAAAAAATTATTATAACAGCTAATAATTAATTGTTCACCAACTTTTTATCATCACACTAGGTAACGTAATTAATCATCACAGTTACCGACTAAATTCACAGCCATAAAATATACTTATGAAAACAATTTTTCACAAATCGGACACTAGAGGTCATGCCGATCACGGTTGGTTAAACTCTTATCATAGTTTTAGTTTCGGCAATTATTATAACCCAGAACGAATGAATTTTGGAACCTTAAGAGTTTTAAATGACGATACGGTTGCAGCGGGGCGTGGTTTTGGGGCACACCCCCATAAAAACATGGAAATTATTTCCATACCATTAGAAGGTAACCTTCAACATATGGATGATATGGGCAATAGTACAATTATCAAAGCAGGAGATATTCAAGTAATGAGTGCCGGTAATGGAGTTACCCACAGCGAATATAACCAAAGTTCAGTTGATGAGGTCAAGTTTTTGCAAATATGGGTTATTCCTAATCAACGAAATATAACTCCAAGATATGATCAAATTTCGACCACAGAAGTTGCAACTAAAAACAATTTATATCAAATATTATCTCCTAACGAAGACGATCAAGGAGTTTGGATCCAACAAAATGCATGGTTTTATTTGGGAAAATATGACACCGGTGCTACGGACAATTATACAGTTCATTTGGATGGAAACGGAGTATATATTTTTGTTATCAAAGGTGAAGTCGAAATTGAAAACCAAAAGATGAACTCCCGAGATGGTTTAGGTATCTGGGATGTAAATTCCTTGAATATAACTGTAAATAGCGAAGCTGAAATATTGCTAATGGAAATACCAATGCAATAAATTAAAAAGCCATTTTAAAGCAAAAAATATTGTGCTAGTTAAGTATTACTTGATTATATTTAAGTAGAAATTAAATTGTTTACAACTTCCCCTGTTTGAGTTATGTTTCTATTTCATTTTTAACGAATATATGTATAACAATTACTTTTAATTTGATACTGATCAAACATTAACGCTCTTGTTTATTTGTTTAGAACTCAAATTGACTACATTAAAATTTAAATCATTTGTCACAGTTAAATACGACATCAAAAACTCATAAATCTAAAAGCAGGGACATTACCGACGAATTTGGTTTAATTACCATCATATCCGCTATTTTCACTTTTTTGGTTTTTATATACACGTTAATTTTTCATTCGCATATAGAACAAATTCTCGCTCTTATTGTTGCAGTGGTATTTGGCATTGGCTTTATCTTAAATCGATTAGATTACCGACAAGCAACTAGGTTATACATGACATTATTACCTCCATTGGTTTTTATGTCGCTTATACTCCTAATTGGTGGCTATTTTGGACAAGGAGTTGCCTTTGCTACCATGGGTTTTCTAGCGTTTATCGGGTATCGTAAAAATCCTAGGTTAAGAAACATCATCATTTTTTTTGATGTACTTGCGTTTATACTGCCTACTATTTATGTTACTATGTATGGTCCAATACTTGGCACCATAGACGTTCCTTTTGATGAAGTGTTTGCATTTTTAGCGAGTTTAGGTTGGCTATCACTAACCTTTAGAATGTACGATCAAAATAAAACTAGGGCTTATACTACAGATTTGGAAAATCATATTGAAGCTTTAAAAGAAAGTGAACTCAACTTAAAAAAGGCACAAGACAACCTAAAGAACCAGAATAAAAAACTAGAGGTATTGAACAATGAATTAAAACTTAAAAATACCCATATAGAAGAATTTACCTTTATAGTTACCCATGACCTTAAAGGACCATTGAACAACATAAATGTTATTGCCAGCGAATTGGAAAAACAACACGCCATTTCTAGTTATACTAATTTCAGTAGTTATCTTAAACATTTGCAAGGCAGTTCTACTAGACTTACAAACTTAGTAGAAGGTCTCTTAAAATATGCTGAAATTGGAAACTCAAGCGGTATGGAATCTGTAAACGTTACTGTAATATTGCAATCTGTTCTTGATGACCTTTCTGAAAAAATTAAAGAAACAAAGGCTACAATTAAATTTAATGAATTACCAACCCTTATTGCCAGACCAAGCGACATTAGAATGCTATTTCAGAATTTAGTTCATAACGCTTTAAAATTTAAATCATCTGCTCAGGACCCAATAATCACCATTACATCTGAAAAAAGAGATAATGATTATTTATTCAGCGTTGCAGATAACGGTATAGGAATTCCAAGCGAGCAGTCAGAAAAAATATTTAATGCCTTTCACAAATTACACAACCAATCTAAATTTGAAGGCTCAGGTATTGGGCTTTATGGGAGTAAGAAAATTGTAGATCATCATTTAGGTAAAATATGGGTGACTTCCGAAGAAAACAAAGGCAGTACATTTTACTTTACCATAAGTACAAATTTATTGGAACAAAAGCCAACCCATGAATTAATTGATAATGTCAACTAACTTTAATTTTAAAAATACACTTCTAGTTTTAACCTTGATTATAACGACCTTGGTCAGTGCTCAAGAACCTCCGTTAAAATTAGGAGTAGCAGGACTAACCCATGGACACGTTGGATGGATTCTTGGCAGAGGCCAGCAACCGGACATGAACATGGTAGGAATTGTAGAACCCAACCAAGAACTGGCCATAAAACTTTCAAAAGAATTTGGTTTCTCTATGGATATCGTTTTCAGTACCATGGATGAAATGATTAACATGGTCAACCCTGATGCAGTTGCAGCTTTTGGCAATATTAAGGATCATTTAAAAGTAGTGAAAGCATGTGCCCCAAAAGGAATTCATGTTATGGTAGAAAAACCATTGGCGACTACCTATGATGATGCTAAGGAAATTAAAAGACTCGCAGACACATATAATATTCGGGTATTGACCAATTATGAAACTTCATGGTACAAAACCAATGTCAAAGCTATTGACCTATACCAACAAGGAGAAATTGGTGAATTAAGAAAAGTAATTATTAGAGATGGACATAAGGGACCTAAAAACATTGGCGTCTCCAGTGAATTTTTAGAATGGTTAACGGATCCCAATTTAAACGGTGGCGGTGCTATAACAGATTTTGGTTGCTATGGCGCCAATTTAATGACATGGATAACTAAGGGTAAAAGACCAAAAAGCATTACTGCCGTAACACAGCAACTACAAAAAGAAAACAACCCGAATGTTGATGACGATGCAACTATTATATTAACTTATGAGAATGAAATGGCCATCTTAGAACCTTCTTGGAACTGGCCAATTGGCAGAAAAGATATGGAACTTTATGGCACTAAAGGTGCTATTTACTCTGACAATCCTACCCAATTAAGAATAAGACTTTCTAAGGGCTATAGCGATTATACCGAAGAAACATTTCTTCTGGGAGAGCGGGAAGAGCCCTACAATGACCCTTTCGCCGTTTTTGCTGCAGTTATTAATGGCACACTTCAATTAGAACCGTACAATGTATACTCTTTAGAAAACAATATGATAACTATGCAAATTCTTGAATCTGCCATCAAGAGTGCTAAAAGCGGAAAAACAATTCTTTTAAATTAAAAAAAAAAAAAAAAAAAATGGACACAGACTATATAAAAGTATTTGGCGGTAATAAAATAGAAGCTCAACGTATAAAACTAACTTTACAAGACAACAATATCAAGGCCGTAATCAAAGACGAAACCGAATCTGCTAGGTTAGCGGGTTTTGGCAGTCCTTTGCCCGAACTTATTGAGGTGTTTGTGCACAAAGATGAGGAAGAGCAATCGCTTGCTTTAATAACTACGCTCAATAAAAAAGCATAAAAAAAGCCTCTAAAATAGAGGCTTTTATCCCTATACTTTAAATTAACCTTTGCTCAATGGCGTAATTTCTAGTTTTCTAAATTCTACAGGCCCGTGATCTCCTTGAATCATAATAGGTCCGGCCTCTGCTTCATTATTATCTAAAGCTCCACCTGTCATAGCGTCTATATTTTGATTAGAGATAATAGTTTTTCCGTTGGCAACTATGGTTACTCTTCTACCTATCAATGTAATATCATAGGTTTGCCACTCGCCCGCTTTCTTAGCGGCATTTTCGTTCGGGGTCAACAATCCGTAGATTCCACCAAAATAAATTGAAGAAGGTTCCAACCCAATGTTATCAGCTATTTGCACTTCATAACGGCCTCTTAAATAAAGTCCGCTATTACTATTTTCAGGATACCTAAATTCTGCATGTAATTTAAAATCCTTGAATTTTTCTTCCGAGACTAAATTGACTCCAGGTTTTGCACTGGTCAATATACCATCTAACACTGCCCATTGATTGCCCGGTTTCATCGTCCAACCATTTAAGTTCTTTCCATTAAAAAGTTTTATGGTCTTCCCTTCTTTTGCATTTTCATAGTATGGTAATTTTGGCGATTTTGTTGCTGTCCAATTATATGTTTTACCATCTACATATATCATGGTTCCTTCTAGCCCTTCCCCTACTATTTTTCCTTCAAATTCCATATTGGCAGCTCCTGGCTCCCATTGTGGAGGTATTTCAAAAGAAAATAATTCTCCGTGCTTTTCTATTTCGGCTACAGGTCTTGCACTACCAAAAGCATATGTAAATCTTCCAATCAATGTGTTGGTACCCGAGTGCCTAATTTCTAACCACGATGGTAGTTTCTCTCCTTCTTGATCAATTGTCAAATTCCATTTTCCCTCTAAAGGATGACCTTCTTGCGCTTGTGCACATGTTAAACCGATTGCCATCAGAAAAACAAATACAGCTGTTTTAATAGTATTCATATCATTGTTAGTTTAATAAGTAATCAAATATAGCAGAACTTTTAGTTACAGTTTCACCACATTAATTTAAATGTCATTTATATTTCAAATTGATAAATCTATATCATATATGGTTAATAACTTAACAACTATTCAATTTCTTTCTTGATTATCTCCATTATTCGCTACATTTAAATTTCAATTCAACCAAACAACAATGACATTCTTTAAAAAATTCCTTTTGGGGGTAATCGTCCTATTATTTTTTTCTATTTCATGCATCAATAAAAAGCCTGTTGAAATTCCGTTAACCATTCAACAAGATAGTACCGAGCTTATTGAAATGGCCAAATTAGCTCGAGAAACCATTACTGCTGAAGTTGCAGACGGACTAGAACTAAGTCTTTGGGCTTCAGATTCCTTAGCTCCAGATCCTATTGCACTTGATATTGACAATGAAGGCAATGTATACATTACACGCACCAATAGAGCCAAAAATTCAGAATTTGATATTAGGGGCCATAGAGATTGGATGACAGAATCTATCTCCCTAGAATCTGTGGAAGATAGAAGAGCTTTTCTTCATAAAACTTTTGCTCCTGAATTTAGTAAAGAAAATGAATGGTTACCTGACCTTAATAATGATAGCATTCATGACTGGCAAGATCTTGCCGTTGAACAAGATGAAATTTGGATGTTACAAGATACCGACAATGATGGTATTGCAGATATTTCTACCCAGATCATGAACGATTTTAGCGATGAAATCAATGATGTGGCAGGCGCACTCTTAGTACGTGATAATGATGTTTTTGTTGGTATTGGTCCAGGTATGTATCGCTTAACAGATACTAATGGCGATAAAATTTTAGACGAAAAAACGAGTATTGCAGAGGGTTTTGCCGTACATATAGGATTTAGTGGTCACGGTATGTCCGGTGCCATAGAAGGCCCAGATGGTAAAATATATTGGGGTATTGGTGATATTGGTGCCAACATTACTACCGTTGATGGTGAAAACCATAAGTACCCAAATGAAGGGGTAATTGTAAGAAGTAACCCAGATGGAAGTGACTTTGAGGTTTTTGCTCACGGTCTGCGCAATACGCATGAGTTTGTTTTTGATGCCTATGGAAATATTATTTCTTCTGATAACGACGGTGACCATAAGGGAGAAAGTGAACGCCTGGTTCATATCGTAGAAGGTTCAGATGCTGGGTGGAGAGCCAATTGGCAGTATGGAAAATATACGGACCCAAAGAACAATGGTTATAACGTTTGGATGGATGAAAAACTCTTTACCCCACATTGGGATGGTCAAGCCGCGTATATCATACCTCCTATTCAGAATTTTCATAACGGACCTACCGGAATGAGATATAACCCTGGCACCGCTTTGGGCAAAAAGTGGATGGACAAATTTTTCTTAGTAGAATTTGTAGGTGACCCCAGCAGATCACATATTTGGTCTTTTGATCTAAAACCGAAAGGTGCCTCTTTTGAACTGAAGAGTGAGGAATCTATCTTATCCGGAGTATTGCCTACAGGTATTGATTTTGGTCCAGATGGCGCATTATACCTTGCCGATTGGGTTAATGGTTGGGGAACCAAAAATTACGGAAGAGTATGGAAATTAGACGTTACGGACCAAACCAATGATCTTGAACAAGAAAGGTTAGAAACACAACGGTTAATGACCCATAATTATGAAGATGACAAAACTGATAATCTTATAAAACTACTCTCATATGATGATATGAGAATTCGGCAAAAAGCACAATTTGAACTTGCCAAAAGAACTTTTTGGGGCTACAGAGCTTTAGAAAAGGCTTTAACTGAGGAAGAAAACCAATTTGCACGTATTCACGCCATATGGGGTATCGGGCAAATTGCGGCAAAAGATGTTGATGATGCCGAACCTTTATTAAATCTATTAAGTGACGAAGATGCTGAAATTATTGCGCAAAGTGCAAAAGTTCTTGGTGATGTAAGGTACGGTAATGCTGCCGATAGTTTAATAGCATTGACTACACACCAGAACGATCGGGTTAAGTTCTATGCTGCCCAAGCATTAGGAAGATTGAAACATGAAAACGCCATTGAACCACTTTTGGCAATGATCGAAGCAAATAATGATCAAGATCTTTACCTAAGACATGCTGCTGTATTGGCTCTTGCAAGAATAGGAAAAGCAGAACCAATTTTAGCTCTTGCCAATAATGAGAACAGAAGTTTGCGTATTGCAGCAGTTCTTGTCTTGAGAAAATTACAAGACCCTAAAATTTCAATATTCTTATCTGATAAAGATGAGTATATAGTAACAGAAGCCGCTCGTGCCATAAACGATGATCTTTCTATAGAGGCTGCATTGCCGGCTTTGGCGGCTACCCTTAATAATGAGAAATTCACCTCAGAACCATTATTAAGAAGAGCGATCAATGCAGCTTTACGCGTTGGTGGTGATGAACAACTAGATTTCCTTATCAATTTTGCAAAGCGTAAAAGTGTTTCCAGCGACTTACGTGGCGAGGCTCTTGCCGCCTTGGGAACTTGGAACAATCCTTCTCTCTTAGACCGTGTAGATGGTAGATATAGAGGAGAAATAATTAGGCAAAACGGTCAACTAGAAGAGAAGATCAGAAAAGATATCCCTTCATTTTTAAATGAACGCCAACCTGAAATTTTAATCGGTATTTCTAAGACATTGAGCGCAGTGGGTATTACCGATTATAACAATGAGTTATTCTCTATTTTTAGATATAACAAATCTGCAGAGGTACGTGCTACAGTACTAAACAGTCTTGGCCAATTAAAATTCGAACAAATGGAAACTGCCATGTCCATTGGTATGAAAGACAGCAATGAAGAAGTAAGAACAGCAGCCGTAGGTCTATTGGCGCAATTAAATATACCTAAAGAAAAACTTCCTAGCATTGTAGACCCTATTTTTAAAAGAGGCTCTATATCTGAACAACAGAGAATGTTAAATGTTTTAGGTGACCTACCTGTAGAGAATAGTAATGCATTACTATCTAGCCTAATTAATAAAGCCAGTAAAGACCAGCTAAAACAAGGTATATTATTAGACTTAATGGAATCTGTAAACGCAACCGAAAACCCAAAATTAATAGCTCAATTAGACAAACTTAAGGAGGCCGGTTATTCTGCCGATTCTTTTCAAGAAACACTATATGGAGGAAATTGGTGGGCCGGTAGATCGGTATTCAACAATAATCCCACGGCACAATGTGTACGTTGCCACTCAGTAAATGGCTCTGGTGGAGAGGTTGGACCAAAATTGGACAATATTGGCAATATCCTGAACAGACAACAATTGCTAGAAGCGCTTATAGAACCTAGTATACGTTTGGCACCAGGCTATGGCACCGTAACCATTACGTTGAAAGACGGACAAAAAGTACAAGGTGTTCTTATTGAGGAAAATGACAAAGAATTACTACTAAGAACTTCTGAAGCGGAGCCTTTAAGAGTCCCCTTAATGAGAATTGCCAGTAGAGAGAATTCTATGTCTGCAATGCCAGCAATGGGTAGAATGATTTCAAGAAGAGAACTTCGTGATCTTATTGAATACCTTGGATCTTTGAGAAACAAAAAGCGGGTGATCGAAGGGGAAGATAAAGAAGTTTAATCTATAGAGAGGAAAGTTCTGCTTTCCTCTCATTAAACTCTTTCATCAGCGCTTTAACAATTTCATCAGCTGGTTTTATGTCATGTATTAAAGCCGATACCTGACCAATCTCTAGCTCACCATCTTCTAAATCGCCTAAGAACATACCTTTTTTGGAACGCCCCCTTCCTAAAAGGGTTTTTAGTTCTTCAATATTTGCTCCTGTAGCATAGGCTTTTTGTACATCATTATAGAACTTGTTCTTTACTAGTCTAACAGGGGCAAGCTCCTTTAACGTCAAATGGGTATCGCCTTCTTTGGCTTTAACCACAACTTCTTTAAAGTTCATATGGTTAGATGCTTCTTCACTTGCCACAAACCTACTACCAACCTGCACAGCATCTGCACCTAAGACCATTGCCGCTAACATTGCTTTCCCAGTTGCTATACCACCAGCGGCTATTAGGGGAATATGAATTTTCTCTTTAACCGCCGGAATTAAAACCATAGTTGTTGTTTCATCACGACCATTATGTCCACCTGCCTCAAAACCTTCTGCTACAATGGCATCTACTCCCGCATCCTGTGCCTTTAAAGCAAACTTTAAACTACTGACAACATGTACAACCGTAATTCCTTTTTCCTTTAAAAAGGGTGTCCACGTTTTTGGGTTTCCCGCGGATGTAAATACTATCTTGACGTTTTCCTCAACAATAATATCCATCAATTTATCAATATCAGGATATAACATCGGTATATTCACTCCAAAAGGTTTTGAAGTCGCTTTTTTACATTTTTGAATATGCTCGCGTAAAACACCTGGATACATACTACCGGCACCAATAACTCCCAAACCACCAGCATTGGACACCGCACTGGCTAATCGCCATCCGCTGGTCCAAATCATACCTCCTTGAATTATTGGAAATTCTATTTTGAAAAGTTCAGAAATTCTATTTTGCATGAGCTAGGTAAATTACCCTGGAAAACACCAAAGGATTATATTCAATAGTTACTATAATTTTCAACGCAAGCATTGATTCTCCCTAATACCTACTATGGAATAATATGTTACAGTTTTGATTATTATTAATCCTCCTATAACACCATATAAATTTAAGAAATAACCCCAGACCCTATAAGGTCATCTTCTAAATACCAAGCTACGAACTGACCTTCGGTAATGGCAGATTGCATTTCCTTAAAATCTACGTACATACCACCTTCTACTCTATATATGGTAGCTTCCTGTAGTTCTTGTCGGTATCTTATACGTGCTTTCACCTCTAACTTCTCATCCATTTTCAAAGCCAAATCTTCACGAACCCAATGTATTTCTTCATCCTTTACAAACAAAGTTCTTCTATACAAACCTGGGTGTGCCTTACCTTGACCTGTATAAATGATATTCTCATTAACATCAGTATCGATTACGAATAAAGGTTCTTTTGTTCCACCAACATGCAAGCCTTTACGTTGCCCTTTGGTAAAATAATGTGCCCCTTGGTGCTCACCTACTACTTTACCATCATTTAAATGATATACCGGTTTCTCCGCATAGTAGGCCAACTCTGATTTTTTATCATCAAAACTTGGCGCTATTTGTGCATAAGCATCTAACCCGGCAGGAACCTCAACAATTTTACCGGTCTTAGGTTTTAATTGTTGCTGTAAAAATTCAGGCAATCTTACTTTACCAATAAAACATAAACCCTGAGAATCTTTTTTATCAGCGGTGATCAAATTCATTTTTGCGGCAATTTCCCTCACCTGTGGCTTGGTCAACTCCCCTATTGGAAATAAGGTTTTTGATAATTGCTCTTGCGATAATTGACATAAAAAGTAAGACTGATCTTTATTTCCATCTTTCCCTGCCAATAACTGATAGGTTTCGGTACCGTCTGTATTTTTGATAGTGCCTTTTCTACAGTAATGACCCGTAGCTACATAATCTGCCCCAAGCTGCATGGCTATTTTCATAAAGACATCAAATTTGATCTCCCTATTGCATAACACATCAGGGTTTGGGGTTCTCCCCATTTCATATTCCCTGAACATGTAGTCAACTATACGTTCTTTATATTCAGCACTTAAATCAACCGTTTGAAATGGAATACCCAACTTCTCTGCAACGATCAAGGCATCGTTACTATCTTCTAACCACGGACATTCTTCTGATATCGTCACCGAATCATCATGCCAATTCTTCATAAACAGGCCAATAACGTCATAACCTTGCTCTTTTAGAAGGTATGCCGCCACGCTTGAATCTACTCCTCCAGAAAGTCCTATTACTACTTTTTTCATCTCTTCATTTTGGTCGCAACAAAATTACAAAATTTCAATTCAAAGTCTATTTATTTAAAAATACGCATACTCTTTATTCACTGCCTACAATCTTAATAAAAAGAAGAGCTCAGATCAACTACGTACTAACAGCTAATTTTATTGAGTTAAAAATATTTTGTTAAACTTTTTTAAAAATTATTTAAACAAAAGGTAACTATCGTATTTTTAGCATTGTAGATGTTTTACTACCATATATGTATTTTATCACCATTAATGTTAAACATCTTCCATATTTAATTGAACAATCCTTAAAAACACAGTTATGAAAAAAATGTTACGATTACGAAATTTTTTACTAGTACTCACCATTTCCATAGTTACATGGTCATGTAGTGATGATGATGACGGTGTAACACCTATGACACCAAACGAAATGAACATTGTAGAGACAGCTCAGGCGGAAGATGCGCTTACCTCATTAGTTTCTGCCCTTACAACTGCTGACAACTCAGAAAGCACTGATTTAGTAGGCACATTAAGCGGCGACGGTCCATTTACCGTTTTTGCACCAACTAATGATGCCTTTACCGAACTATTGAACCAATTAGATGATTTTGATACTTTGGCAGATTTTGATACGGACGAAGAGAGAGCGATCTTAACTTCAATATTAACTTATCATGTAGTTGCAGGTGTAGCTGCCAACTCTACCGATTTGTCCAACGGTATGATGGTGACTACAGTACAAGGTGAAGATTTAACCATTAATATTGATGGTGATGTTTTCATCGATGACGCCACTGAAATTGATGCTAAAGTAGTTATTGCAGATGTAGAGGCCAGTAATGGAGTGGTTCACGTTATTGATAAAGTATTACTACCACAAGCTATTATAGATGCTTTGAACGGAGAGGAAATGCCTGAAGAGAATGGCACATTGGTGGATATTGTTGTAGCTACCGAACCTTTATCGCTTCTAGAGGCAGCGGTAATTAAGGCTGATTTAGCCGCTACTTTGAGTTCTGATGGACCATTTACCGTATTTGCACCTACAGATGATGCCTTTGTAGCATTGTTAGAGGTTTTAGGCGACGATTATAATAGCATTGATGATTTTGACACAGATGAAGAAATTGACTTATTAAAAAATATTTTATTATTTCACGTTATTGCCGCTGAAGTAAAATCTACAGATTTGGCTGCAGGACAGGTTGCAACGGCGTTTGAAAACAACAGCGTTGAAATAATTTCTTCTGGGGATACATTCGTGATCGGTGATGCTTCCGATACCAACGCAAATATTACAGCAGTAGATATTATGGCATCTAACGGTGTTGCTCATACTATTGATAAAGTATTATTACCACAAGCGGCAATAGACTTTGTTATGAGCTTACAATTGAAAACCATTGTTGATACTGCAGTAGCTACAGACGACCTTAGCTCATTGGTAGATGCTCTGGTGCAAGCAGATGCTGGTTTGGTAGAAACCTTAAACGGGGAAGGTCCCTTTACTGTATTTGCCCCAACTAATGATGCCTTCGCAGCATTACTAGATTCTTTAGGAGAGGATTATAATAGCCTTGCGGATTTTGATACCGAAGCCGAAAAAGAATTATTGACTACTATTTTAACTTTTCACGTAGTTTCTGGAACAGCTGCTTTTTCTACGAATTTAAGTGACGGGCAAACTATTGCAACCGTACAAGGTGAAAATGTAGGTATTAACATTAAAGATGGAACAGTACACGTTGAAGATGCGAGCGAAGATAACGCTTCTGTTATCATTGCCGATGTTGAAGCTAGCAACGGTGTTGTACACGTTATTAATAAGGTCCTTTTACCACAAGCAGCTTTAGATGCATTGTAATAAGCTAGCGCCATTCACCAAATTTAAAAACCTTCCTTTATGGGAAGGTTTTTTTATGCCATAAAATGACTAACATCAGTACAGACTATTTTAACATACAATAAGCCACCCTTTACAACTAACTTTTTATTGAACTTAAATTTAATTACATCTTTACCATCCCAAATCTTACCAAACCAACTCTATTTAATGGCAAAAGCCCTTTCAAATTTGAAAGGGCTTTTCATTTTATATAGAACAATAAAATTAGTTCTTCTTTTGCGCTTCTGCTTGTTCCATCATCTCGCGCATTTTCTTTTGGAATTTGTTTTCCTTTTTAGGTTTCTTCTTATTCTCCTGTATCTGGGCATGAATTTTATCATTATCAAGTATAAAATTCTTAATGACCAGCATAATACCAATAGTAATCAAGTTAGAAACGAAGTAGTACAAACTCAATCCACTTGCATAGTTGTTAAAGAAAAACAACATCATAAATGGCATTAAGTACATGATAAATTTCATGTTAGGCATACCTGGTTGAGTTGGCATATTCTGTCCTGTAGTCATCATCATATAAAAGAAAATAGCTATAGATGCCAATATAGGAAACAGACTCACGTGATCACCGTAGAATGGAATGGAGAATCCTTCTGGGAATTGATAAATAGTATCAAAAGAAGAAAGATCATCCGCCCATAAAAATGATTTTTGACGTAATGCGAACGATGTTGGGAAAAACATGAAAAGTGCATAGAATATCGGCATTTGAATAACCGCTGGTATACAACCGCTCATGGGGCTTACCCCTGCCTTACCATAAAGCTTCATGGTTTCTTGTTGCTTTTTCATGGCATTATCCTTGTATTTCTCGCCAAGCTCAGTAATTTCAGGTTTCAACACCTTCATTTTTGCTTGTGACAAGTAGGATTTATATGTTACAGGCGACATTGCCAAACGTACCAATATCGTCATGATCACAATTGCTATACCATAAGGAAAATACGTACTTAAAAGACCGTAGAATGGTGTAAACACATAACGATTGATCATACCGAAAATACCCCACCCAAAAGGAATGGAATCATCTAGACCCAAATCTTCATACTTTGAAAGGGTATCTACATCTGTTGGACCAAAATACCAATGTAAATCTTTAGAAATTTCCCCGCCTTCCAAGTCCACTGGTAACGCAGATGCATATGCTTTTGTAAAACCAAAGGTTCTACTTTCTTCCTCTACCAAGTTTACCGAAGTCAAATCTCCATTTTTAAATGGTACATCTGCTGCTAATATACTTGAGAAAAAGTGTTGACGGTAAGAAATCCATTTTATATCCTCTTCGGTTTCCTCATCATCACTTCCTTCAGATAACTTGCTAATTTTACCATCTTCATGATTATATGTCAAACGCGTATACCTATTTTCATATTGAATACTTTTTGAGTGTCGAATACCTTTTAACTTCCAATCTAACGTTACAGGTTTACTTGTACTAATGACGTTATCCAATCCTTTGGATTTAATCATAAAATCAACCAAATAATCATTTGGTTTCATGACATACCTATACTCCAAATATTGATTGTTTGAAGTCTTGGCTTTCAATGACAAAACTTGATTGCCATTATCACTTGACATTGATGGCTCAAAATACAAATCTGCCGTATTCAACACCCTGTTGTCAGATGTAGAGAAATCTAATGCGAAAGAAGCGTTACCATCTTTTACCAAATAAACCGGCACAGAATCATAAGTAACGTACTGTTTCATTTTCGCCTCTACGATCTGCCCACCTTTATTACTGATTTTCAACAAAAGAACATCATTCTCCAAGGTGGTAATATCATTAGATGGTTTTGTAAACCCAAATGCACCTAATTTACCTTGGTAATTGGCAACTGCTGTAGAATCTTGTAAATCCAACTGTGGTTCATTGTTACCTACAGTCTCTGTTTCTAAATTTTCTGATGCCTTCGCAGCTTCTACTTGCTCTTGTTTTGCCTTTTCTGCCGCCAACTCTTCTGGAGTAGGTCTGTTTTGGTAAAACATGAAGATGAGTATTCCAAAAATAAGCACAAAGCCTATGATGGATTGTACATCAAATTTCTTTTCTTCCATGTGGTGTTTCTAATTAATTGGGTCTATTTTGAATTTTTTAAGATTGCAAATATATGCCCAAATATGAAGTTTATGCCAATGTGGCATTACTTTGTGCCTTTTTATGGTCTAAAGCTGCCTTTACCAAACCTACAAATAATGGATGCGGATTGGCAACCGTACTTTTGTATTCTGGGTGATATTGCACACCTATAAACCATGGATGATCTTTTAACTCCACAATTTCAACCAAATTGGTCTCCTTGTTAAAACCAGTTGCTAAAAGTCCGGCATTTTCCAATTGCTCTAAATATGCATTATTAAATTCATATCTATGACGGTGACGTTCAGATATTTGAGAAGCACCTTCATACATTTTCTTCACTAAGCTACCGTCTTTTAAATCACAATTCCAAGCACCTAAACGCATTGTACCTCCTTTATCGGTTACAGTTTTTTGCTCTTCCATAATACTAATAACCGGATCAGGAGTGTTCTCATCCATCTCGGTTGAATTTGCATCGGCAAGTTTTAAAACATTGCGTGCATATTCTATGACCGCCATTTGCATACCTAAACAAATACCTAAAAACGGTATTTGCATTACGCGAGCAAATTCAACAGCCTTTACCTTACCTTCTATACCACGCTCACCAAAACCAGGTGCTACTAAAATAGCATCTAATCCTTTTAGCTTGTTTTTGTAATTATCTTCGGTTATATATTCAGAATGTACCGATTTCACATTCACCTTTACCTCATTTGAGGCTCCAGCGTGTATAAATGCCTCTAAAATTGATTTATAAGAATCTTGTAACTCAACATACTTACCAACCAAACCAATAGTAACCTCGTTCTTAGGGTTTTTATGCCTTACCAAAAACTCATTCCAACGAGTAAGATCCGGTTCTACGGTATTTGGCAATGCCAATTTCTGCAATGTTACGGTATCTAAACCTTCTTCTTGCATTAATAATGGAACATCATAAATAGTAGATGCATCAATACTTTGTATTACCGCTTCGCGCTTGACATTGCAGAAAAGTGCTAACTTATCCTTAATTTCATTAGAAATCTCATGCTCTGTTCTACATACCAAAATATCGGCTTTAATACCGCTTTCCATTAAAGTCTTAACAGAGTGCTGTGTTGGCTTTGTCTTTAACTCGCCAGCCGCAGATAAAAAAGGTACCAAGGTTAAATGTATTACTATGGCATTATCATCACCCAACTCCCAAAGTAACTGTCTAACCGCTTCTATGTATGGTAACGATTCTATATCACCTACAGTACCACCAATTTCTGTAATTACAATGTCGTAATCGCCACTATTGCCTAGCAACTGTACACGTTCTTTTATCTCATTAGTTATATGCGGAACTACCTGTACGGTCTTACCTAAAAATTCTCCTCTACGTTCTTTTTCAATTACGCTTTGGTAAATTCTACCTGTAGTAACATTGTTTGCCTGTGAGGTACGTACGTTTAAGAAACGCTCGTAGTGACCCAAATCCAAGTCGGTCTCCGCACCATCATCAGTTACATAACACTCGCCATGCTCATAAGGGTTTAAGGTTCCTGGATCTACATTAATGTAAGGATCTAGTTTTTGAATGGTAGTCTTGTATCCGCGAGATTGCAGTAATTTCGCCAAAGATGCAGCAATAATGCCCTTTCCTAACGAAGAAGTAACGCCTCCCGTAACGAAGATGTATTTGGTTTGTGCCATGTATCGAATTCTATGTTACGGGAGACAAAGTTACAAATTGAGGATAGAACTTAACGGGTTTCCTTAGGAAAATGTTTTTGTATTTTTCGAATTACCGATTCTAAGCTGTTTGTTTTGATTTCTAGCATAGATCGCAACAAATCTCCCAATTTACCATCAGGAAACCCTTTTTGTTGAAACCACACCAAATAGGGTTCTGGTAAATCTACCAAGTACCTGCCCTTATATTTACCAAATGGCATCCTATAATGTGCCAGCTCTATTAATTTTTCCTTATCGGGAATAATTTCCATTATTAAATGTAAAAAAATTATCTTTAAAAAATCAACATCTCAAAACAACATGAAAAGAAGAAATTTTATTGGAACCTCAGCGGCCGCCTCTGTTGGTTTCTTAACTACATCTGCCGCAATGGCAAACAACACCAAACCTGACATTAAGGCTAAATTAAAATACAATATAAACCATAGTGTTTGTTATTGGTGTTACGGCAGTATTCCTTTTGAAGATTTTCTTAAAAGCTTAGTGGAACTTGACATTAGATCGATTGATCTAGTTGGACCAGAAGAATTTCCTCTTCTAAAAAAATACAATATTCATGCATCTATGTGCTGGGGAGCAGGTATGGGTATTGAAAAAGGTTTTAACGACCTTTCTTTACACGATGAACTTATTGCCGATTACGAACGCGTAATCCCCCTTGTTGCTGAAGCTGGCTACACCAACTTAATTTGTTTTAGCGGTAACAGAAACGGAATGGACGACCTTGTAGGTTTGCGCAATTGTGCAACCGGATTAAAGAGGCTAATGCCTTTGGCAGAAAAACATGGTGTTGTTCTTCAAATGGAATTATTGAACAGTAAAGTAAACCACAAAGATTATATGTGCGACAATTCCGAATGGGGCGTTTCTCTTTGTGAGGCTATTGGATCCGAACATTTTAAACTTCTATATGATATTTACCATATGCAAATAATGGAGGGCGATATTATAAGAAATATTGAAAACTACCATCAATATTATGGTCATTACCATACAGGAGGTAACCCTGGCAGACATGAAATAGATGAAACCCAAGAAATTTTCTATCCTGCAGTCATGAAAGCTATTTTGAAAACAGGTTATAAGGGTCATGTTGCACAAGAGTTTGTACCTAGTTGGGAAAATAAATTAGATGCCTTAAAGCAAGGTGTCACCATTTGCGACATATAGAAACACTCATATCCAAAAATTAAAAAGCACCTTTTCATTCAAGGTGCTTTTTAATTTATACTGATCTCTAATGGTCAAGTGCCTCCCCTATTTCTTTCACCCATCTTTCTTGAACAGGCAAATTTCTGGAGTAATTGGTCTCTGCGTCATACTTATTCTGAAAATCGTTCAACTGCCTGATTGTCGACCTATACAATTTACGAACCTCTTCCTTAACATTATCGGTGAAAGTGGCATTTGCCAACTTTACCCTTAATTTACGTGCGTATAGCTCAGTAATATCAAAATGCAATTGCTCATGCAATAATGTTACTTCATTACATATTTTTGGTTTATACCAAGATTTTGTGGGGTAAAAATATGCGTATACATTAAAGTCCACCTGCATTTCCCCGTTTTCATAAAATGTAGAAAAATCATAACTAATTCCACTGGCCGTAGTAGCTGCTGCACCACTACCGGACGGAACCTTGCCTTTAAAATCTTTCCAAGTAAACCTAAACTCCGGTGACCATTCAACTTCCTCTTGACCTTGAACAGAAGCAATGCACAAAACGATCAAAAGCCAAAAAATATGATATGTTCTTTTTACAAATCCCAATAATAGGTGATTACTTTTTCAATATCCGGGTGTAAACTGTAATGTACCGGGCATGTATTTGCTGTATGCACCAATATCTTTCTATCCTTTTCAGAAACTTGTTCCGGCAAATGAACTTCAACCTCTATTTTAGAAATTCTTCTAGGTGAGGCCGCCATGTGCTTAGTTACGGATGCCGTAGTCCCTTTCAAGTCTACCTCTAACCCGTTTGCCTTAATACCCATCATGGTCAACATACAGCTTGCCAAGCCCGTAGCCACGGTATCAGTTGGTGAAAATGCCTCTCCTAAACCATTGTTATCAACGGGAGCATCGGTCACAAAAGAATTGTTGGACTTTAAATGAACACATTCAGTTCTAAGACCACCGTTATACGTTACTTTTGATGTCATTTTATTCTAATGTTTTAATTCTTAAATCATCCATCATCATTATATATGACGATTGATTATAATAGCCCGCAACACCTTTTCTTTGGTAATTGAACTTATTACCATTGTATTCTGTTTCACCTATGAATCTAGAAGCTTCCAACAAGTTGTTTTTATAAGCTAATTTCAACAACAAATCATAGGTAAGATCAAAACCTCTTACCGCATATTTATTGGGATCATCACCAAAGCGTTTTCTATACCTATCTACAAAAGAACTATTGGCAACCTCTTTATTCACTGAAGGGTAAGTGAACTTTAAATTTGATAAATGTGTATTGGAAATCACATCATTTTCAAACGCAGAGTTCATGTCTGTTGTAAACATGCGAACACTAACTTTATCTTTACCCACCAAAGGATCAAAGGCAGTATTATTAAATGAATTTAATATGGAGACTATACTTGAAATCAACTTATAATTATCAGATTCTACAAAAACCCAATTAGGTACTTGGTCAGATAGCAGTGTCTGTAGTTTATCTCTGTTAATACCAATATTTTTCTCCTCTTCTTTTACGACTACCACTTTTGCAGATGGAAATCTTTCTATAATAGCATCTTTTTCCTTTTTATTATCTTCATCTGCTATGATCAAAAGTGTTTCATCTGTATGATTTTTTTCAACATAGTCTAACATATGTTTCCACAATACCTCTTCATCCGTATAAGAGTAGAACACATTTTCTAAACTTAAATCGCTTTTTGCCGTTACCGGTGCCAATACCGGAACGTTATATCTAGAAGCTTGAACAGCGGTCTCTTTTAATGAAGGATTGTCCAAAGGACCAAAAACCGCACTATAACCACCTAATTGTTCTGCTTGCAATAGTTGTTTTGTCTTACCTAAATCCAATTGATTATCAACCGTTTTCACATCTATTGATACTCCTAAAGACTTTAACGAATCTATAGCTACCAATGCACCGGAATACAGACCTAAACTAACGGTCATATCTCTTCTAGAATCAATTGTTTTTTCAGCGCTTTCCTTATCCGCCAAATTCACCTTGTCCAATCTAAATGGCAACATGAACAGTACTTTTGGCTTTACGGCAACATTAATGCTATCCAATAAATTCACTTTATCCAATACCAGAGCATTCTTCACTTCAAAATCACCTACTTTATCTTTTGGCAACTTAAGTACCATGCCGGCCTTTAAGCCATCTTTTAAATCAGGGTTCAATTGGGTTAGCTCTGCCCAGGTCATGTCAAATTTTCTAGTCAGCCTAAACTCGTTTTGCTTTGGTTTAACCTCATAAAAAATATAGTTGTCCGTATTAATATCACCAGTTTCTACCTTTTGTTCAGGTATACGAATAACCATACCCTCTTTTAACCCACCACGTTCTGCAATTTCTGGATTAAGGCGCACTATTTCATCTGATTTTACTCCAAATTCTTTCTCTAAACGATAAAAATTCATCTTTGCAGGTACCGTATAAGAGGTGTATAATTGGGTTACCTGATTCTTTACCGTACTACCGGCTATTTTAGGCATAACCAATTCATAACCTTCAGATAAATAATTGTCCGACTTTGATAGCCCAGGATTTAAAACCAACATGCTATCTATGGTAATGCCATATTTATGTGCTATACTCCATCTGGTTTCCTTTGCGGCAACAATGTATTTTTCAAAATCTTCATCGTTCATACCCACATCTTCAACTTTTGGAGCGGCATATTTAGGAATACGCAGATCCATCTTTTTCTGAAGGGGCGAGGCATATAAAACCGGATTATATTTTTTTAATTCATCCTCGGTAATATTATACATTTGGGTAATACCAAAAATGGTTTCCCTTTTCTTAACACGGTGCTCTGTATAGCCTATTGGCTCTCTAGAATTTTCTGCATCTTGTGCAATCTCTGTACTATTTTTGGTAGGAGTGTTTGCCGGCTTAGTCGCAACTTTTGCACTTGGTACTACCAATATAGTATTAGGTCTTAAATCCTGACCGGTTTTTATCTCTTTATTGTACTGCAAAATACTTTCAGTAGAAACCCCATATAATTTAGAAATACTTTCTAAGGTCTCTCCTCTTTTAACCTCATGTGTATTAAATTTCTGAGCCATTGCAGTGCAAGAGACCAATACGCAAAATGCCCAAATAATGTAAACTTGATTAAATATATATTTCATACTATTCCCATTCAATTGTTGCTGGCGGTTTAGAACTTATATCATATACGACACGATTAACGCCAGGGACTTTATTAATGATATCATTTGATGTTTTTTGTAGAAATTCATAAGGTAAGTTCACCCAATCGGCGGTCATACCATCTGTACTTTCCACGGCTCTAAGTGCCACGCATTTTTCATAGGTACGTTCATCTCCCATTACACCTACGCTGTTAACGGGCAATAACATAGCACCGGCTTGCCACACCTTATCGTATAGTCCCCATTTTTTTAACCCGTCAATAAAGATAGCATCCACCTCTTGCAAAATAGCCACTTTTTCTGGAGTGATATCCCCAAGAATACGAATTGCCAGACCAGGACCTGGAAAAGGATGCCTACCCAACAAAGCTTTATCTATACCCAAGCTAGCACCTACTCTTCTTACCTCATCCTTAAATAACATCTTTAGAGGTTCTACCACTTTTAATTTCATAAAATCTGGCAAACCACCTACATTATGATGACTCTTTATTGTTTGTGAAGGTCCGCCAGTTGCCGAAACTGATTCTATAACATCTGGATAAATAGTACCTTGTGCCAACCACTTTGCGTTTTCTACCAAATGAGATTCATCATCAAAAACCTCAATAAAAACCCTACCTATTGTTTTTCTCTTAGTTTCTGGATCGCTTTCTCCTGCTAAATCACCCAAAAAGTGTGCCGAAGCATCTACACCTTTTACATTTAAGCCCATTCCCTCATACTGCTTAAGTACATCGGTAAACTCGTTTTTTCTTAAAAGTCCGTTATTTACGAATATACAGTGCAGGTTTTTACCTATTGCCTTATGTAACAAAACAGCTGCAACAGAAGAATCTACACCACCGGACAACCCTAAGATTACTTTTTCATCGCCTATTTTCGCCTTTAATTCAGCTACTGTTTTATCAACAAAGGCATCTGGCGTCCAAGTCTGTTCCATCCCGGCAATATGCACTAAAAAGTTTTCCAGCACCTGTTTTCCATCTGTTGAATGATACACTTCTGGGTGAAACTGAATAGCATATGTTTCTTCGCCTTCAAATTTGAAAGCGGCATTTTCAACATCATGCGTACTTGCCAAAAGAGTTGTATTTTCTGGTAAATGCTTAATGGTATCGGCATGGCTCATCCACACTTGGCTACCTGCATCTACTTTATCAAAAAATGGTTCGTTCTCCTTAACAAAGCTAAGGTTTGCACGACCATATTCACGTGTATTCGATTTTTCTACACTACCACCATTAAAGTGTGCCAAATACTGCGCGCCATAACAAACGCCCAACAATGGTTTTTTACCTCTAATTTCAGACAGATCTGGGTGAACGGCATCTTCACCTCTTACCGATAAAGGAGATCCAGAAAGAATCACGGCCTTATACTCGGAAAGGTCTTTTGGTAATTTATTATAAGGTTTAATCTCGGAGAAAATGTTTAGTTCACGTACGCGTCTTCCAATCAATTGGGTGTACTGAGAACCAAAATCTAGTATTAGGACTTTATTTTGCATGGGCAAAAATAGCAAATTGACCGTTCTTGAAAAGTATCTTTTAATATATTTAGACTCGATTTAAATATTTTTCATGAAACACATTAGTGCAATTATTTTTGGAGCGGCAATTGTCATTGCTGCATATTTTTTAGGCAACGCTTATATACAAAGGGCAAACCCGCCCCAAATGATATCGGTTACAGGCTTGGGCAATGAAAATTTCACCTCTGACCTCATTGTATGGGAAGGTCAATTTTCTACCAATAGCACTGTTCTAAAAACAGCTTTCGACCAATTAAACCAAGACAAGGAAATTGTTCGAGAATATTTAACATCTAAGGGCATTGATACTAAAAGGATTATTTTTAACAGTGTTCAAACTACAGAAATGCGAGACAACCAATATGAAAATGGAAATTACGTTGGCAATATTTTTAAAGGATACCAACTTGTACAAACTTTAAAAATAGAATCTGAAAATGTAGCTTTAATAGAAGGTGTTTCCAGAGAAATTACCGAACTTTTAAATAAAGGTGTTCAGTTTAACTCATTGCCCCCAAGGTACTATTATACAAAATTGGCAGACCTTAAAATTGAGATGATTTCCAAAGCAACAGAGGATGCCAGAATACGTGCAGAGAAAATTGCCGAAAATGCAGGTAGTAATTTAGGTGACCTGGTTTCTGCCAATATGGGCGTTTTTCAAATTACCGGTCAAAACTCTGGAGAAGACTATAGTTGGGGCGGTGCCTATAACACCTCTTCTAAAAATAAGACCGCATCAATAACTATGCGTTTAGAATATAAAGTTAAATGATAGTAGTGCTTTGATCGATCCTTGTTACCGATCTGGTTAAGAGCAATTTACTTCTCTTATCAATTATTTAAATATATAACATATAAAAGCCCGGTAATCACCCGGGCTTTTTAATCAACCAATTATCAAACCGAATACTTTAAAATTTCTTTTTCATAGCAATCAGTATTCTGCACATTGGTCGCACGTATTTTTAATACCTTACAAAGAATCCAAAAAAAAAGCTCGGAAACCACCCCGAGCTTTTAAATAAATCAAAAACCAAATTAAACCAAAAGCTAAAAATTGAACCTTTTCAATTTCTTTTTCATAGCTATTATCTTTATAACAACTAACTAAACAATTACCCTACCCTATTTTTCATTTATTTTTACTATTAAATAAATTACCACAATGACAGGTTCATTTTTTGAAGAGTTAAGTATTGAGATCAAAAAGAGTGTAATTGAAAGAGGGCACCCATTTAGGTTCATTACAATGGCAACTACCGGCAATGAATCTGTTGCAAGACTGCGTACCGTAGTACTTCGTGAGGTGACCGAAAATTTACGTTTAACTATTTATACCGATAGCCGAACTCAAAAAATAAATCATATTCATGTAAATAACCAAGTTAGCTTGCTTTTATACCATCCTGATAAAATGATGCAGTTAAAAGTAGAAGGTATTGCTGAAATAGTAACAAATACCGAGAGATTAAAATCAACTTGGCAAAATATTCAGCCCAATAGCAGAAAAGATTACATCACAGAAACTAGCCCAGGTACAGCAATTAAGAATCCTGATCATGTGGAATATGTAGAACACAAAAACCATTTCACCATAATCGATATTTTTCCCACGAAAATTGAATATCTAAAACTTAAAAGACCTAACCATATTAGGGCTCTTTTCTCAAAGACCGATGACATGTGGAACGGAGAATTCCTAGTTCCTTAATCGTTATTAATTCTTTAAAAACATCTGAATATCTAAATGACTTTTATTTCTCAAAAACTAAATTTTATAAACAAGAATATCCATTGGATTTTCTTTACTTCACTATTCTTTTTTCTAATAGCTCCAAATCTTCTACGTGAAGGAATGTTTGTCGATGGTATCTGGTATGCAGCAATTTCAAATAACTTAGAAAATGATATAGGTGAATTTTGGCTACCGTCTTTCACAACAACTATTTATAATAGCTTTTATGAGCACCCACCACTTGTTTTTTGGTTACAATCATTATTTTTTAAGATTTTTGGTCAATCTTTCTGGGTTGAAAGAATATATTGTTTGGTTATTTTCATTTTAACAGCTTACATTATTTCAAAGATTTGGAAACAAATCTATCTAAATAATAAAAACATTGCAAAACTCCATTATCTACCTTTAATATTATGGATTTTAAATTTTCATACTTTTTTTGCCTATCCTAATAATGTTTTAGAATGTACATTAACCTTGTTTACATTAGCATCTATTTATTTCCTCAATAAAAGTTTAGAATATAAAGGTTTGAAAGCCTACATTTTAATGTTAATCTCAGGACTATTAATATTTTTTGGCTTTTTATCCAAAGGGTTCGTGGCATTATTCCCTATCGTATTTTTTGCAATATTGTATATTGTTTATAGAAAAAATCTGAAAATTCAATTGCAAAAATCAATATTTCTTTGCTTAAGTTTTACTTTATTTTTTATTATTCTAATGTGTTTTGAATCACCTCGTAATTTTATGAACAATTACCTTAACAATCAAGTTATTGATTCTTTATCAGGAAATAGAGTAGAAAATATGAGGGAAAATAGATTTTATATATTCAATGGAATCTTCAAAGCATTACCAATTTCCTTAGGACTTAGTTTATGTATCTTAATTTTAACGTATCATTTTAATAAAAGGATAATTCCTAAAAATGACAAAATTAAAACTTCATTTGTATTCTTATTAATCGGTATTTCATCTTCGATACCCTTAATGATCAGCTTAAAACAAGCTGGGTATTACCTAGTACCATCAACTCCTTATTATATGCTGTCCTTATCTATTTTCGTTGCCCCTTCATTTTACTTTTTAAAAACATTATTTAATAAAAATAAAAAAATGACAAACTCCTTATCTGTTTTAATATCGGGCATACTTATTATCTCATTTATACTCGCGATAACCAATATTGGAACTATTGATAAACGAAACAAGGAACAATTAGCTAACATAAAAGCTATTGTAAAAGTTATACCAAATTACTCTACCATTAATTTTAAAGCAGTCAAAATAGATAATTCAGTAATTGGTTTTTACCAACGATACAAATTTATCAGTTTAGATACTTTAAATATATCTCAAAGAAATTTTCTAGTAATTGAAAAAAATATCGACACCATAAACAACAGTAATTATAAAAAAATTTTTACCAAAAGTTTAAACTATAATGTTTACAAAAAATTAATTCCTACTTCCAAAAAATAGAAAAATATTAATTCAACAATCACTAGATACTTAAAAGTTAAATTCTAATACAATTATAATTGTTGTAATAGATATGAATAAAAAAATAGCAAGTACGTATATCTTATGTAGCGTTTTGCCTTTACCCATTATTTACTTTTGGGTGATGACCGTAAAATTTAAATTTAAAGGTTCTAACGCCTTAAATAGCATTGGTAACAATGCTTCACCATATGCTAAATAAAACTCCGAAAAATTTAATTGCCTTTCTTGTAAAGATTGATTCGGAAAAATTTCATTCTGCAGTTCGGTCATACGAACTACATGGTCTTTCAATTTTCTTTTTTGCGCTTGGAGCAACCTTTTTTCCAAGGCATCCAAGCCTTTTTTCTGTTTTACCTCTTGAGCCTTTACCGCGCCTAAAAACGACTTATCTGTTTTTTCTGCAAGCGCATACATTTCTTTAAATTGCTCTTCCAACAATTTTTTCTGTGGAGCAAAATCAATATCAATATTAGAAATTTCACGAATCTTTTTATTGATCAAGCTATTCTGGCTCAAGAATACATCTGACTTGGAAATATTCATTCGCTCTAATTTATCGGCTTGTTTCTCGGTAATGATCAAAGCTGAATTTCTGACCAATAAAATAGGAAACGTTACTTGCATGGCGTCAAATGAAGCCTTCAATTCTAACCAATATGCAATTTCTCCGCCGCCGCCTATATAACAAAGGTTGGGCAAAATCACCTCTTGGTATAAAGGCCTGGCAATAACATTGGGAGAAAATCTTTCTGGAAAATTTTCCATTTCACTCACCAATTCCTCTTTCGTGAAAGTTATGGCAGTATCATTAACTGCATATTTTCCCTTACTTTCCACTAGCCTTTCCCTAATACCATCTTTTAAATAGAAATAATTGATTTCACGTGGGTTTACTTGTACAGGGTAATCAGAAGATATTTGGGTAATTTCCTCTATAGTTTCAGATACTTTCTTAAAAGCTGTTTGCTCAAAAATATCTTTTTTCATGTATGGCACAAGCAATTTCTTTAACTCAACATCATCACCATCAACAATTACCAAACCGTAGTCTTTAAAAATTTTGTTCGCTAAAAAGCGAGTTGCATCGGTCAGGGTATCATGCTTTAAATAGGCACTTTCAAATAATTCTTTTAATACTTGGGCATTTTTACTATCACCAATAGTTTTAGAATAAAGGGCAAAAACCTCTTCCAATCCTTCCGTAGGCAAATGACCTACAGCTCCAGAAGCCTCTTTGTTCCACTGAAATTTTAGTCCTTTGAAATTAAAATAATTGATTTCATCGAAATCATGATCCTCAGTGGCCATCCAATAGATCGGTACAAAGTTTTGATCCGGAAATTCTTTTTTTAATTCTTTGGTAAGGTTTATGGTAGAAATAATCTTATAAAGAAAGTAAAGCGGACCTGTAAATAAATTCAACTGGTGGCCCGTAACTACCGTAAATGTATTTTTCTCCTTTAAAAGCTCAATATTAGCATTGGTTTGCTTAGAAACGTTGATTCCTTTATACTGTTCTATCAACGAGCTAAACAATACACTTCTTTGCGATTGGGTAAAATGTTTACCCTTTTCTTCTATTTGCCCTTTGAACCCATCTAAATTCGGAAAACGATTATACAATGGTTTAAGCTTAGTATCTGCGGTAACATAATCGCAAATTAATTTCGAAAAATAGCCCGTTTTTACTAAGGGCAAACAGTCAATATCCATATAAAAATTAAAATCTTGGTAAATATAAAACCCTTTCGTTTTACATTTCCTAAATATAAGTTAATTACCGGTACTGTTAAATACCTGTTTACTCGGTGAATTACAGATTAGATAAGGTACAATTTGCATTTATTTTAATAGATTTGGCTGACTCAGAACACAAACAAACCTATATGAAACTAACTTTACGCATTGCATTACTATTTATTCCGTTTTTAGGGCTAACTCAATTAAAATCGCCCTCAGAGTTTTTAGGCTACGAACTTGGCACTCAATTTACAAGACACCATGAGGTAGTAGATTACTATCAATATTTGGCAAAGGCTGAACCTAAACGCATGAAACTTATTGAATATGGCAAAACCAATGAACGAAGACCTTTGATATTGGCAACCATTTCTACTGAAGAAAATATGCAAAACCTAGATCAAATTAGGGAAGAGCATATGAAAGGTATACATGGAGAAGGTTCTCCGGACAAAGCTATTGTTTGGTTGAGCTACAATGTACATGGCAATGAAAGTGTTAGTACAGAAGCATCTATGCAAACCATTTACGACCTTTTCACAAGTAAGAAAGGATATTTGGAAAATATAGTTGTATTAATTGATCCATGTATTAATCCAGATGGACGAGATCGTTACGTAAACTGGTACAATCAATTTAAAAACTCGCCAAATCAAGTTGACCCTCAAAGCAAGGAGCATCATGAAAATTGGTGGAGCGGTAGAAGCAACCATTATATGTTTGACCTTAATAGAGACTGGGCATGGTTGACACAAGTTGAGAGTCAGCAGCGCCTAAAACAATTTAACCAATGGCTACCCCATGTTCATGTTGATTTTCATGAGCAAGGTGTTGACAACCCCTATTACTTTGCTCCTGCAGCTGAACCTTTTCATGAAGTTATTACAGATTTTCAAAGAGAATTTCAAGAAACCATTGGAAAGAATCATGCAAAATATTTTGATGCTAATGGATGGTTCTATTTTACTAAAGAAGTCTTTGATCTTTTATACCCAAGCTATGGCGATACTTACCCGACATATAATGGCGGAATTGGTATGACTTACGAACAAGGTGGTAGTGGACGTGCCGGACTTGGCATTATCACGGGTATTGGAGATACGCTTACCTTAAAAGATAGAATTGCACATCATCATACCACCGGCTTATCTACCGTTGAAGTGGCCTCAAAAAATATTACTAAACTGAATGATGAGTTCAAGAAATTTTACCGTGACAAAAATTTTAAATACAACACTTATGTGATGAACGGTAACCCCGATAAGATAGAGGCTTTAGCAGATTTATTGAGTAAACATGAAATTGAATTTCAAGCAGGTACCAATAGTACCTTTAAAGGTTACAGCTATGCCACCGGTAAATCTGGCTCAATTAAAAGTACTAATAAAAGTTTGGTCATTTCTACAAACCAACCAAAAAGCACCTTGGTAAAAGTACTGTTCGAGCCCACCGCAAAGTTAAGCGACTCGGTTACCTATGATATCACCGCATGGTCTTTACCCTATGCCTATGGTTTAGACGCGATAGCTTCAGAAACCAGTGTAGCTAAATCCGCACCTCTTCATAGTGGTACTGAATACGGTGTTTTAAAACCGGACAGTTATGCTTACTTAGCTGATTGGAACAGTATGAAAGATGCTCAGTTTCTAGCAGAATTATTGCGTAACAAAGTTCGAGTACGTTTTGCCCATAAGCCATTTACATTAGATGGTATTTCGCATGAAAGAGGCACATTGATTATTACTAAAAGTGACAATAAGCACCTTAAGAATTTCAATGATATCCTTATTTCAGCTTCAAAAAACAATGCAAAGAATGTCATTTCTACAAATACAGGTTTTGTTGAAAGCGGAAAAGATTTCGGCTCTGGTTATGTAGATGTAATTCAGAAATTAAATATCGCCGTTCTTTCTGGTGAGCCAACGTCAACTTTGCGTTTTGGTGAAATTTGGAACTTTTTTGAACAACAACTCAATTACCCAATTTCTGTATTGGGACATGATTATTTTGACCGTATTGACCTAAGCAATTATGATATTTTAATTTTACCTGACGGACGTGGGTATAATAGTTTTCTAAACTCATATAACAAGGAAAAAATAAAGGACTGGGTAAAACGTGGTGGAAAATTAATTGCCATGGGCGGTGCAATTGATGGAATTACCTCATCTGACAAAGATTTTAAATTATCTGTAAAAGAGATTGAAAAAGACTCATCCACTACAATAGGATCATTTGAAATTTCTGAAAGAGAACAAATAAAATCTGCTATTACCGGAGCAATTTTCAAGGCCACGGTAGATAACACAAATCCGTTAGCTTATGGTTACGATGACACTTATTTTACCCTTAAATTAGGTGCCCGTTCTTACAATTACCTAGAAAATGGCAGCGCAGTGTATTTGAGCGAAGGTAACAACGAACCTGTGTCCGGTTTTGCCGGTAGCGAAGCAAAGAAAAAAATTGCGGAAACTTTAATCTTCGGTACAGAAGAAATGGGGCGTGGTCAAGTTATTTATATGGTAGACAATCCCCTTTTTAGAGGCTTCTGGGAAAATGGTAAGCTGTTTTTTGCAAACGCCCTATTCATGGTTAAATAAAATATTATGAAACAATACAAAGTTGAAACACTTATTTATTATTCGAAACTTACGTTTGACAAATACCATATTGTAGATAATTCCAACAAAGAAATTCAAGAAAAATTAGATAGCTACGCAAAAGATGGTTGGCGTTTGGTTTCTACAGATGCATCTAATTTTGGTGCAGCTATGTATATCTACCTGTATTTTGAAAAATAATTTTGATTAACCAATATTCTTGATCAATTGGTAATTACCAATATCCCTTAAACAGTTTATCTCGTTTAAGGGATATTTTATTTGGTAAAGGAATTTGGCAAATCTTCCAACAAATCTGCATCTCATAATCAGATGATTAAACAGCAAATATCGAAATTATAGTTACGAACATGGTATTTATTTTTAAGCTGATTTTGGCTAAATGAGTTTCATGTAAAATGATCTATATTTAAACTCTATATAACACATAACCAAAATTTAAAAATGAAAAAATCTGTCATAACCAATGCCTTGTCATTGGTCTTTTTTGCTATTTACGCACAAGTATCTTCACAAGTAACCAATATCTCGGTAATAGATAGTTCAGCTACAATGAACACTCCTGTTTCCTTAGATAGCACAACAACAGAGCAACTACAAACAGTTGATAGTTTGGTCACTGTTGATCCACGCCTAAAATTTGGATGTGGCTTTGGACTCAATTTTTTAGGAGGCACCAATATTAGCTTGTCACCTAACTTAATATATAATGTAAGCGATAATTTTAGTTTAGGCGCGGGAGTTCAAGGAAGTTATAATTCCATTAAAAATGTTCAAAAAACTACAACCTTTGGTGCTAACGTTATTGGACAATACAATCTATCTAAAAAGTTAATGAGCTTGTTAGAGTTTGCCCAATTAAAAGTGAATACAAAACAAGAAACACCTACTGGTGAAATCAAAGATGATTTTTGGGAATCCGCATTATTTGTTGGCGCAGGCTACAACATTAATAATAAAATCTCTATTGGTGCCAAATTTAATGTGCTATATGATGATGACGAAAGTGTTTATTCTAGCCCAATAATCCCATTTGTAAACATCACTTTTTAGGTAAAAAAAATCCCAATTCTAGTTGGGATTTTTTTTTAAACAGGCTCTCCGTATAAATCAAAATCTGCGGCCTCTGTAATTTTCACATTTACAAATTCTCCCTGTTTCACATAATGTTTAGTAGCATCAATCAACACTTCATTATCCACATCCGGTGAATCAAACTCAGTTCTTCCGATAAAGTAATTTCCTTCTTTACGATCAATTATGCATCTAAATGTTTCACCTACTTTATGTTGATTCAATTCCCAAGAAATTTGAGATTGTATTTCCATGATGATATTTGCACGTTCTTGCTTTACTTCATCAGGCACATCATCAACCAAACTATAGGCATGTGTATTTTCTTCATGGCTATATGTAAAACACCCCAAACGCTCAAAACGCATGGCAATTACCCAGTTTTTAAGAATTTCAAAATCTTCTTCGGTTTCCCCTGGATACCCTACAATTAAGGTGGTCCTAATGGTCATTTCAGGTACCGCCGCCCTAAATTCTTTTAACAACTTGGTCGTTTTAGCCTCAGTAGTACCACGACGCATACTTTTTAAAATACTATCCGATATATGTTGTAATGGGATATCTAAATAGTTACATACTTTTGGTTCCCTATTCATTACATCAAGTACATCCATTGGAAAACCTGCCGGAAATGCATAATGCAAACGTATCCATTCAATACCTTCAACTTTCACTAATGCCTCTAATAATTCGGCAAGATTTCTTTTCTTATAAAGGTCAAGACCGTAGTAAGTTAAATCTTGAGCTATCAAAATAAGTTCTTTTACCCCTTTGCCGGCAAGTTTTTCAGCTTCTGTCACCAATTCTTCAATTGGTGTACTTTTATGTTTACCACGCATTAATGGAATAGCGCAAAATGAACAAGGTCTATCACAACCTTCGGCTATTTTCAAATAAGCATAGTTTTTTGGTGTAGTGGTCAGACGCTCACCTATTAACTCATGCTTATAATCTGCTCCTAGCGCTTTTAATAACCCTGGCAATTCACTAGTGCCAAAATACTCATCTACATTTGGTATCTCTTTTTGCAAATCTGGCTTATAGCGTTCACTTAAGCAACCGGTTACAAAAACTTTATCAACCGCACCTTCTTCTTTCTTTTGAACATATTCCAAAATGGTATTAACACTCTCTTCTTTGGCATTAGCAATAAAGCCGCATGTGTTAATTACTACGATGTTCCCTTCTTCTTCATGCACAACTTCTTTGTCGTTAGCCTTTAATTGGCCCATGAGTACTTCAGAATCATAAACATTTTTTGAACAACCTAGCGTTACTACGTTGATTTTGTTCTTCTTAAGAGATTTTGTCCTCATAATTTTAATTGGGGTGCAAAAATACGATTTGGGTATTTAAAAACGTTAGATATGGACAAATTTACTTGTAATCTTTAGTTGATTACGGTTTATTAACACCCAAAACTTAAATTTAAAATGAAATTCTCCCAATATTTCAGCCTAATTGCCCTACTATCTGTTTTTGTTTCATGTTCAAGTGATTCTGAACCATCAACTGAAACAGAAAAAAGTGGAACGCCACCTGCTGTAACACCAGTACCTACCGAAACATATTTTCCACCTATTTCCAGAACAAACGAATGGGAAACCCTTTCTATGGAAACATTAGGATGGAATGAAAATGAAGTCAGTAACTTATACTTCTTTTTAGAAAATAACAATACAGATGCTTTCATTATAATAAAGGACGGAAGAATTGTCATAGAAAAATATTTTGGTGATTTTAAATCTGACGACAATCATGCATGGAATTCCGCTGGAAAAAATTTAACCGCAATGTTAACAGGTATTGCCCAAGAAGAAGGTTTCTTAAATATACTGGAACCCACATCTACCTATTTAGGTGAGGGATGGACAAATATGCCCTTAAATCAAGAACAGAATATTACTATTAAGAACCAATTGACAATGACAACCGGTCTAGATTATACGGTTGAAGATATTTTCTGTACTGACCCAGAATGCTTAAACTTTTTAAATGACCCAAATACATTTTGGTACTACCATAACGGACCGTATACTTTGTTAGATGATGTAATTGCTAACGCTACAGAAAGAGATTTGAATGCCTATTTCTCCGAAAAAATCAAAGAACCTATTGGCATGCAAGGTTTGTTCCTTAAAATAGGATATAACAACGTATTTTTCAGTACTGCAAGAAGTATGGCCCGCTTCGGAATTTTAAACCTTAACCAAGGTAATTGGGATGGCACCTCTATTCTTTCCGATCAAGAATATTTTAATGCCATGACTAATTCGTCACAAAACCACAACCTTGCTTACGGCTACCTCTATTGGTTAAACGGTAAAAGCAGCTTTAGACTACCAAGTTCAGAAGATGAATTTACAGGTAGCTTAATACCTAATGCTCCAGACGACCTTATCGCAGGACTTGGCTTAAACGATCAAAAGTTATATATGGTACCAAGCTTAGATATGGTTATAGTACGTATGGGCGGAGCTAGCAATGAAGAACTTTTAGGACCTTCTAGTTTTGACAACGAATTATGGGAATTGATAAATGCAGTAATTGAGTAATACTATAATTTTTACTCTTTTAGCCACAACTTGTCATCTAATTTAGACATAGCAGATAAGTATGCTTATTTTTGTATAAAATTACAAGATGGATTTTAGAAGCATAGCGGAGCAAAGATATACGACTAAAAAGTTTGATGCGACCAAAACTATTCCCAAAGAAAAAATTGAGGATTTAAAACATATCCTAAAGTTGAGTCCTTCCTCTATCAATAGTCAACCATGGTTATTTTCTTTTGTATCTCATAAAGAGACAAAAAATGCTCTGGCAGATGCATCTTTCTTTAATGCTCCTAAAATAAAAAATGCGAGTCACCTTGTTATTTTTAGTGTTCAAGAAAATCTAGAGGAATTTGAACGACACGTTGAAGAAAATTTACCGGAAGGAGCTGTTAATTTCTACAAACAATTTGTAAAAGAGCAACCAAAGGAAAAGACAGTTAATTGGCTTACCCATCAAGTATATATAACATTAGGTTTCTTTTTGGCAGCCTGTGCAGCTATGGAAATAGACTCTACACCCATGGAAGGTATTGAATCAGAAAAATACAAGGATATTCTAAAACTCAAAGATCATAAAGTTTTATTTTCGGTTGCAATAGGTTATCGAGACACCTTAGATGGCAATCAACCTAATATAGTAGGAAAGTCAAGACTACCAGTTGAAACCGTAATACAAACTATTGATTAGCTACAGGATACCCTAAACTTCTTTTGTAAGCTCAAAAACCGTAATCTCCGGTCTTACATTTAAGCGTACTTGGCGAAGACATCCTATGGCACTGTTTATATAAAGCGTTTTTCCTTCTCCCAATTTTTTAATACCTGCATCGTAATTTTTATTTTTTACAGGAAGTAATGGAGCGGGTAAAAATGGTGGTTTTACTTGCCCACCGTGGGTATGACCAGATAATATCCACCCCTTAAAATTGTTCCAAACAGGTAAATCGCATACATCAGGATTGTGACATAAAGTGATATTCGCCATATCAGGTCTATATTTAGCGGTAGCTTTTAAAGGATAGAAATTACTTCCCCAAAAATCATCCATTCCCAAAAAATTGAGTCCGTCTATTTCAATAGCATCATTTCTCAACATGGTGACGCCTACTGCCCTTAAACTTTCAGTGATGGTCTTTGCCACAGGTTCTTCGACAAAGTCGATACCATAATCATGATTACCTAGAATACCTATAGTACCTAAAGTACCCTTTACCACATATTGTAGCACCTCATTCAACTGATCGATCTGTTCATTATTTTCATAGGTTACATAATCTCCAGTATAGACTACAAAATCAGGATTCAATTTTTGTGCTTCCCGAAACGAATCTATGATATATTGATAGTCGAACGAATTACCGATATGTATATCACTAATCTGCATCAGTGTTTTACCTACAAGGGCATCAGGTAAGTTTTTTAATGGCATTTTTAAATGAACATATTTCAGCCAAAAAGGCTCTATTTGCCAACTATATAAACCGACCAACAACCCTAATCCCGCTCCCCATCGAAAAGTGTTCTTTATAAATCCCCTTCTTTTCATGACACCTAAAACAATATTAATTTCTGTAGTCTTTAGGCATCATCCTGATAGGAAATTTTTCTTCATATGCTTTACCAATTCTAAGCAATTTGGCTTCAGTGAATTGTTTGCCTATAAAAGTTAGACTAATTGGTTCTCCAGATGGTTTATAACCCATAGGCACTGTAAGCGCCGGATATTTTGCAACAGCGGCATAACCTGCATGATAATTATTAATAGAAAGTATTGCATCTAACCTATTCTTATCCATAGCTGAATTAAAAAACGTTCGTCCATTTTTTTCTAAATTCAGTTTTATTTCCTCTAATTCTGAGCTAGTTGTGGTATCTGAAACTATGCCATTAAATAGTGCTTGACCATAAGGGATTCTTACTAAAGAATCATTATTATTGAATGCTACTGCATCTTCAATAGATTTTATCTTCACTAAGTTAGGATCCGTATAATTTATTAAATAAGAGGGTAAATCATTTCGCATGTCAATATTTAGTATACTTAAGAATCCGTCCAAACTTACTTCCGGAGGTACTATTTCTATAATTGTAGCACCTTCATTTTTTAATTTATCTATAGTTTTTCTATAGATACTATCAGATTCCATTAGCTCTTTAATGGCTCCTAACCTAATTTCATTTAGAGGTTCAGGATTGAGACCTGCGGATAAAATGCCCGGATAGTTATCTTCCACAGATGCGCTATCCACCTCATCAAAACCCAACATAGCCGATAATAAAATAGCATTGTCCTTTACATTTTTGGTCATAGGACCGGGAGTGTCCAAAGTACTGGATATAGGAACTATTCCTGATCTACCTAATAAACCTATGGTTGGTTTTAAGCCCACAACCGAATTTTGACTACTAGGTGACAATATAGACCCTGATGTCTCTGTACCAACGGCCGCTACTGCATAGTTTGCCGCAACTGCAGTTCCACTACCAGAACTGGAACCGCCTGTTTCAAATATTCTACGACCATAGGGGTTCAAAGTTTGACCACCATATGCGCTATACCCTACCGGGCAACCTGAACATAAAAAATAAGCCCATTCGCTTAAATTTACCTTACCCAAAATTAAAGCACCATTCTTTTTAAGTTGCCGTACTATAAATGAATCTTCCGTTTTATTGTCCATAAGAGCAATTGAACCGGCCGTTGTTTTCATTCCTACGGTATTAATATTATCCTTTAACAATATGGGCATGCCATAGATTGGATGTTGTATTTGGGTGGCTACTCCCTTTTCATTTTGCTCGTCCAACTCGCGAGCCTGCTGAACCACATCTTCATTAAGAGCAATTACGGTATTTAACGTTGTGGTATTATCCAATTCATATTTATAAATACGGTATAAATAAAACAGGACCAAGTTCTCATAAGTTAATCTCCCTTCTTTGATATGATTTCGAATTACAAAAATATCTTGCTCCAAAATCATAGGTAGCAGTAGTTTGTATTCTTCTTCCGTCAGGTTAGAAACCTCTTTATATAGCGGCCTGAACACTGCATTTTTATCAAGCACTTTAGATTGAATCAATTTGTACCGCATACGAGTATTATCATGATCGGCATTACCAGCTACTTCTAATGAATCGTCATAGGGAGTCCAAAGAACAATTTCATGCCTTTCTTTTGTATCCTGTTCAGTTTTACAGGCACCCAAAAAAATGATGACCATTAACAAAAGAAGTTTTTTCATATTCTTATTTTTTAATTATGCTAAGCGCTTTCCAATGTGCAATATTATCTTGATTGAGGCGAACAAATTCATCTTTCCCCTCCTTCTCCGCCAATTTCATAGAAATTTTTGCTGCTGTGATTGCTTCATCAAACATTTTTAGATCAGCCAATATTAATGAGCGTACTCTATGAAAATAATAAGTATCGCCACCTAATTCAATAGCCCTTTCAACATACTCTTTTGCCTCATTTGTATATATATTTTGCTCCTGATAATATCTAGCAATTTCATAATACGTTTGGGCACTAGGAGCATTTGAAAGTTTATCCGCTATTTGCACTTTCATGATAGCCTTGGTATCAAAATGAATGGGTATAGATATTTGTGTTGTTCCCCAATTCCAATTCATCAATGTTCCGTTGTGATTGATATCATCGAATGAAATCAGAAAACTTTCTTGAAAATCCTTCACTTCGGTTGGCAATAATGCAATACGTAGTACATCTTCATTGGGGTCGTAATTCTTTCTACCATCTCCCCAATGCGTTAGATTTTTATGGAATACGATTTCCCATTTGTTTTCATTTGGAAATGCATAAAGGGCATAAGTACCCTTTTCCAAAGAATTATCACCGATTATTACGTTGGTACTAAACGTAATTTTAGTTGACTCATTTGCCCCTACCCGCCAAATACGTCCATAAGGCACTAAGCCTGGCGCTCCATTAGGTTGATTACCAAATAATGTACGACCCTTGGCAGATGGCCGCGAATACTCTACAGTAATTTTTGAGAGCCCTACTTCTTGCTCAATCCTGGCGAAGGGACTAGCTTTTGGGTGTTTCATTTGCCCCCAGCTCAGATTACATAATAAAAGAGGAAAAATGAACCAGCCGTATCTCAATTTTAAATCTTAAAGAATGAATCTACAAATTCGTACTTATTAAATGCCTGTAAATCCTCAATACCTTCACCCACTCCAATATATTTTACAGGAATCTTAAATTGATCAGAAATTCCGATGACCACACCACCTTTTGCAGTGCCATCTAATTTGGTAATGGCCAATGCCGTTACTTCTGTGGCCTTCGTAAACTGCTTAGCCTGTTCAAACGCATTTTGACCTGTAGAACCATCAAGGACCAACAAGACTTCATGCGGTGTATCTTCTACAACTTTTTGCATAACGCGTTTTACCTTGGTCAACTCGTTCATTAAATTTACCTTGTTATGTAAACGCCCAGCGGTATCGATAATTACTACATCTGCATCTTGAGTAACTGCAGAACTAAGTGTATCAAAAGCTACGGATGCAGGGTCACTGCCCATTTGTTGTTTTACTATAGGAACATCTACACGATCTGCCCAAACTTGCAATTGATCAATAGCTGCTGCCCTAAACGTATCTGCCGCACCTAATACAACTTTTAATCCTTGGTTTTTAAATCTATGTGCTAATTTACCAATGGTGGTTGTTTTACCAACCCCGTTGACACCTACTACCATAATTACATATGGCTTTTTATCTTTGGGAATTTGTATATCAGAAATGTCACCGTCATTGGTTTCGGACAAAAGTGCTGCAATCTCACTTCTTAAAATTGAATTCAGCTCGTCTGTACCCACATATTTATCACGTGCTACCCTAGCTTCAATTCTTTCAATAATCTTTAAAGTTGTGTCTACCCCTACATCTGAAGACACTAATACTTCTTCAAGATTATCCAATACATCATCATCTACTTTTGACTTACCGGCAACCGCTTTACCTAATTTAGAAAAAAAGCTGGTTTTCGTTTTTTCCAAACCTTTATCCAAGGTTTCTTTTTTCTGGGAAGAAAATATTTTTTTAAATAAGCTCATTGTTCATCATATGGTTATTCAAATATAAAAATTAAAAAGCCCCTTTCGTAGGAAAGGGGCTCAATAACTACTAAAAGTTATAATTCTTATTTCTTGGCGATCCAAGCATCTACCAATTCTGGTGGCATTACTTGCTCAACAAAAACGTAAGCACCTGATTTTGGTGACTTAACCATTTTTATAGCCTTTGTCAATCTTTTAGAACTTGTCTGTAAACTTGCTACGGTCTTCTTAGCCATGACTTATAATTTTTTGTGATTTCCTAAAATGAAAATCTATTTAATTTCTTTATGAACGGTCATTCTCTTAAGAATAGGATTGAATTTTTTAATTTCCAATCTCTCAGGAGTATTTTTCTTGTTCTTTGTAGTAATATATCTTGAAGTACCTGGTTGACCAGATTCTTTGTGCTCAGTGCACTCTAATATAACTTGTATTCTATTGCCTTTCTTTGCCATCTTAACGCTCTATTTTCCAGATTACTTAATTACGAATCCTTTTGCTTTTGCTTCTTTTAAAACAGCAGATATTCCTTTCTTATTGATACTCTTTAAAGCTCTTGTAGAAACTTTAAGTGTAATCCAACGGTCTTCTTCTGGAATGTAAAAACGCTTCTTAGATAGATTTACATCAAATCTTCTTCTCGTTTTATTAATTGAAAACGAAACATTGTTTCCAAACATCGCCTTCTTTCCCGTAATTTCACAAACTTTTGACATCGTGCTGACTTTTTCTTTTAAACAGGGTGCAAATTTATATCTTTTTTATCGTTCCAACAACAATAAAGTTCACATTTTTAAAATTTCTTTTTGAAGCAGCTCAAATGCCTTATTTACAGACTTTTCCACAACGCGTTCTCTTGTACTTCCCATTTGAAATTTTTGCACAATTTGTGACTTAGGACCATCAATTGCAATAAATACTGTTCCAACATCTGCTTTTGAGTCTCCTTTTGTAGGTCCTGCATTGCCTGTTGTTGCAATTGCAAAATCAGTTTTCATCAATTTTTTGGCACCTTTTGCCATGGCAACGGCAACCTCTGCACTTACCACAGAATAGTCTTCTACTAATTTGACCGGTACTTTTAGCACATTAATTTTAGTCTCGGTAGCATAACTGACCACGCTCCCCTTAAAATACTTGGACGCCCCAGGTATTGAAGTTATTTTCTCTGCGATTTTTCCTCCTGTAAAACTTTCGGCAGTAGATAAGCTCAAACTTTTATCAGTCAACATTTTAGCTACCAACTCTTCTATACTTTGATCATCTTCCAAACCAAAGACAATATCTTTTATTAAAGGATAAAGTTTGCCTATCTCTGCATCCATAGCAGTTGCCAGTTCACTATAATTTACACCTTTACCGGATAGCCTTAACCTAACCTTGCCCAAATTTGGAAGATATGCCAATTTTATATTCTTGGGCAATGCATCTTCCCAAGCTTCTATTTTTTTAGCAATAGCACTTTCTCCCATACCATAGGTAACCACTGTTCTATGAATAATATGTGGTCTTTTATAATATGCTGTCAATTTAGGAATTACCGACTTGGTCATCAAATGCTTCATCTCAAACGGTACACCTGGCATAGATATAAATGTAACATTGCCCTGTCTGATCAACATTCCTGGAGCTGTGCCATTTGCATTATGCAATACCTCTGCCTTACTAGGCACTAAAGCTTGCATTCTATTAATATCGGAAATGGGGGTATTGCTGATGTATTTTGCAAAAAGCTCTTCTACATGAGCTAGAACCTGCGCATTCTCTACAAGTTCATCATTAAAAAACTCACACAAAGTGTGTTTAGTAATGTCATCTTTGGTGGGTCCCAGACCGCCGGTAATTATCACAACATCAACGCGCTCAGATGCTTCTTTAAAAGCATTCAACATATGAACCCGTTCATCTTGTATAGATGTTATCTGATAAACCGAAATACCAATTTTATTGAGTTCTTTTCCTATGAAAGCGGAATTGGTATCTACAACTTGGCCAATGAGAATCTCATCGCCAATGGTAATAATTTCAGCGAGCATTATAACTGAAAGTCATTTTTTAGTTCTGCCACTACTTGATTAATATCTGTCTTAAGTAATGGAAATTTTGTCTCGATCTCAGCCATATTCGCCTCTTGTTTACCAAGGGTCTCAATCTCCAAGGCTATGGCACGTGTTTGCTCCATACCCAACAAATCTACGTTAGGTTTAATTTTATGGGCCAATTTATACACTTGATCATGGTCTTTAGCTTGCAAGGCATTCTCTAAAGCTTCTAAATCTTCGGGCACTTCTTCCAAAAAAACAGAAATAACAGAATTTATAAAATCCTGATCTCCTTCTGCCATCTCATTAATCTTATCAAGGTTATAAATCATTATTTAATTTTTAAGGTAAAAAGTTCTTTATCTTCCAAACTCCCCGAAAGATAGTCATTTGGACTTATTTTGCCAACACCGGCCGGAGTTCCTGTAAAAATAATATCTCCTTTTTTCAACATAAAGAATGTTGACACGTAAGCTATAATCTCATCGACCTTCCAAAGCATTAAACTTGTATTGCCTTTTTGCACCACCTCATTGTTCTTTACCAACGTAAAATTTAAGTCGTTGATATTTTCAAAATCGGTTTTTGGTAACCACTCCCCTATTACAGCTGCACCATCAAAACCTTTGGCTTTCTCCCATGGCAAGCCTTTTTC
Source organism: Maribacter sp. UBA3344 (assembly GCF_002362375.1). Lineage (NCBI taxonomy): Bacteria > Pseudomonadati > Bacteroidota > Flavobacteriia > Flavobacteriales > Flavobacteriaceae > Maribacter > Maribacter sp. UBA3344. The sequence continues at coordinate 33,336 of NZ_DERI01000012.1, read as the reverse complement.
CTTTAGTTTAGATTGTAAATCTCTTGCCGTAAAATCTATACCTAAACCAATTTCATCGTAATAGGTGGGTGCAAATTCTTTGCTAATATGTTTTCCTACTTTCTTGATCTTCACCAAAACCTCAACTTCATAATGTACATCATTTGAGAATTCCGGAATATAAAAATCTTGTTGTTTTGGCAACACCGATGAATCTGGCTTTATGAAAACAACAGGCTCTTCTGGTCTTTCATTTTCCAACTCATTGATATGGGCCGTATAATTTCTACCTATACAAATAATCTTCATTTCAATCTATCTTTTCTTCGACAACTTTAAACTTACCGCAGGTATTAAATTCTCATTATTACCTGGCGCCTTAATTGCAAAATCACTCCACTCTCCCATACCATAAACCATGGTCTTAAAATTTTGGTTTTTCTGATATACTGCAGCAAAGGTAGGTGCAAATCTATCTTCAACAACTTTTTTGTTGGTGATAGCATGTTTATAGGTATTTGTATACCAATTATAAGGCAAGAACAACCATTCTAACCCAATATAAATACCCTCATCGGGCATTTTGATGTTCATACTAGATAAATCTATAGATACAAAATCCTCAGTTTTAGAACTCTCCAGAATTATACTTTTACGTATTAAATCATGGTTTGGTTTCTGCGTTTTCTTATCTACATCATACACCCTAAGCCTAAATTTAGATGATGCTCTTTTAAATTTACTATTCTGCTGTACGTGAATGGTTATTTTCTCAATAAATTTTTTAGAAGCTCCTATATTTGGAAAATACAATGCCAATACCCAAGGAGTCTCTGCCGATGAAAATCCACTTTTTATACTATATGAGCTCACCGGGTTCAATACCTGAGAATCTCCCAAGCTTTGCGACACCACCACTTCCTCAAGCTCAAAAGTTTCTTCTTTAAGATGAATCTTCTTTTTTTGAGAAATAATTTTAGCCGGTATTATGGTGTCCTTAAAACCAAGTGCCGAAATATGCACCTCACGCTCCAAGTAAGATTCCGGTACGTCTATATAAAAGTAGCCGTCTTCATCACTTGAAGTTCCTTTAAGTGTTTTTAAAAAACTAACATTGGCATAAGGTACGGGTGTTTTTGTCTTCTCATCTAAAACATGCCCTTCAACCAAAACCTCTTGAGCATGAACAGTACCAAAAATCAATAAAAAAATTATTAATAGAGTACGCATGATCAACTCAACTTGTTGTTTAATTTGCTCAATTTAATCTGAGTAAGTATTTTTTTGGTGTACAATGGAAAATCGGCATTTAACATCCATCCAAAATAACCAGGTTCATTTTCCAATACCGCATGTACTTTTTTGCCTTTGTGTTTACCAAAAGCAAATACCTCTTCGCCATCTTCATCCAATGCAATAAAACCTGCGAAATCAACCGATTGTTTTCTTCTAGAAAATTCCGATAGTTTTTTAACGTTATTTTCCAAATCCGGATACCTGTCCAATTGGGAAAGCAAAACTTCGTAAGTGGCATTGGTATCGGCTGCCGCACTATGCGCATCGGTAAGTTCTTTGTCACAATAGAATTTATATGCAGCTTCCAAAGTACGCTTTTCCATTTTATGAAAAATGGTCTGCACATCTACAGATACCGTGTTTTTCATATCAAAATCAATATCTGCCCGCAACAATTCTTCCGCTAACAATGGAATATCAAACCTATCTGAATTAAAACCTCCCAAATCACTATCCTTGATCATTTTATAAATTTCCTTAGATAGTTCTTTAAAGGTTGGCTCATTGGCAACCTTCTCATTTGTTATTCCATGAACGGCAACTACCTCTTCAGGTATTGTCATCTCAGGATTTACAAGCCAAGTTTTACTCTCCTTATTTCCGTTAGGGTATACTTTTAATATTGCAATTTCAACAATACGATCTTTTGCTACATTTACCCCTGTTGTTTCCAAATCAAAGAAACAAATTGGTCTGGTAAGCTTTAATTCCATACAAGTTCTACTTTTAACAAAGATACCTTTTCGTTTTTTAGGCACATAAATTTAGTATTGATTAATTTTATTTATAGACATAACACCTAAACAATCAGCATTATAACAAAAAAACACCTTGCTATAACATATAGCAAGGTGTTATCAACTAGTAATTAATTATTTCTATACTTCTCTATTCAAATCCCAATTTTCAAGATAATCTGCTACCGCCTTGGCAAACATACTACCTAAAGCCCCATTGACCACTCTATGGTCATAACTATGGGATAAGTACATTTTACTACGCACCGCAATTACATCTCCTTCCGCAGTTTCTATTACCGAAGGAATTTTTCTTATAGCACCCAATGCCAATATACCTACTTGTGGCTGATTAATAATGGGAGTTCCAAAAACACTACCAAACGTACCAACATTGGTAACCGTATAGGTACCACCTTGCACCTCGTCTGGTTTTAAGGCATTGTTTCTAGATCGGTCTGCCAAATCATTTACAACTTTAGCTATACCTAATAAATTTAATTGATCTGCATTTTTAATTACAGGTACGATCAAATTGCCATCCGGTAAAGCAGCGGCCATACCTATATTAATATTTTTCTTTTTTATTACGCTATCGCCATCAACAGAAATATTCATCATAGGATATTTCTTCAAAGCCTTGGCCACAGCTTCCATAAAAATAGGTGTGTAGGTAAATTTCTCTCCTTCCCTTTTAAAGAACGCGTCCTTTATTTTATTTCTCCAAGTAACAATATTAGTTACATCTACCTCTATAAAACTTTGAACATGTGCAGATGTGGAAACACTGTCAGTCATATGTTTGGCAATCAATTTCCCCATTCTTGACATTGGTATAACCTCATCTCCTCGAGAAACCTGTGTTTTAGGTTTTTCAGAAGTTGGGGCTTGCGTAGATGCTGTAGCGGGGGCTACCTTTTCCGGAGCTGGTGGTGCCGTTACTTTTTCTTCTACCGGTGTAGATACCTTTTCTGGTGCTGCCACTTTTTGTGATACCGCTACCCTTTCTTGAACAGCTGCTCTTTCTGGTGTAGAAATTCTTTCTACAGGCTTACTTTCTCCCTTTTTAACGTAGTTTAGAATATCGTCTTTGGTTACCCTGCCGTCTTTTCCGGTTCCTGTAATAGTCTCCAATTCATCAAAAGAAATACCTTCTTGTCTTGCTATATTCTTTACCAATGGAGAATAAAAGCGATCTGAAGTTCCGTTCAATTGCGCTACAGATGTTTGGGCCCTAGCATGCATAACGGCAGATTCTGCTGCAGATACCATTTCTTGTAACACAGGCTCTTCCGTTTCAACTTCTTTATCCTTTTGCTCAGGTTCTGCTATTTCAACATCGCCACCTACCTGTATTATTGCTACCGTTTGCCCAACTTCAACAACATCATCAACATTGAAACATTTTTCAATTAAAACACCATCTACCTCACTAGGCACTTCACTATCCACTTTATCCGTAGCAATTTCGAAAATGGGCTCGTCCATTTCAATCGTATCACCTACCTCCTTCAACCATGATGTCAATGTTGCTTCTGCAACACTCTCTCCCATTCGTGGTAGTTTCAATTCAAATTTTGACATATCGATAATTTAAAGCTTGTTTTGTTTGTAATTTTTACAAAAATAATAAAATAAATACCTTTTTATTGATACTTAACTAAAAATCAAGAGTTAATCTTGCCGAAGCGACCCTTCAAAGGGCACTCTGTTCAAAATACTTCTCCCTAAGGTAACCTCATCTGCATATTCCAACTCATCACCAACGGCTATACCTCTTGCTATTGTAGAGGTTTTAATTTCAAAACCCTCAATTTGTCTAAAAATATAAAAATTGGTGGTATCGCCCTCCATTGTAGAACTCAACGCAAAAATCAACTCCTTTATTACGCCATTCTTCACTTTGTCTACCAGGGTCCCTATTTTCAAATTTTGTGGCCCAATACCTTCCATTGGCGAAATCTTACCTCCTAGAACATGGTACTTGCCTCTAAATTGACCGGTATTTTCTATAGCCATTACATCCCTAATATCCTCTACCACACACACCAATGCGTCATCTCTTTTTGGGTTGGCACAAATTTCACACAACACCGTATCAGAAATATTATGGCAATTTTCACAAAATTGAATTTTACTTCTTAAATCCAATAATGAGGTAGCCAAATTGCTTGTACGCTGTTCTGGTTGCTTTAAAAGATGAAGCACCAGCCGTAAAGCTGTACGCTTACCTATACCTGGCAACTGCGAGACTTCATAAACCGCATTTTCCAATAATTTAGAAGAAAATTCCATAGTTAAATATGGGTATAAATTTACGATTAAACTTATTAAGGGTATCGTATAGTTTTCTTAAAATTTAACATTAAACCGTATCATTGCTACCTATGGGCACCATTTCAAGTCTCCAAAGACATACTTCTTTTACAGTTTATAACAACTTATAAATGGTCATTTAACTTTTTGTAATTTGCCGGCAAATTTCAATTTATGAATGCCTCTCATATTCTATTGCTCATTTCCGGTTATTTCGTTTTACTGCTGGTCATATCTTATTTTACCGGCAAAAACGATTCTAACGAAGATTTTTTTAAAGCCGGTAAACAATCTCCATGGTACTTGGTTGCTTTTGGTATGGTAGGAGCGTCATTATCCGGGGTTACCTTTATTTCTGTTCCAGGTTGGGTAGATGCTTCTCAATTTAGTTATATGCAGGTTGTACTCGGGTACTTTTTAGGCTATCTGGTTACCGCATTTGTATTACTACCAATTTATTATAAACAGAATGTAACTTCTATTTACGAATATCTAGATAATAGATTTGGTTTTGTGAGCTATAAGGTTGGCGCCATTTCTTTCTTTATTTCTAGAGTACTTGGTGCGGCTTTCCGTCTATTTTTGGTTGCAATAGTTTTACAACAATTTGTTTTTGATGCATGGAACGTTCCTTTTGAGATTACTGTAATTTTATCTATTCTACTCATCTGGATATATACTTTTAAAGGGGGAATTAAAACAATTGTCTGGACAGATACCTTACAAACCCTATTCATGTTGATTTCTGTGGGACTCTCCATATATTTTATTCTTGATAAAATGGACTGGACCTTTATTGAATTTTTAAATTCTCAAGAATTAGGGCAATACAGCAAAACTTTCTTTACCGATGACCTTTCATCTAAAAATCATTTAGTTAAATCTTTTCTTGGTGGTATGTTCATTACGATATGTATGACAGGACTTGATCAAGATATGATGCAAAAGAACCTTACTTGTAGAAATTTGGGGGAAGCACAAAAAAACATGGTAAGTTTCAGTGTTGTGCTTGTAGTCGTCACTTTTGTATTTATGCTTTTGGGTGCTTTATTATTCATCTATGCCGATGCTCATAATATAGCCTTACCACTTATGGATGGCGCACCAAAGTCCGACCTATTGTTCCCCGAGATTGCACTAAACAGTGGTCTTGGCATAACAGTAGCCGTAACCTTTATGCTCGGTTTAATTGCAGCAGCATATAGTAGTGCAGATAGCGCACTTACCTCTTTGACCACTTCTTTTTGTGTAGATTTTCTTAATACCGAAAAAAAACCGGAATCAGTAGCTAAAAAAACACGTAGAATTACCCATATTGGCATGAGCATACTTCTAATCATCGTGGTAATTTCCTTTAAATATATTTTAGATAGAAATGTTATTGATGGCTTACTAACTGTAGCATCATATACCTATGGACCTCTGCTAGGCTTGTTTTCTTTTGGAATTTTCACAAAGCACCAAGTGAAAGACAAATATGTATGGATCGTTGCACTTGTTTGCGTCTCTATTATTTTACTTTTGGCTAAGTTACCGGCATCATATTTAAGCGGATACGTATTTGGCTACGAACTTTTGCCATTAAATGGACTACTTACCTTTGTAGGATTATGGTTTATTCGTAAGAAAAATACATCTCCGGATATAGGTGACATTGCCTAATATTGCCCGGTACTTAACAGTACTAAAGTACAGGCAACTTCAGGTTCTATATTATTATTTATCAATATGTTATAAAACTCTGGGTTTTCTGTACCAGGATTAAAAATAACCCGTTTAGGCGCTAACGATACAATGCTATTATAATATTCTTCTTGTCTTTTTGGGTTTATATATAGGGTTATTGTATGAATATCATTAATTTTGTCTAACTTATTACTGATATTGACTCCTGAAACCTTACCTTCCCTTAAACCAAAGGCAAAGGTTTCCACCCCCGAATCTACCAGTCTATGTATTGCTAAATTGCTATATCGATTTGGTTTTAAGGAGGCTCCGAAAACTAGGGTCTTTTTCATAATAAAAAAATGTTAAAAATGCACTTAATAAGTAACTAATTAGGCAATATTTCGTCTATTAGTAGAGTTAGATACTCTTACGAGTACAAAGATTTTGTTGGTAACGCTATATGTTTATAGTTAATGGTTAGTGTTTAGTATAGCCTATCAGCATTTGAAGCCCGGCTTCCAATTCATTTTGGAATGTCCGGGTTTCTTCTTTTATACCTTATCTCAAAAGAATTTATTTTTATCGCACCGGGATAATATAGTACATGACCGTTCGTAACAATTAGACATTATATACGTCTATTATTATGTATAGTGATATTTAATATAGAAGATTGGTTGGTTTTTTCTTATTGAGTAAAACTATATAGCACCCATGGCAAAACCATGGGTGCTTTATTTTTTACCATCTTATGATTACACTACCCCAGGTAAATCCACTGCCGAATGCAGCCAAGACAACAAGATCACCACTTTTTATCTTACCAGCTTCCCATGCCTCTGTAAGGGCAATTGGAATTGATGCCGCTGTGGTGTTACCGTATTTCATGATGTTATTGAACACTTGATCATCTGTTAACTGAAATTTCTTTTGAATAAACTGAGATATTCTCAAATTTGCCTGGTGCGGTACCAACAAATCAATATCGGTAGCATTTAATTTATTCTTCTCTAAACCTTCCACTATAACCTCACTGAAACGAACCACTGCGTTTTTAAATACAAACTGCCCGTTCATGTAGGGAAAGTAAGATTCATCATTAGGATCGCTATCTTCCATAATATCGGTTACCCATCTATTACCCATACCCGGAGCGATCAATGAAAGTTCTTCCGCATGTTGACCTTCTGAATGCAAATGTGTAGATAATATACCTTTTGTAGTATCTTCTTCTCTTGTAAGTACAGCCGCTCCTGCTCCATCTCCAAAAATTACGGAAACACTTCTACCCCGCGTTGTCATATCTAAACCATGGGAGTGCAGCTCTGAACCTATAACAAGTACGTTTTTGTACATGCCCGTTTTTATATACTGGTCTGCTATGGAAACCGCATATACGAACCCAGAGCATTGGTTACGAACATCTAATGCCCCAACGGTCTTGATCCCTAAATCTCTTTGTACCATAACTCCCGGTCCAGGAAAATAATAATCAGGACTTAAAGTGGCAAACACTATAAAATCTATATCATCCTTATCAATACCAGCTCTTTCAATAGCTATTTTGGCCGCCTTAACACCCATTGTAGTTGTAGTATCGCCATCACCCTTAACTACATGTCTTCTTTCCTTTATACCGGTTCTTTCTTGGATCCAAGCATCATTTGTATCCATCACCTTAGACAAATCGTCATTTGTCACTACATTTTCAGGTACATAATGACCTAAGCCAATTATTTTAGAATTATACATAGTAATTTTTTAATCCTGATCGTTCAGGTTGAATTAGTGTTGCAATATAAACAACTATTAAGAAATCACATTAAAAATATAACCAACACTTGTTATAACTGTTACCTACTTAAAGGTACTTTTTATAGTTATCGACCTTAATATTCGCCTTTAGATCATGAAGTAAATTATACAGACCAAAAAAAGTTCTGTTCATATACAAAAAGTGTTTGGACCCTCTATTACCATTCATCTTTCTTATTTGCTTATCCGATGAAAACTGCTCGCCCAAATCTGCAATCTTAACCCAAAAAACCTCATCACCAAAATCAAAATCTTTTTTATGAAAGGGTGATGTAAACAAACTTAAGAGTTGGTGGAATATAGATTTGAAAAACGTTATTTCTTGTTGAGTATCCGTAGGCATCAAAATTTCAAGTTGATACAATTTTTCAGTAAATATTTTATCATCGGAAATATTTTTTGGATCAGCCAATTCAAAATAAGGAACATAAAAAGCATCTGGCACCTCTTTTATGCATCCGAAGTCTATAGCAATAAGTTCATGGTCTTCACTGACCAAAAAATTGCCCGGGTGCGGGTCTGCATGCACTTTTCGTAAAGCATGGATCTGGTACATATAAAAATCCCAAAGAGCCTGCCCCAACTTATCACCTGTCTCTGGTTCAAAATTAGTCTTTGTAAACTCGCTCAAATGCTTACCGCTCATCCAATCCATAGTGATAATACGCTCACTAGATAAATCAGCATAATAATTTGGAAAATTTATATTGGGAATTACCCTGCAAGCGTCAGTTATTTCCTTGCTTTGAGCAACTTCTAAAATATAATCTGTTTCCTCTACAAGTTTATGTTCAACTTCCTTAAAATATTTATCCGAATCCTTACCCTGTAAATTAAACATACGAATGGCAATAGGCTTAACGATAGCTAGGTCGCTACTTATACTTTGTGCAACACCTGGATATTGAATTTTTACCGCCAAGGTCTTACCGTTTTTTGTAGCTTTATGGACCTGACCAATACTTGCTGCGTTTATAGAATCTTTTTCAAAAGAGTCAAAAACCTCTTCAGGAAACTTACCTAAATATTTTTTAAAGGTTTTTCTAACCAGAGGTGCAGATAAAGGGGGAACTGAAAATTGTGATAATGAAAACTTCTCAACATAGGCATTGGGCAATAAATTCTTTTCCATGCTCAGCATTTGAGCTACCTTTAGGGCACTACCTTTTAAAGATTTTAACCCATCATAGATATCTGCCGCATTGTCTTCGTTCAACTCATCTTTGGTAGTTTCTGGATTGATGATTTTTTTACCAAAATATTTAGCATAGTTACCTCCTATTTTAGCGCCTGTCTTTACTAGTTTACTTGCTCTTTCTATCTTCCCGGTAGGTATTTTATCAAGTGTTTTCATAACCTTTAGATTACATTAGGCAAATTTTTCTTTATAAAGAAATTTTCCAAAATCTAGGATATTCTCTAATGGTGTATTATCGAAAACATCAAAAATTGTATTAACAGATTTCTCAATGGCGACATCTGTTTTTTCAAAAGCTGTAGAATCATCCGATTTCCAAAAATTCATTAAAAATAAGGTCTGCAACCAAGCCCCTTCTGAAAACAAGTGTGGATTATGCTTTGTTATTTTACTAGTCTTTTGCTCATTTCCTTCTGTAATAAGACGTTTGGCGTAATCTTTTACATTTTTTCTAAGATCCTTTAATTGGGCTAGATTTTTCAAAGGACTCTCTTCACGTTCCATGATGTACAATACATAACTTCTATTCAAGGTCAAAACCTCAAAAAAAGTGTAGAAGAACGTAAGCATTTTATCTCTATTGGCATATGATTGATAATCTGCATTTTTTTCTATGACATTGATTGTATTTTCAAAAAAGGAATTCCAAACTCCCTTCTTCAAAGCCTCGATAGAACCGAAATACAAATAAAAATCCGCTTCTTCAATTGCATTGACCTTACAGAACTTATAGACCGTTTTTGGCAAATGTTCATGCTCCAAAACATAATCCATAAACTTGGCTATTATAACTTCTTTAGTAACCTTTTTAGCTTTAGCGCACATATCTTTTTATTTAAAAATGGCAGAAAAAATGAACAGTAGAAAATAGTTCATGTTGGTTTTGTAATAAGAACGTGCCACCTAGCAGTAACACGTTCTTAACAACCTAACCAATAAATAATCAACGTGTGATTGTGTTTGAAAAACTTTTTCATAGCAATTATTCCCAATCACAGAACAAATATACATTATGTTTAACTTTTTTACTTAAAAATTAAACAAAAATATTTGTTAAACTTTTACGACCCTTCAACTGTCAGTTTGTCACTCTTACCTACTATGGTATTTTTTTTGTCCTTACCCGTGAAGCAAACATTTAACAATGGCCACGATGAATGTGGCATAAAACATATAAAAAATGGCAACAGGTAAAATTAATGTGTCGGTAGACAACATTTTTCCACTGATTAAGAAATTCTTGTACAGTGATCATGAAATTTTTCTAAGAGAACTCGTTTCTAACGCAACAGATGCAACTTTAAAATTAAAGCATTTGACCTCTATTGGAGAAGCCAAAGTAGAGTATGGCAACCCCATCATTGAAATTAAGGCGGATAAAGAAGGTAAAAAACTTCATATCATTGACCAAGGTCTTGGTATGACAGAAGATGAGGTTAAAAAATACATTAACGAAGTAGCATTTTCAGGCGCAGAGGAGTTTTTGAACAAGTATGAAGATACTGCAAAAGATTCTGGAATTATTGGTCATTTTGGTCTAGGATTCTATTCTGCATTTATGGTAGCACATAAAGTAGAGATCATTACAAAAAGTTACAAGGACGAACCTGCGGTACATTGGTCATGTGACGGTTCTCCGGAGTTTGTAATGGAACCGGCAGAAAAAGAAACCCGTGGAACAGAAATAATTCTTCATATCGCAGAAGACTCAACCGAGTTTCTTGAAGACAGCAAGATCAGCGGTTTGTTAAGCAAGTACAACAAGTTTATGCCTATTCCAATTAAATTTGGAATGAAAACGGAAACTTTACCGAAACCGAAAGATGCAAAAGAAGATGACCCAGCTCCTACCCAAGAAGTAGATAATATCATTAACAACCCTAACCCAGCTTGGACAAAACAACCGGCTGATTTAGAAGCAAAAGATTACCAAGAATTCTACAGAGAATTGTACCCAATGCAATTTGAGGAGCCATTATTCAACATTCATTTAAATGTTGACTATCCTTTTAACTTAACGGGTATTCTGTATTTCCCTAAATTAACAAATGATCTTAATGTACAGAAAGACAAAATTCAGTTATACCAAAATCAAGTTTTCGTAACAGATAACGTTGAAGGTATTGTTCCTGAATTCTTGACTATGTTACGTGGAGTTATAGACTCTCCAGATATTCCGTTAAACGTTTCTCGTTCTTATTTACAGGCTGATGGTGCCGTTAAGAAAATATCTTCTTACATCACCAGAAAAGTTGCCGATAAACTAAACTCTTTGTTCAAAAACAACAGAGAAGATTTTGAAGCTAAATGGAACGATATCAAAATCGTTATTGAATACGGAATGTTGTCCGAAGATAAGTTCTTTGACAAAGCAGATAAATTTGCACTTTACCCAACCGTAGATGGTTCATACTTTACATATGATGAGCTATTGGAAAAAATTAAAGATGCACAGACAGATAAAGATGGTAAAACCGTAATTCTGTATGCTTCCGATAAAGAAGCGCAACACAGCTATATTGAAACAGCAAAAGCTAAAGGCTATGAAGTATTGCTATTAGACTCACCAATTATTGGTCACCTAATGCAAAAACTTGAAGGTTCTAAAGAGAACATATCTTTTGCTCGTGTAGATGCAGACCATATAGATAAGTTGATCCAAAAAGAGGAAACTCAAATCTCTAAACTTTCAGATGAAGAAAAAGAGACTTTGAAAAAAGAATTGGAAGAAGCTATTACAGATAAAAGCTTTACCGTTCAATTGGAAGCAATGGATAGTGACGCTTCTCCGTTCACCATTACAGAACCTGAGTTTATGCGCCGTATGAAAGAAATGCAGCAGACCGGCGGTGGTATGTTCGGTATGGGAGCTATGCCAGATATGTACAACCTTATCGTCAATACCAATCACCCATTGGTCAGCGAGTTTTTAAATACAAAAACAGCGAAGAAAAAAGAACGATTGATCAATCAATCACTTGACTTGGCAAAGTTGTCCAAAGGCTTACTTAAAGGGAAGGCATTAACTGAGTTTATTAAACGTAGTTATGAGATGGTGAAGTAAGTTCCTTTTCCTATAATTTTCATAAGAGCCACTACATTTTTTGTAGTGGCTTTTTTGTTAAATGTTGTTATCTTTCAGTAAAGAAACTAAGAATTAAATGAGCACTAACTACCGAAGCGTCAATTTCAAAAAATTACTGGATAAGTTACAACAAGAAAGTTGGCAATTAGAATTGATTATCTCTGGTTTTGCAATTTATGGTCTGTTTGCAGCAAACGAACCCTTAGAGTTAAAAGCATCGGAAAGCGTAATTGCGGGAGCAGATGAATTTGGACAATTTTGGGCAATTCTACTTATATGTTGCCAGATTTTTACCTTTAATTTAATTATCCACGTACTTTTAAGAGGTTTATGGATAGGTGCCATAGGTTTAAGATATGTATCCGGAGACATTAATTATTCAACACTTAATTATTCAGAAAAATTTACTTCGTATTTAAAGAAAAAAGTTGGATCATTTGACCGTTACATAGCCAGCCTCGAAGCCTATTGCAGTATCATTTTTGCAGCTTCATTTTTAATGATATTTTATGTTATCGGATTTTTTACAGTAACCATTAGTTTCGTTTTAATTATTCAAAGTTTCGAACTTCTTACTTTTCTTCCAAAATGGGCAATACGAACTATAATTATTACATTCATAATTCCATTTTTTATTTCATCTATATTAGTTTTTATTGACTTTTTGGGTCAAGGGTTTTTAAAAAAGAAAAAATGGACATCAACATTATATTTCCCTATCTATTGGGTGTTCAGTAAACTTACTTTATCATTTTTATATCGTCCATTAGCTTATAATTTTTTAGACAATAAATTGGGTAAACGCTTAAGTTTTATTTTACTTCCCATTTATATAATTATTGTCACGCTCGCTTCATTAGAATATGAAAATTCGAATTATTTAAGTAAAAGAAATAATTCTTCTCAATATCAAATACTAAATGAACACTATAATGATCTATCTAAAGAAGAAGGCAGTTTTATAAATATTGCTTCCTTACCTTCAAAATTAATTGAAACAAATTATCTCCAATTATTTCTATTACATAATAAAGAAATGGAGGATTTCATTTATGATCGAAACAAAAAATTAAAGCCTGAAAAAGACAGGAGAGGATTTCAATCTTCATTAACCATTGATTTTAAAAGTGGCTACAATGATGCTGTCGGAACTAAAGATTCATTAAATCTAAAAAAGTATCTTGAAACTGTTAACGAAATCTACACAATACGAATAGATTCCAACTTATTTAAAAGTGATTTTATCATCAGCACAAATGCAAAAGACAGAATGGGTTTTGAAACTTATTTAAATATTAAAAACTTAGATGAAGGAAAACACATTTTGACTATTACCGGACCAACAAAAGAAAATAAATTGGATTCAGAATCTAAGACTATTGAAAAAGTATTAGTTAACATTCCCTTCTGGTACTTTCCAGAGAACATTTCATCATCTAATACTCAAAATAACAGAATAGCAGCTGATACCATATTAACCAATTAAGACTATAGCTTATTATTGAATTTAGAAATTTGTAAAATTTAAGTATTAAAATCGTTGATTAACGATTCACACAACCTGTTTTCAACCAATTTAATAACAGTTTGGTCAACTTTAAGTAAACCTATTACCATATTTATTGGTGCTTTTTTTATCTTCACCGCATGAAGGTGATTTCTACAAATTTAGGAGACCCGGTTACTTTTGAATGGAACGGTGCCAATGAGCAAACCGGCATCTTTAAATACCCAACATCTACATCGTTATTTTTAACTGAAAATGATGTTAAGAACGATACGGTTATTGACCGTGTACATCATGGCGGTTCCAATAAAGCGTGCTACCTTTTTTCTGCCGATTACTATGATTATTGGAAAAGCCGCTACCCGGATTTGAAATGGGACTGGGGCATGTTCGGTGAAAACCTAACCGTAGATGGCTTAGATGAATCTAAAGTACGTGTTGGGGATATTTACAAAATTGGCGAGGCTATTGTACAAATTACCCAACCACGTGAACCTTGTTATAAACTAGGAGTTAGATTTGGATCACAAAAAATACTAAAAGAATTTATTGACCATAACCACCCGGGCACTTACGTTAAAATCTTAAAGGAAGGTAGCGTAACAAAAGGTGATGAGATAATTTTAGTTGAGCAATCTAAAAACACTTTAACCATTCAGCAATTTTATGAACTAATGTTCTCAAAAGTTAAATCAAGAGATTTACTTGAACTGTTCATGAACAACGAATTTGTACCACAGTACAAGAAAGATAGGTTCAAAAAGTACTTATCTTAATTTTTAATATCCTTCTTAATGAAAAAGATAATAATTGCATTTGCCTTAATAACTGGGCTTTATACCCAAGCCCAACTAAAAACTAATGGAGAGGTTTCTACAAATCCTACCGTTCATAATGTTGGCTTCATAACTTTATTGGCTCATTATTATGACGACGGATTAAAACTGAATCCGCTGAACGCCACTTTTCAAGGTGATAATAGATATAATGACACCCTACCTAATTTTCTTTCTGATTCGTTTAAGAAGGAATTGGTAAACTATTACCAAACGTATTTAGAAAGAGCTGAAAAATTTGAAGACGCAAAACTTTCTGAAAGTGAGCAAATGTCCAAAGCAATTCTTAAATGGGAGTGTAAGGTTAATTTAGAAGGTCTTGCTTTTGAAAATTATACGCCTATTGATCAGATGTGGTCAATGAATCTTATGATGGGGCAATTAGCAGGTGGTACAAGTGCACAGCCATTTAAAACAACCGACGACTATGTAAACTGGAGCAAGCGTTTAGAAGATTATGTGGTATGGCTTCAATCTGCAAAAACAAAAATGCAAGAGGGTATAAAGGCAAAAAATGTTCTGCCAAAATCACTTATCAAAAAAGTTTTACCGCAGTTAGCCAGTGTTGAAGATACCAAGTTAGAAAACAACTTATTTTATTCTCCAATTAAAAACTTTCCAGCTGATTTTACCGAATCAGATCAATTAAGGTTGACGGATACCTATACGAAAATCATTAACAACAAAATTATTCCTGCCTACAAAGAATTGCATGATTTTATGGCTACCGAATATCTAAATGCCGGCAGAGAAACCAGTGGTATACAAGGTATACCCAATGGAGATGCTTTTTATGCGCACCAAATTAAATTATACACTACCACTAATTTAACGGCAGATGAAATTCATGAAATTGGGTTAAAAGAGGTTGCCAGAATTAGTGCCGAAATGGAAAGCGTTAAAAAACAAGTTGGCTTTAAAGGGGATCTAAAAGCATTTTTTAATGAAGTTCGCACTAAAAAAGAGTTAATGCCATTTACGGACCCCCAACAGGTTATTGATAATTTTAACGACATTCATAAAAAAATGATGCCAAAGGTAAATGCCTTGTTCAGTAAACAACCCAAAACTCCGTTCGAGGTTAGACGAACAGAGGCTTTCAGAGAAGCATCGGCCAGCGCAGAATACAATCCTGGATCTTTAGATGGCACAAGACCAGGTATTTTCTATGTACCCATACCAGATGTTACTTCTTACAATACGTATTCTGATGAAGATTTGTTTTTACATGAAGCTATACCGGGTCACCACTTTCAAATTTCATTGACACAAGAAAATGAAAGTTTACCACAGTTTAGAAAGACCCTTTGGTACAGTGCCTATGGTGAAGGTTGGGCATTATATACAGAATCATTAGGTAAAGAATTAGGACTTTACACGGACCCTTACCAATATTTTGGGATGCTTGGTGCAGAAATGCATCGTGCTGTTCGTTTGGTGGTAGATACCGGTCTACATTCTAAAGGGTGGTCTAGGGAAAAAGCAATTCAATATTCTTTGGATAACGAGGCTGAATCAGAAGCTAGCATTACTGCAGAGATTGAAAGATATATGGCAAACCCTGGTCAAGCCTTGTCCTATAAAATAGGGCAGCTTAAAATTTTAGAACTTAGGGCAAAAGCTGAAGCCAACCTTGGTAAAGATTTCGACATCAAGGTTTTTCATGAAAAAGTTCTTGAAGTTGGCTGTGTTCCATTAGCACTTCTAGAAGAAAAAATAATGAACTGGATTTCAGCTAATACAAAAGCATAACTTTATTCACTTATGACATATCCTTGGCATTTATATGTAATGGGCACAATTTATATTATTGCAGGTACCTTACATTTTATAAAACCCAAGGTATATCTGAGAATAATGCCCAGGTACCTTCCGTTTCATAAAGCTTTAGTCTTATTAAGTGGTATTGCTGAAATTATTTTAGGTGTAGGGTTGTTTTTCAAAGAAACAAAAGACCTTGCTATTTATGGTATAATAGCGATGTTAGCAGTATTTTTATTGGTTCACTTTTATATGTTGTCTAGTGAAAAGGCCAGTGCCGGTTTTCCTAAATGGGCACTTTTATTGCGACTACCAATACAATTTGCCCTTATGTACTGGGCATTTACGTACTTAAAAGTATAGAAAACAAAAAAGGGGACGCTCCCGTCCCCTTCTTAATCAACTTAAATCAACTTAATTAACAACAAACTCTTCAGTATATGTTTTACCAGCTGACTTCACTGTTACAGTGTAAGTACCTGGGAAAGCATCTGCGAAATTGAAAGCTTTTTCAACGATCATTTCGTCTGCTACTTCTTGTGTAAATACTGTTCTACTTTCTGTATCGTATATCTTTATAGATAATTTAGACTTGTCTAAGTTTAAATAGTTCATGAAGATCATGTTATCGGTCTTTCTAAAGAAAGGCTTGATATCTTCATCAGATTCTACGATTTTCACATCATTGTTATCTAAAACAATAGTATATGAATATTTTGTCATATTATCATCGGCAGATAGGAAGTATACACCATCTGTCAAATCTTTTAAATTTAATTTCTTGCTAAAATGACCCTGTGTCATTTTCTCTGAATAAATAACATTTAAATCAGAATCCATTAACTTAACCTGTACACCGTTAGAAGATGCATCCATCGTTAAAACCACACTCTTGGCTTTTCCTGCAGATAATAGGTTTAACTTTGGCTCTCTTGCCATGCCTGCTACTGTAGCGAACATAAAGGCAACAACTGTTGTGAATTTTACTAGGTTTTTCATAATAAATTATTTTACGGGTTCATTATAATTTACACTACAAACATACAGCCGTTATAAAGCTCTTACTACATCATATTTTCCCAATTTATGTTCTATTTTAACCTACTTACATACTCGTTATTACCCCTATGTTAAGATTACACATATTTTAGTTAATTTTGCAAAGAACATCTAAAACTTGATGTTTAATTTTATAATACAAACACGTATTACCATGGTAAAACATAAACCTACATTTGAAGCCATAAAGCCCGATTTTGGTCATTCATTTACTTACCAAAAGTTTGATGAGAACAGAATTAACCGAAATAACCTGTGGCATTACCACCCAGAACTAGAACTGGTATATGTTAATGGTGGCTCAGGAAAGAGACAAATAGGTAGTCACGTATCTTATTATACAAATGGCGACCTTATATTAATAGGTAGTAATTTACCACATTGCGGGTTTACCGATGCACTTACCGGTAACACCAGTGAAACCGTTGTGCAAATGAAAACCGATTTTCTTGGAACAGATTTCTTTAAGATTCCTGAAATGAAGAAAATTGAAAAGCTTTTTAACAGCGCCAGTGGCGGTATTGCTTTCTCTGGAAAAACCAAAAGAAAGATTGGTGACAAAATGGAAGTGTTAGAATATCAGACGGATTTTCAGCGCTTACTTTCCATACTTAATATATTGAACGACCTCGGAAATTCTGACGATATGCGTTTGTTGAACGCAGAAGGATTCTCTTTTGCTACAGATGTAAAGGATAATGACAGGATAAATATCGTTTTTAATTTTGTCAAGAATAACTTTAGGGAAGAAATTACCTTAGAGCAAATTTCATCTATGGTCAGTATGACCATACCCTCTTTCTGTAGATACTTTAAAAAGATCACCAATAAGACCTTTGTACAATTTGTAAATGAATACCGTTTGGTACACGCTTCTAAACTTTTGGCGGAAAAACCATTAAGCATTACTGAAGTTTGTTTTGAATGTGGTTTCAACAACTTTTCTCATTTTAATAAATCGTTCAAGGCATTTACAGGGCAAAACCCCTCAGAATATAGAAATGAATTAAAGAATGTTTTGGTGTAAGTTTTATACCTTATATATAGTATCAAAATTTTACAGCTTCCGGATGGTGTTTTCATACACTATCCGGATTTATTTTTTTATCCTATTGTTTACTTTTTTTGAGCTACAACAAAATATGAACAAGTTTCTACTTTATCATATCATGTAGTACCTTTATCACGCTATGAATAAAGAATTTACAGAAAGAGAATTAGACCGTATTATTGAAATGGCTTGGGAAGACCGTACTCCTTTTGAAGCCATAACTTTTCAATTTGGTATTAGCGAACAAGAAACCATTGAAGTTATGCGTCGCGAAATGAAACCAAGCAGTTTTAGAATGTGGCGTAAACGTGTTCAAGGTCGTGCTACAAAACACGCCAAACTTCGTACAGATGATACGGATAGATTTCGATGTTCTAGACAACGAAACATCTCTAGCAATAAAATATCTAAGCGCTAATTATTTAAAAGCTTCATTTAAAACCGCCGCTAACCTAACGCCTCCTTTTTGCAATTGATCTTCTACGGTGTGCCACCAGTCGTAACTATAACGGTAGCTTAATTTTTCCCCAACCTCTACTGAGGCATATACTTTCTCTGCCAATAAGTGAGATTCTTCAACCCAATCTAACAAAGTTCCTTTTTGCAAAAACTTAATTTGTTGCTTGGACATTTTAGGATATTCCACAGCAAGCTCTGTAAAACTCATTCCATTTTCGTCTATCAAATTGGAATCCCAAAGCCTATGCAAATTGGTACCATTGCCAAACCATTGCAATTGTATATCATTACCTCCTTTATCCTCTGCCCTACCTACATGCATAGGTTGATGTAAATCACCAATAAGGTGAACCAAAAACTTAAGATAAAATGCCTTGTCTTCCTTACTACTATTCTTGTCCTTAATGATTTCCAAACAGGTTTTCACCCCTTGTACCAAATCACCATATTCGTTCTTTTCTATTTCATCATAAGTTTTCCCAAAAGGAATGTTTACATAATGCCATGCGCTAAATTTACGATAGGCACGATCAGATTTTATTTCATCTGCAAAATTTGCAACAGCGGCCAAACTTTCACCTTCCAATAAATCATTGATCGCTCTCTTTGCTTTTTTAGTCAAATGCTGCTCTGCAACTTCACCTACTACCCTATGCCCGGTTTTTGACCAATACATATCATTTGCAAATGTAACATTGGCCGCTAGTACCAATAAAAAAAAGATATACTTCATCGTCTAAATTTTGCCCAAAAATAGTACATCAGAATTTAAGGTATTGTTAAAACTTGGTAAGATTAAATTTATATCAGAACTTGCATAAATGATGAAGAAGAAACGTAGCAGCACAAATAGAAAAAAAGGATTACTTAAAATTATAGGCTTAGGTATTCTCTGTCTTTTTGCATTGTTTATGCTTTTTATCGGTAGTATAAATATTGGGTTATGGGGAAAAATTCCTTCAAAAAAGGAGCTTTCCAATTTTCAATATCAAATGGCATCAGAAGTATTTACCGCAGATAGTGTATTGATTGGTAAATATTATTTATATGATAGGCAACCGGTGGCGTACGAGGATTTTCCAGAGCATTTAATTCATGCCTTAGTCGCCATTGAAGACGAACGTTTTTATGAGCACTCTGGTATTGATATTAGAAGTCTTGTTCGGGTAGGTTTTAAAACTATACTTTTGGGAGATAATTCATCTGGCGGAGGTAGTACACTAACTCAGCAGTTGGCTAAAAACCTGTACCCAAGAAATGAAAGAAATAAAACAAATATAGTTGTCAATAAGGTCAAGGAAATGATCATTGCCAAACGATTGGAGAAAACTTATTCTAAAAAAGAAATACTGACCAATTACTTAAATACCGTTTCATTTGGTGATAATACATTTGGCATAGAAAGCGCTGCCCTTAAATTCTTTAATACCAGAACCAAGGATATTTCTGCTCCACAAGCTGCCACTTTGGTTGGTATGTTAAAAGCTACGTATGGCTACAACCCTAGAATTTTTCCAGAAAAAAGCTTGGGCAGACGTAATTTGGTATTACGTGCCATGTACAACAATGATTTTATTACGGAAGAACAGGTTACAAAATTTTCTCAAGAAGACCTTGATCTAGATTATAGGGAATTTGATTACAACGCTGGTATTGCACCCTACTTTAGGGAAGAAGTTCGTAGAAAAATGTTACGTTGGATCGCTGAACAGAATGAAAGTGGAACAGATTATAATATCTATACCTCTGGACTCAAAATTTACACTACACTTAATTACAAGATGCAACAATTAGCTGAAGATGTAATGGTAGAACATATGTCTAAGCTTCAAAATAGTTTTGAAAAAAGCTACGGTACCAATGCACCATGGTTAAAGGATAAAAAGTTGATGGAAAAAATTGCCAGGCGAACTTCTACCTATAAAAGATTACAAAAATCCGGATTAACTCATAAGCAGATTATTGATAGCCTATCTAAAGACAAGCAAAAGAGAATTTTTAAATCTTGGCAAGGTGACGAAGAACTAATGGCAAGTACTATGGATAGTATTCAACACTACACCAAATTCTTAAATACCGGTTCACTTGCAGTAGACCCCACAAATGGTGATATTTTGGTATGGGTTGGCGGTATTAATTTTGAGC
Organism: Maribacter sp. UBA3344; assembly: GCF_002362375.1. Taxonomy (NCBI): domain Bacteria; kingdom Pseudomonadati; phylum Bacteroidota; class Flavobacteriia; order Flavobacteriales; family Flavobacteriaceae; genus Maribacter; species Maribacter sp. UBA3344. The sequence continues at coordinate 12,424 of NZ_DERI01000012.1, read as the reverse complement.
AATATAAATACGATCACATTTCTCAAAGTAAACGCCAGGTAGGCTCTACTTTTAAACCTATAGTCTACACTACTGCGGTTGACCAAGGCGTTTCTCCCTGCACCTATTTCTCTGCAGAAGAAATAGCATATGATAATTTAAAAGGTTGGTCGCCATCCAATTCTGGAAATAAGGATGAAGCGTACCTCAACTACTCTATGGAAGAAGGGCTAAGCAACTCTATCAATACTATTGCCGTAAAAGTTCTGGAAAAGGCCGGAATTGAAAACGTTCTTCTCATGGCAAAAAATATGGGCATTGATAGTAAACTTCCTAAAGAAGCTTCTATTGCACTTGGTACGGGAGAAATAAAAATCATTGATTTAGCAAAGGCCTATACCAGCTATACCAATAATGGAAAACATATTGAGCCCAACTTGATTAAAAGTATTTCCGATCATAGGGATTCGGTTTTAGTTGAATTTAAACCTGAATTGAACGAAAAATCGGCATTTTCAAAAGAAACCGGACAAATAATGATAGAAATGATGAAATCTACCGTTAATTCTGGAACTGCAGCTAGACTTAGAAGCACCTATGGACTCAAAAATGATATTGCCGGTAAAACCGGAACAACACAGAATAATAAAGATGCTTGGTTTGTTGCCCTTACCCCTAAACTTGTTCATGTTACTTGGGTAGGCCTAGATCAACACGAAATTGGTTTTAGCAATACAAGCATTGGACAAGGTGCCAATGCCGCCCTACCCTTGTTTGGACTTTGGATGAAAGAATTGAATAAGGACAAGCAATTTAATACATATACAAAACCGACCTTTCCAAAACCGACTGTTACGGTACAAGAAGCTTTAAATTGCGACCCAATAAAGCGCGATGGTTTTTTTAAACGTCTATTTAAGAACCCCAATAAAAAGAAGAGTAAAAAGTTTAAAGGTTAAAATCATTCAGGTATTAAAATTCGGTTTTAGTTACATTTTTTGTGTTTTTATTACAGTTGTACAACTTATTTAACAAACAAAAACTTAAATTTGGTTGACTACCAAACTTTTACCAAAATGACCAAATACCTAAGTACTTTAGTGCTTATACTTTTTTGCATACTTTTAAATGCCCAAACCAACGATAAATCATTTGTTGTAAAAAAAATAACCGCCAACATAACTCCCGATGGTATTCTTGATGAACCCGTATGGATAGAGGCAGACAAAGCGGATAAATTTTGGCAATACTTCCCAACAGATTCTGTACAATCTAAAAAGCAATCAGAAATTAAAATGCTTTATGACGACAAGAATCTTTACGTTGGAATAACCATTTACACAGCTGGGCAAGATTATTCGATACAATCGTTAAAACGAGATTTTAGAGCTGGCAACAGTGATAACATTACCTTGCTCTTTGATACTTTCAATGATGGAAACAATGCTTTTTTATTCGGTATAAACCCTTACGGTGTAAGACGAGAAGGACTAGTTTCAGGTGGTGGACTAAACCTTAACGGATTTACTATTTCATGGGATGTGAAATGGAGGGGAGATTCTAAAATATATGAAGATTACTACACTTCTGAAATGGTTATACCATTAACTGCCTTCAAGTTTAAAGAAGGGGAAACAAAATGGCGTTTTAATAGTTATAGATTTGATACACAATCTAACGAGAACAGTACTTGGACAAATATTCCCCAAAATCAGAATATTTACGGTCTCACCTTTATGGGTGATATGATTTTTGAACAACCATTGGGTAAATTCCGTACGCCACTTGCTGTTATTCCGTATATAAATATGGGGTCACAAAAGGACTTTGAATTGGATGAAGCCAATACAAAACTTAATGTAGGTGGAGATGCCAAAATTGCCATTGGCAATAGTATGAATTTAGATGTTACGGTAAATCCCGATTTTTCTCAAGTAGAGGTAGACGACCAGATTACGAACCTCACCAGATTTGAAGTTTCCCTGCCCGAAAAAAGACAGTTCTTTATTGACAACAGTGACCTTTTTGGCAGCTTTGGTGGTGGTAGAGATGCAAATCCGTTCTTCTCAAGACGTATAGGTATAGTCAAAGATACTGCAGACAATACTATAGAAAATAAAATAATTGGCGGTGTACGTTTAAGCGGCAAGATCAATAAAGGGCTTAGATTGGGTTTTCTAAATCTACAGACCGCTGAAGATATTGAAGAAAATATAGCTTCGAACAACAACACCATGTTGGCGCTTCAGCAAAATGTTTTTGGACGTTCCAATATTGGAATGTTCTTTATCAATAGACAAACGTTTAAGGACTATGATTTTCAAGATGATGAAGATCGCTATAATAGGGTTGCCGGTATTGATTATAATTTGATATCGGATAACAATATATGGAATGGTAAATTCTATCTACATAAATCATTTGCACATGATGCAGGCAAGGCAAATCTTTCGTCAGGAGCATTTATGCAATACAATTCTAGAAACTGGAATTTTTTTGAGGACTTAGTTTATATAGGTGAAGACTTTAGATCCGATCTTGGTTTTATTCGTAGAACAGATATTTTTAAGACAGCCACAATGTTTGAGCGTGTCTTTTGGCCGGAAAACAGTGCTTTACAGAGTCACAGTTTTCAATTTTTCCCAGTGTTGACCTGGAGTCCAGAAAATGATTTTTTACATACAGACTATGACCTTATGGGGGCTTGGGAATCTAAATTTAATGACCAATCAGAAATAAATGTATCATACACCCATTCCTACACCTATTTATTCGAAGATTTTGACCCTACCAACTTAGATGATGCCATACCACTACCCGAAATGCTTGGCTATCATTATAATTTTATTTCATTGGAATACCAATCTGACAGCAGAAAAAGATTTGCTTATAGCATTGAACCTACGTTAGGAAGCTTTTTTAATGGAGATAGATTTTCTTTGGGAGCTGAAATGTTTTTAAGATTTCAACCCAAAGTTTTTTTGTCATTGGCCATGAACTATGATAAAATATCGTTACCGGAACCCTATTCAAGTACAGATATTTGGCTAATTAGTCCTAAAATAGATGTTACCTTTAGCAAGTCTATATTTTGGTCTACGCTGGTACAATATAGTAACCAAAGAGATAATTTAGGTTTTAACTCTAGGTTGCAATGGCGTTTTGCTCCATTGTCAGATTTATTTATAGTGTATAATGACAATTATTTTGTCAATTCGTTTGAACCCAAATATCGTTCTATCAACTTAAAACTTACCTACTGGTTAAATATTTAAAATGAAATTCAAATTCCTATGCTCAGATTTAGATGGTACAATGCTATCTTCTAAAAGTGACGTTTCTAAATATCTTATTGAACAGATCAATAAAATTAAACATGAAACCAACATAATACTAGTGTCCGCAAGAATGCCCAGTGCTATGTATTACATTCAAGAAGATTTAGGTATTAAAGAACAGCCTATAATATGTTATAATGGCGCTTTGGTACTATCTGGCAATACTGAAATTACATCTGTATTCATACCTATTTCCGTTTTAAACCAAATTTATTTGTTGTGTAAAGGGCTTAATGCAGACTTAGGACTATATTATAAAAATGAATGGTACGTTCCAAGAACATCGGTACGTGTAGAAAAAGAAATTAAATACACTAAATCTACCCCTACTTTTCAAGATACCGATACTACTTTAAGCGACTGGAATGAACGAAAAATAGGTGCTCACAAAATTATGCTTATGTGTACTAAAGAAAGTGCAGATGAATTAATGCCTATTCTTAATGAAAAATTGGGTGCATTACTGAATCTTTACCGTTCTAACGATACTTTAATTGAGATTGCTCCAAAAGAAGTTTCAAAACTATCTGCTATACAGCTGCTATTAAAAGACCATGAATCATTGCAAGATGTAATCGCATTTGGAGATAATTATAATGATATAGATATGCTTTCAAATGTAGGCTGCGGTGTTGCCGTAGCAAATGCAAGAGAAGAAGTAAAAGCTATTTCAACTTATATAACATTAGAAAACACCCAAGATGGTGTAGCGCATTACATTGCAGAAAACTTAGTGAATTAACTATATTTGAAATTAGCAACTTACCTATATGTATATGCCACACTTAATTGCCCAGCCCATTATAACAAATGACACTGTAGTTTTTGGACTTTTAGCACTGTGCTTAGGTTTCATCTTTTACACCTCAAATAAAAAAACGGGCTTCTGGAGCAAGTTTTATTCCATAGTCCCGGCTGTTCTTATGTGCTATTTATTACCTGCAATACTGACAAGTACCGGCATAGTTTCCGATGAAATCTCCAATTTATACTTTATGGCAAGTAGATATCTTTTACCGGCTGCCTTGGTACTTATGACCTTAAGTATAGATATTAAAGCTATTAGCAACTTAGGCTCTAAGGCAATTATTATGTTTTTGACCGGTAGCGCAGGTATTATTATCGGTGGTCCCATTGCTATTCTTATTGTATCTATCTTTTCACCCGATACAGTTGGCGGTAACGATTTTGATGCTATTTGGAGGGGACTATCTACAATTGCCGGTAGTTGGATCGGTGGTGGTGCCAACCAAGCTGCCATGCTAGAAATTTTTCAATATAACCCTGAAAAATATGGTGGTATGGTATTAATTGATATTGTGGTAGCCAATGTTTGGATGGCCATTGTTTTATTAGGAGTTGGTAAAACCAAAAGAATTGATACATGGTTAAAGGCTGATACTTCTGCTATTGAAACCTTAAAAATAAAGGTGACCGAGTTTACGGAGAAAATTACCCGTGTACCTACCTTGAACGATTATATGATTATGCTTGCCTTGGCATTTACAGCAGTAGGTATCGCTCATTTTTTTGGTGATTACATGAGCACATATTTAACCAGTAGTTTTGATGTAGTAAGCGACCAAAAAAGTTTTTTATCTTTCTTAGGTTCTAGTTTTTTCTGGATGGTGGTTATCGCTACTGGTTTAGGTATAGCACTTTCTTTCACCAAAGCTAAAAATTATGAAGGGGCGGGTGCCAGCAAAATTGGTGGAATGTTCATTTATATTTTGGTTGCCACCATTGGTATGAAAATGGACCTTGGCAAAGTTCTTGAAAATCCAGGATTGATCGCCGTTGGTTTTATTTGGATCAGCATTCACGCAGGATTAATGATATTAGTGGCTAAAATGATAAAAGCTCCGTATTTCTTTCTAGCGGTAGGTAGTCAGGCGAATGTTGGTGGCGCTGCTTCTGCACCTGTTGTAGCTGCTGAATTTCACCCTTCATTGACCTCGGTAGGAGTATTATTGGCCGTTTTAGGCTACGTTGTAGGTACAGGTGGCGCATTGCTATGTGCATATTTGATGGAAGTGGCTTCAAGCTTATAAACAGACCTTAGTTACTAACAAATTAAAAAGTTGGCGTTCTTAATTATCAAATTTTATAGATATTTGCGCCCTAAATCAGAAGAATGAAGAAAATATTATTCGTAATCACTGCACTATTGGCGTTGAGCTCTTGTGGTGATAACACAAAAGAAACCCTAATTGTAAACGGTAAAATAAAAGGTTTAAAAAAAGGTACGCTTTACCTGCAACATGTACCAGATTCAGTTTTAATTACTGTAGATTCGGTTGCCATTAACGGAGATGGAAATTTCTCTTTCAAAACCAAATTATCCAGTCCTGAAATATTTTATCTGTATTTAGATAAGAAAGATAACAACGATATCAATGACCGTATTACTTTCTTTGCGGAACCAGGTACGATGACCATAAATTCCGATTGGAATACATTTGATACCACAGCTAAAATTACCGGCTCTGAAACTCAAAAAAGACTTGAAGAATACAGAGAGACCATGTCTGGCATTAATAAGAGAAATATTGAAATTATGATGAATGCCGCGCAAGCAAAGGGTGACGTAAGTGCTGTGAGTATTGATTCCCTAGAAAATATCAGCAATAGAAATTTACAACGCGGCTATGCTTTTGCCATCAATTTTGCTCTTAACAACAAATCATCCTTTATTGCGCCTTATGTTGCACTTAAGGAAATACCAGATGCCAACAAAAAATATTTAGATTCTATTTATAGTGTGCTATCACCAGAGGTGGCGGCATCTAAATATGGTAAAGAGCTAGCTGCACTACTTGGAAAGAATTAATACACTTACCAAATTGGTATAAATAAAAAAGCATCCTAATGATCAGGATGCTTTTTTATTTCTAAAGGAATTTTGAATTAAGCCAACTTGTTTAGGTCCTCTACCAATTTAGTTGCTTTTGTTTCCAAATCACTTCTTACTTCTTTGAAATGTGCTTTTTTGTTCTCAACATCATTCTTATTGACTTTAGCTACCAATTCATCAAATGTAGCTATTGCCTCATCAATAATGGCAGTACCCTCTTTTGAATGCGTAGTACCGTTGGTTGCCTCTACTATATAAACACCTTCTATAATGTCACCAAGAACATTATTAATATCTTTCTTTAAATTTTTAATACTTGCCATCTCTAATTATTTTTTACAAAAGTACAATTTTTGGTTTGCCGTATTGTTAATTACAGCTTAAATAGTAACCTCTAACAATTTAGCTCCTGTAGATTGTAATGAAATTTTCTGTGTAGATGCTGGTAATAGTGCCGTTTCGCCACTCTTAATAGCTACTTCACCTTCTGCAGTACTGATCTTAGCTTCACCGCCAACACACATAAAAATGGTAAACGAATCTCTATTTACCGTATCCAATTCCAAGTTTTCAGTAAGCTCAATAAAGTTCGTTTTAAAATATGGGCAATCTACCATGGTATTTACTTCATTCTTTTCCTGGCTATAAGAAACTTTAAAATCGTCTTTCTTTTCATAGTCTACAGCATCTAATGCCAAGTCTGTATGTAACTCCCTAAGGTTTCCATCTTTGTCTTTTCTATTGAAATCAAAAACACGATAGGTAACATCTGAAGTTTGCTGAATCTCTGCCAACATTACCCCTGCCCCTATAGCATGAATTTTTCCGGTATTGATAAAGAATGTATCCCCTTCTTTAACTTGCTCATAATTAAGAAGATCAAGTAGGGTATCATTAGCAACACTTTCAGCATATTCTTCTTTGGTAACATCTTTATTGAAACCAACTATAAGCTCTGCCTTAGGATCTGCATCCATAATATACCACATCTCTGTCTTACCAAAAGAATTATGACGTTCTTTTGCCAAGGCATCATTTGGGTGCAATTGAATAGATAGGTCTTGTTTTGCATCAATGAATTTTATTAAAATGGGAAATTCCTTTCCAAAACGCTCAACAACGCTTTTCCCTAACAACTCCTCGCCATTGGAATCTATTAATTCTTGAAGCGATTTACCTTCTAAGCTTCCATTGGTCACCACCGAAATATCTCCTGGTACGGTAGATAATTCCCAGCTTTCACCAGTAATATCACTCTCTATTGGTTTTCCAAACACCTCTTTTAATTTGGTGCCTCCCCATAGCCTTTCTTTTAAAATAGGCTTAAATTTTAATGGATGTATCATTGATTGTTTTTTTGTTGGTCTACTAAATTAAACTAATAACGAAAAATAAAGTTTTTTCTTACATTTTAAATTTATCCGGAAAATGTAACATAGTTTCTAGGTGTTTCATAAAGAACCACTTCAAGCTCATGACTTTTTTGAATATGCGAACGCAATCTTTTCCAAATAACTACTGCAATATTCTCAGCCGTAGGATTTAAGCTTTTAAACTCTTCTACCTCAACATTAAGGTTTTTGTGATCTAAATAATCTTCAATCTCAACTTTGATCAAATCTTTTAACACCTTCATATCCATTACAAAACCTGTTTCTGGATCTATTTCACCTGTTACGCTCACAACCATTTCATAGTTATGACCATGAAAATTAGGGTTATTACATTTACCGAAAATTTCAATGTTTTTACTATCATCCCAATCTTTCCTATATAATCTATGGGCTGCATTAAAATGTGCTTTTCTACTTACCTTGACCTTCATCATTACGCCGGCGTATTAAATAAATGTTCGTAAAACTTATCGAAGATAATCTTAAACCACGCTGTATAATCGTTGGGATTTTTAGAAATATCCTCTTTTACAGCTTCCGGTGACATCCATTTCCAGGCTTCTACTTCATCAGGATTTATGTTAGGTTCTGAATTAAAACTACCTAACATAACATGATCATATTCATGTTCCGTTAATCCATTATCAAAAGGAGCTTTATATATAAAGGAAAATAACTCTTTCAATTCAGCCTGAAATCCCATTTCTTCCTGCAACCTTCTTTTGCCGGCTTCAATATTGGATTCACCAACGCGCTGATGGCTACAACATGTATTGGTCCAAAGTAATGGAGAATGATATTTTGATGCCGCTCTTTGTTGCAACATGATATCTCCGTTGTCATTTACAATAAATACTGAAAATGCCCTATGCAACACCGCCTTTTCATGGGCTTCCATTTTGGGCATGGTACCAATTTGTTCGTTATCTTGATTTACGAGAATTACCTGTTCTTCCTTCATAACGTAAAAATAAGGCCTTTAACTTATTTTACGTAATGATGTATAAAAAGAAAATACTAGAAAAAACGAGGAGATTTTAAATTGTTCTTGGTAGTTATGAAATCATATCTGAAAATAACTTCAAAAGATCCATCGTTAAAAGCTGTATTACCAAGTTCCGTTGTTTCTTTATCGTATGCTATACCAATTAAAAATTTGTTTGATACATTAAACCCAGCCATACCACTAAAGGCGGCATCCCATCTATAGGCCGCTCCTAAAATAAATTTATCGTTCAACATGAAGTTCGCCGATAAATCTACTTGTAAAGGTGCTCCTCTTACCACTTTGGTAAGTAGTGCTGGCTTAAATTTTAAAAATTCGTTTAAATCCCAAACATATCCGGTAATCAAATAAAGGTTCATTTGTTCTTTTGCCGTAGATAAATTTGATCCTTGAAAGTGTGTGGTCTCTAGAAATCTGGGTACGGACAAACCCGCATAAAACCTATTTGTATGATAGTATACTCCCGCTCCAATATTTGGCGAAAGTCTATTATCTATATCTTGCTGTAAAGTAGGATCTGTAGTATATTGATTTAATTCTGAAAACCTAATATCCAACAAGTTAGCACTTGCTTTTAAACCAAAACTTAATCTACCCTCGGTTGAAGTCCATACGGTGTATGAAAAATCGATATCAAAATTAGTTTCTGACGTAGGTCCTATTTCATCATTAACAATAGAAAGTCCTAAGCCTACACCTCTATATCCAATTGGGGAATGTGCATTAAAAGTCTGTGTAGTTGGTGCACCATCTAAGCCCACCCATTGAGATCTATGTAAAGCACCTATACTTATATGCCCTCTAGAGCCGGCGTATGCAGGATTCACACTAATGGTATTATACATATACTGAGTGTACTGCGCGTCTTGCTGGCCGTAACAAAATACCCCAAGACCAAGCATCACTATGGTGAAAACCCGTTTTAGTAGTTGCACTTTATTATTGTATATAAAATCTTTAAGCATTGTTCTTATCTATTTATATATATGTAACCAGACAATGTTTCGGTTTCTCCATTAGGCAGTTCATAATCCAGTATATAGAAATATGTACCTACCGGTAATTTACGATCAACATCTACTGTTACCCTTCCTTCAGAAGTACCATCAAAGACATTACCTTCTGTATTATATGCCTTGGTCATATAAACCGATACTCCCCATCTGTTATAGATTTTCAAGGTGTTATTAGGATAATTTTCCAATCCGTTTATTCTTAAAACATCATGAATACCATCACCGTTAGGTGTAATAACGTTGAAAACTTCAATTTCTTCTTCTAATTGACCTAAATCTGAATCCAAATAATTAGGTATACCATCACCGTCCGTATCATCATCCGCATAATCCCCGTTTAGATTTAAATCTTCATCACGAGTCTCAATACCATCATCGTCATCATCCGTATCCCTATAATCTGATTCTTCATCACTATCGGTATTAGGAAGTTGTGCATACGGGTCATCAATTTCATCGTTGACATCGGTATCTACAGAAATTGCTCCTTCATATCCATCATCTAAACCGTCATTATCCTTATCAGAACCAATTGCTACAACATCTGGAATACCGTCATGGTCATAGTCATGACCTTCTATAGCATCCGGCACATTATCATTGTCACTATCCTCATCTAAATAATCCGGCAGGTTATCTCCATCTGTATCTACTGGGAATATTCCAGTTAAACCATTAGCTTCATAGGCATCATCTAAACCATTGGTATTCGCATCGATCCCTGATGGCGGAATGTATTCAGTAGTTGCCTGAGCTTCAACATTATCGGGTATACCATCGCCATCTGCATCGATATCCAAATAATCCGGAAATCCATCTCCGTCCGTATCGGTCGGGTTGGTAGATGGATCGTTATCACCATCTAAATTTAAATCTTCAAAGCTATCTACAATACCATCATCATCACTATCCATATCTACACCTAATGGATTTATCATAATTGTAATGGTTGATGTACTACAGTTACCAACAGTATCACAAACCGTATAGTCAAAAGCATCTGTACCTAAGTAATTATTGTTAGGAAAATACGTAGGAATATCATCTGATGGGTCATTTGGCGTACCATTATCATCAACGGTAACAGAACCATTGGTGGGTTGTGTAACACTGAACGAACCATCTGTTGGCAAATCATTATCGTTCAATTGCCATGTATCTATGGCAGTAATTGCATTTATATCAATTGCAATGGAATCATCGTTGGTATCTAAAACCGGTAAAACTTCAATGGTTACTGTAGCTGTGCTACAATCTCCATAAGCATTACAAATGGTATAGTCAAAACTATCGGTACCATTAAAATCTGTATCTGGAGTGTAGGTTACAATATCATCTAAAGGATCATTGGGTGTACCACCATCATCAATGGTTACCGAACCATTAGAAGGATCGGTCGCTGTTAAAGCACCAACATCGGGTAAATCGGCATCATTACCATAAATATCTATAACTACAGGTACTTCTTCATCAGTGGTTACAAAATCGTCTTCTAAGTCTGCTGCTTGTGGTAAACAAACCACAGTAAAATTAGGGAGGTTGAACGTATTGCCCGCCTTGGTTACCATCGCCGTATATTTTACAACAGCATCGGTTGCAGTTACCATTGGCCTTAATTGGTCTCCCGTAATAGCCGGACTCCAATTTACCGTAGCTCCGGTAGATACATTGTTGGTAATATCCATGGTTACTTCATTCTCAGGATTATTACAATCCGTTACAATAAAATAACCCGTTGCATTAGAACCACATAAAGTACCATCGTATGTTGCAAAGTAAATACCAGGTTGGGTTACTTCGTAAAAAGAATCTGTACCCAAAACTGTTGCAGTATCCGAGGCTTCGTACCAACGAAAGTTATTTTGATCACTATCTGTTGGAGCCTGCAATAAAAACTGCGCGTTTGAGACAAAAATCCCCAGCACTGTAAAAACAATGCCTAGGATTATAGTTCTATATGTATAATTTTTTTTCAAATCGATTTGGGATCTTTGTTTCAATTAGCTAATTATTGAGCTACAAAAACTACATTGATCAGTGTATTATAATCTGTTGGAGCCGCTATAACATCGTAAGTCATTATACCCGTAGCGTTTACACTAACATTTGCAAATACAGTTGTATCATAATATGTTACATAATAATACAATTCATTATTCGCATAAGTTGGTATTGCTGTTGGGGCACCTGCGCTAACCACTGCCGGTGTACCGTACTGAGCTAAATACTCCGCATGTAAATCAATTGTTCTACCTGTACCCGTTGTTGCCACATCTACCTCAATAGAAGGTGGATAGAAAATATCCGGTCTTGTATTGGCAATTAAATATGGATCAGCCGACGTACCAGTTCCAGTAACACTGATATCTGTATCCGGTGCCGCTTCCACTATGGTTTCTGCTCCGTTTGCCGTTGGCACAGATAGGTTATAATTGATTCCATTTGGAGTAACCGTTACCGAACCATCAGTAGACGTAATAGTTTGAATTTCGTTTGATGCATTTGAATCAGCATCATTTACATTCAAGGTAATAGCGTTACCACCAGAAATTGATATTTGGCCTGCAGCTCCAGTTGTTGCCAATGTTTGGTCATCAGTTGCAGGATCACCTGCTGGACCTTGGGGACCTGTTGCGCCATCTTGACCATCTTGACCATCCTGACCTGCTGGACCTTGTGGTCCCGTTGCACCATCCTGACCTGCTGGACCCTGGGGACCTGCCGGACCTTGTGGCCCAGTCGCACCGGTTGCACCGTCATTTCCGTCTGCTCCCGCTGGACCTGCCGGACCTTGTGGCCCAGTCGCACCGGTTGCACCGTCATTTCCATCTGCTCCC